>DUEK01000042.1 GCA_011192155.1 Thermoflexia bacterium
AGACCTTCCAGGGACCGTTGGGGTCTGGAATCCGCATATTCAGCACGCGCCCGTCGCCGTCCACGTCCTCCTCCACCAAGCCCCCGATGGGGTCCTCGTCGTAGGGATAGGGGCGCGTGCTGGAACGGATGTACCTGGGTTTATCCGCCATGGCCAGCTCGGCCCCGTCGGGGTTGACCCGGGGGCAGACGTAAAAGACGCGCGTATCCAGACAGCGCGTGATGTCTGCATCAGAGCCGTACTCTGTGACCAGCCGATTGATCAGATAGAGACACGCGCTGGAAGGAGCCAGCTCAGTGGCGTGGATGTTGCCGTCCACCCACAGCGCGGGCTTGCACCTGTCCTCGCCGGCGGCGAAATTGGTCACTGTGACCAGCCATATATCGCGTCCCTCGTAGCTCTTGCCGATGCTTTCAAGCCGCGCGAGTTGGGGGTACTCTTCCGCGTAGGCTTGCAGGATGCGGGTTAAATCTTTGTAGCGGTAGTAGGTATCGAACGTAACGTCAGGCACGTTTACCTCCTCAATAGAGCCGCTTGCGCGGCGGACAGGCCCGCGCCAGGCTCAAACTCGTACCCCGCCTGGGCCAGCCCGTACTCGATGGCCCCCACGGTAGCCAGAATGTCAGACGCGCTCACCACGCCCATGTGGCCGACGCGAAAGTATTTAGCCTTGATTGCCGGATGCAGGCCCCCGGCCACGATAACGCCCGCCTCCTTGACGTGGGCCAGCATCGAGCGATCCACGCCGGCGGGAAAGTAGGGGGCGGTCAGGGTGGTGGCCGTCTTGTCGGCGCTGACCGGCACCTGGCCCATCCCCAGAGCCGCGACCGCCGCCTTGAACGCATCGCTCAGCCGGCGGTGGCGGGCAAAGCGGGCTTCCATTCCCTCGTCCAGGATTTGCCCCAGGCTGACGTTGAGCGCCCATAAGAGGTTGACCGCTGGCGTGCCATAGTAGCTGGGCTTGCGAGCCTCGTAAGCCTCCATCACCGGCAGCCATTGAGTCCAGTCAGCGTAGTAACTGCCCACCGGCGCTTTGCGCTCGTGGAAAGCGTCCAGCGCGCGCGGCCCGGCCACGACCAGCGCCAGTCCCGGTGGCACGCCGATGGCCTTCTGCGAGGCGGTGAGGGCCAGGTCAATCCCCCACTTCTCCTGGCGCATCTCCTCGCCGGCCACCGAGCAGACGCCGTCCACCACGACCAACGTGTCGTACTGGCGACCCAACGCGGCCAGCCCCTTTACGTCGGCGCAGACGGCGGTGGAGGTATCCACGTGCGTGATGGTCATCAGCTTGTACGCGCCACCCTTCAGCGCAGCCTCCACGTCCTCTAGTGCGGGCGCGTCGCCGACGGCCGGCGCGCGCGCATAAGTCACAGTCGCCCCGTACCGCTCCAGGATGTCGCCAAAGCGATCGCCAAAGTAGCCGGTGTTCACTACCAGGGCTTTGTCGCCCGGCTCGACCAGGTTGGCGGCGGCCATGTCCATCGCCAGGCTGCCGGACCCTGCGACAACAAAGGGCTGCCCACTGGGGCACAGGAATACCTGGCGCAGCCGCTCCAACGCCTGGCCGAACGCCTCGATAAAGTTGGGCGCCACGTGGCTAGTGGTGGGCATACCCATCGCTCGCAGCACCTCTGGCGTAAACTCGATGGGACCGGGAATCATCAACAGTTTTCTATCCTTCATCGTCCAAATCCTCCTCATTACGTTTTACGCTATTACCGGGCGCACGTCTGGCCGCGCCCGCCGTCAATCAGATGGCTGCTTCCCGTGATCCACCCGGCCCTCGGCGAGGCCAAAAAGTAGATCAGCTCGGCCACCTCCTCCGGCTGGCCCACGCGACCCAGCGGGTGCGTGCTCTTGCTGTGTTCTAAAAACGCCGCGTACGCATCCTCGTCCATCCCGCCGGAGCGGTGCAACTGGGTGACGGTGACGCCGGGGTTGACGTTGTTGATGCGCACCCCCTTGCCCGCCACCTCCAGCGCGGCGCAATGCGTGAGCTGCTCCACGGCCGCCTTGCTGACGCAATAGGCCAGTACGCCCGGAAAAGAGCGAATGCCGTTCACGCTGGAGACGTTGACCACGTTCCCCTTCCGCTCGACCAGGTACGGCATAGCGCGCTGCATCAGGTAAAACGGCGCGCGCGCGTTCAGGCTCATCATATAGTCCCAGTCCTCGAGTGTGGTGGTCTCAATTGTGCCTGTAAAGAGGACGCCGGCCGCGTTGACCAGCACGTCAATTCCACCGAACGCTTTGACCGTCTCACTGACCGCGCGCTCGACGTCCGCCTCTTTGGTGACGTCGGCCACGATTGCGTGCGCCTCGCCGCCGCCGGCCTCAATCTCTCGCGCCGCCTGCGCCAGCTTGTCGCCGCTGCGGGCGACCAGGGCCACACTGGCCCCCTCCGCCCCGAACTTTAGCGCCACAGCTCGCCCGATCCCGCTGCTGGCGCCCGTGACGATCACAATCTTGCCTTTCATCTCATCCATTCGTCGCTACCTCCTTCTTCAATGCTTCGATCAACCGGATATTCTGAGCCTGACTTCCTATCGAGATGCGGAAAAAGTCGGGCAGGCCATAATTGACGCAAGGCCGCACGATGACGCCTCGCGCCAGCAATCGCTGCTGCACTTGCGCCGCCCGCGGGCCGATCTTGACCAGGATAAAGTTGGTGTGGCTTTCAACATAGTCCAAGCCCAGCCGGTCGAACTCGCCGTACAGAAAGCGCTTTCCGGCGCGGTTGGCGGTCACTGATTGCTTCAAGAAATCCTCGTCCTGCAGAGCAGCTATCCCCGCGGCCTGGGCCAGCAAATTGACGGCGAATATCTCCTTGACCTGGTACAGCGGGGCCAAAATTTCGGGCGTAGAAATCGCATACCCCAGCCGCACACCGGCCAAGCCGTAGGATTTGGAGAGGGTGCGCATCGTCAACACATTGCCTCGGCCCTCCCGGACGTACTGCAACGAGTCGGGATAGTTCTCCGCTTCGACGTACTCGTAATATGCCTCGTCAAAAATCACCAGCACGCGGCCGGGCACTCGTTCCATAAAAGCGTCCACTTCGTCCGCTGTGACGATGGTTCCGGTCGGGTTATTGGGGTTGCAGACAAAGATGAGCTTGGTTTTAGCGGTGATGGCTCGCGCCATGGCCTCCAGATCCAAGCCATAGTCTTTGAGAGGCGTCTTGACCAGTTTCGCCCGCATCGTATGAGTGAAACGGTCATAGACCGGGAAAGAGGAACGACTGACAATAACCTCACTTTCCTCATCCAAATAGGCCAGGCAGAGTTGCGTGATGATGCCGTCGGCCCCATTGCCCACGCTGACCTGCTCCAACTCAAAGCCCATTCGCTCTGCAATCGTCTGGCGCAGGTTGTAGCTCTGCGCGTCGGGGTACAGATTCAGCCCGGGAAGCGCCCGCTCTATGGCCGCCACCGCCTTGGGCGATGGCCCTGATGGATTTTCGTTGGAGGCCAGCTTGATCACGTCCGTGAGGCCGTACTCCCGCTGCACCTCTGCGATAGGCTTGCCCGGCTCGTAAGGCTTCATAGCATCCAGTCCACGCTGTCGTTTGACACTTGTCATTGGTTCACTCGCTCCTTATTAAATAATCCTGATCTGCCAAGAGTGTAGTCCCCATTGGGTTTCACAGTCTCAGTAGATCCAAAATGTTACGACAAGACCTCGGAGGTCTCTCGAGAGCGCCTTTGCCGACAAAAACGGGCGCAATCTAAGCATTTTTGCTGCCAATGTCACCTTCCGAGACCTCCGAGGTCTGAAATTTGGATCTACTGAGTCTAACCACTGAAGGGTCCTGAGGATACTGTTTTGTAACCTGTTTCCCGTAGCCGAAAGATTGATCCATGAAAACGAGAAAATCTGTCAAGATGTTACGTTCCGCCAGGATTCTAACCACTCTATGAAACAGGCTGTCCGGTTTGTTCCAGGGACAGACTCTAATACAGATAGAACAATGGTTGCCGTTCTTAACCCACCAGTCCAGACAGTTCATGGCACGTATCGGCCATTTCAGCATTCCGGGCACATTCTGTTCGGTCCAGGCTTTATCGGTCCTATCGCCAAGCATGAGGGCGTGGCTGGGACATAACTTTGCGCAGAGCGCACATTTTTCGCAGAACTTTTGGAGTAACTACCCAGCCACTGCTTACAGCCCCCGTCCCGGGGGCGTCTTGTGCGGAGGATGGCTACTCAGAATACAGTGCTCTCGCCCACATCGCCCTCGGGGACGAGGGCTGAGAGCCTGAAACGTTCAAATTTGCGCTGGTCTGGGTAGTTACCTTTTGGACACCGATGTCTATAGGGGAGTCGGGGATTAACGGGAGGTTCGTGAAAACCTTGCTTATCCGAACTCGTGGGCCATAATCCCTGGTGATGAGCAGCCCATTTCGCCCCATCTCTCCCAACCCGGCATCCACCGCCATTGCTATGTCAATGCCCAATTCGTTCACAGAAGGGATCGCCCTGTAGCCAAGTTCGGCAATGAACGTGGCGAGAGAGCTGGTGCACCATGCGCCTTTTGAATAAGCGATGTCCGTGTCGTATTCGATGCCGGGAGAGCGTTGGATGGCCTCATAACCCATTTCATGGATCATCACAATGACCATATTGAATTCCGGTGGAATCTCAATGGGGTCACCCACTTCGGCGGCGTGTGAGTATCGGACGTTCTGGTGTCCCCAGTGCGTGTATATCCACGAGGGGTTGAGTTTCGCCACCCCCACCATATCCGCACCGATCCAGCAGGCCTTCTCTTTAATGATTCTCGTCAGCGCTACGGGGTCAGGGTTTTTCAACCTGTACTCTGTGTTGTAGATAGGCTTTGTTTCTCTTCCCAATAGGTTTGCCCGAACCACATAGTCCACAGTGGCACCCGCGACCCACGTGGCATGGTCCAGAATGTTCTGCCCGGGCCTGCTCTTTTTAAAATTTTCAATGCACTGGTTATGCATGGCGGTATACTTGTTGCCCTCGATGTGTCCACGGCTAAAGCCCGTGTTACGGTCATCAAAACGCTCTAGCTCTCCCGTAATGAGCTTTTTATAGGTAGGTTCTTTTACATATCTGGAGTCTGGCAAATTTTCAGAATGCCCACATCTTGGGGTAGGCAACAATAAAGGCGCTAGATATGGGGGTTCGTAGTAGCGGCTTTAGCCGCTTTTGAGCCTTTTGGACGGCTGAAGCCGTCACTACGAACAAAAACGCCAGACTCCAGTACCAAAGAATGATAATGAGGCACAACCTGGGAAAAGTGTAGCATAGATTGGGTGGATTTGCAAATCGGGCCGTGCCACCAACCTTGCCCCTCCCCTCATATGCAACTATAATGACCGTGTGACTCACAAACCCGCAACCCATCTACTCATCGCCACCCCGGTGCTGACGCTGCTCGCTCTGGCGCTCGCACTCATCCTGCGTCCAGCCCCAACGCCGTACCTCGACCTGCTGCGCCAGGGAGACACACTCGTCGCCAACACCGAGCGCAGCGGGGCCGTCGCCGCCTATCAGGAGGCCGCCCGGTTGCAGCCCAGTGATCCCGAGCCCCTCCTCCGGCTGGCCCGGCTCTATCTGGAGTGGGGTCGCACCGACGACGCGCTGGACGCCCTCACCGAGGTCGAACGGCTGGGCGCGGGGGGAAGCGAACAAGTGGAGCGGCTGTACGTCGCCATCCACGCCGCCCGCGCCGACTGGCCCGCCGTCGTCAAACACGCCCGGCGGCTGCTACCGCTCTCCCCCGCCGATGCCGATACACGTCACATCCTGGCCCACGCCTACGTCGAACTAGAGGAGTGGGAGGCGGCGCAGTCAGAGTACGAGAGGCTGCTGGGCCTCGATCCCGCCGACCGCGCGGCCCACGAGCGGATGGGCGCGCTGCTGCTGGGCGACGATCCTGCCGCTATCCAGCACCTCTATGCCGCTCAGACCGATCTGGCAAAGCAACTGCTGGCGGCGACCCAGGACTTAAACGTGGCCAGCGACCCCGCATACGTCCGCGCGATGCAAGGGCGCGCGCTCTTTGAGGCGCGGGAATGGGCGCTGGCTGCGCGCCAGTTCGAGCGCGCCATCTCTCATAACCCCGACTATGCCGACGCCCACGCTTACCTGGGCCACGCGCTCGACCAGATGGGCCGCCCGGACGAGGCTCAACCCCGCCTGGAAAAAGCCGTCGAGCTGGCCCCAAACTCCTTTGTGGCCAGCGCCTTCCTGGGGCTGCACTATGACCGGCAAGGAAACCCCGCCGCCGCCCGCGCCGAGTACGAGGCGGCCTACGATCTAGACCCTAACAACCCGGCCATCTGCATCGAAATTGGGCAGACGTGGGCGGTCGAGGGGCGGTACACGGCGGCCGAGATCTGGCTCCAGGAGGCGGTCTCGCTCCAACCCGACGATCCGCTCCTGTGGGAGGCCCTGACCCGCTTCTACCTGGATCACAACATCGCCGCCGCCGGTCGGGCTGCCGAGGCCGCGTCAGAGTTGCTCAAACTCTCGCCCAACGACGCTCGCGCTCACGACTTGCAGGGATGGGCGCTCTTTCAGACCGGCAACTATGACGGGGCGCAGGCCAGATTCCAGCAGGCGCTCGCGCTCGACCCGACGCTGGCCGCGGCCCACTACCATCTGGCCCGAGTGTGGGAGGCCCAGGGTAAACGTCAAAAGGCCCAGGAGGCGTACATCCACGCCCTGGACCTCGATACTACCGGCGAGCTTGCCCCGCTGATTGAGCAGGCGATGGCAAGACCCTAATGGTTCTCTGAAACTCTCAGTATCTTGCTGCGAGTTCCTTTGGTTTCAGGTTTCAGGTGGTTGTGCACCAAAAGACCCCAGGGGTTTTCTGAAACCCCTGGGGTCTGTCTGCGAGGTTTTTCGGATTTCAGGTGGTCGCGAGCCGCCCGTCCAGGCCGATCTCGCCCGCGATGCCCTTCATCGCCTCCAACACCACGCCGACGTGCTCCCACAGCTCCACGCCTAGCTCCTCGGCCGCCCGCGCGATCTCCTCGCGGTCAACGGCCGCCGCGAACCGCTTGTCCTTCCACTTCTTTTTCACCGATTTGATCTTGACGTCGCGGACGTCTTTGGACGGGCGCACGAGCGTGACGGCCACCAGCAGGCCGGTCAGCTCGTCAACCGCGTGCAGGGCTTTTCGCATCGGCGTGTTGCGGGGGACGCCCGTGTTCCCGTGCGAGAGGATCGCGTTGACGATCTCGTCAGAGTACCCCTTCTCGCGCAGGATGCGCCCGCCAGCGTGCGGGTGGTCGTCGGGGAAACGGTCGTACTCGAAATCGTGCACCAGGCCGATAGCGCCCCAGAACTCTTCGTCCTCGCCAAAGCGGCCAGCGTAGGCGCGCATAGCGGCCTCGACCGCCAGCATGTGGTGGACGTGGTTCTCGGCGCAGCCGTATTCCTGGATCAGGGCCAACGCTTCTTCTCTTGTGATCGTGTCTTTCATAATGCCTCCTCCTATATCGCCAGATCGAACAGCAAATCACTGATGTCCCGCAAGCGCCGCCCCTCGACTAGCGTCTCTAGCATCTCGATCTGATCTTCATTCTCGCTCTCGTGAGTGGCTGCGCTCAGTTCGGGCAGGGCAAAGTGGTACACGCAGTCCAGGTCGCCGGTTCCCAGCGCCAGAGAAGCGATGCGCGTCGGCAGAGGCTCGGCGGTGATGGCTACGATGTGAGGCAGGTTGCCCTTCCGGTTCCGAATCAGGTTCAGCGCCTCAGCGCGAGCGTTTTGACTTCTATCACTTCGGATGGTCCACTTGCAAGAGATACTGGCGTGGAGGATCAGACAGCTATTCTCAGCGTTTGTTTCCCGAAGAGGTGTCAAATCCGCGATTGTGTTCGCCGCATCCATCACTGATCCATCTCGATTGACTTCTTCATCCGAAACCGGCCGCCTGCCGATGACGATATCCGGCTTGATGATGTAATCGGCCCCCAACGACGAAGCCAATGTGCTCATCTGCTCCACAATTCTTGCCAGAGTGCCAGGTGCTTGTACTGATCAAAGTCAGATATGGGGGTCTGAATAGAATAATGCCATCTCCCAGGACGCAGGTGGCGCAAAATACCAAATCCACTCTCAAGAAAATCCTTGGTTATGACCTCAAAGAGCCTGCCGGCTGTCTGTCCCGAGAGGTGCTCGCAACTCGACGCACAACCGATGCGCTGGACAACGCCCAAAGCGATCTCTCTGCTAGAACTGCTCCCCTTGTCCGCGAAATTGGGGTACTCGGTCTCTCCGTCCCTCCTGAGCCTGATAACCTCTCGGCAGATGCGAGTATGATAATCTTTGCGTAAATCAGCGATGCTCATTATACCCTCCAGATAGCGCCCAAAACCCCTGCGGTGTCCTTCATTTTATGAGAAACAGCAAGGGCGGGGTTTTGGGTTTTTCCAAAAAGCTGTCACTTGGCAGTGGCATCTTTAGATTTCGGGTTTGTAAAAACCAATAACGTACTCTTCGTGCATACGTTGTTGAATCTGGGATTCCAAATCAACACGGGATCCTGCTGGCATCATTCTCCGATCACGATCAAGATAGCGAACGCCAATCTTGGGGACATCAAAGCCGATAGCCTGACCAATAGCGGCCAAACAAGTGTGTGTGCTAGTATCTTTGCCCCGCATTGTGGAACTCCCCACAACGGTAAGCGCTGCCTTGCCAGGCTTTAAAACCCGAAACATCTCTCGCAGAGTCCGCGTCATCTCCAAGTAGTAGCGGTGCAATACACGCCCCTTCTTCTCATCCACACTGACGATATCGGCAACTACCATGGCTGCCTCATCAGGCAATTCTTCATAGTCTATCCCCGTCACCGCCTCACCACCAATGTACTCCCCCCGCTTCTGACTGAGGTTATTGATCTGATATCCCATCCAGACGAGGGAAAACTTGTGTGCTCGCATATAGTCAATAGCATTGGCAGCATAGGGAGGGGAGGTGACAATCAAATCCACAGCCCCTTCATTAAGAGGCAAGCTCTGGGCATTTCCAAAGGAGATTTCCGGTTGATTCGCCTTCACACCGAGTGTTTGTAAGCCAGTCAAGTTCTGCTTAAACCGCTTCTCAAATTCTTCAAGAGGTGAGCGGAGGGTTTTGGTCAGAAATTTGACCCGAGATGACAAACTATCCACTAGGTCGTGCCCCAGCACAATGTCACCCTCTTGAGTGTAAACGACTTTGGCTCGATGAGGTCGGGTGTGGGCCAAATCGAAGGCCAGAGACACGCCTCCAGACTTGGTAATGATAATGGCAGAAAAAGCCAGTTCGAAAAAGTCCCTGAGGGCTCTATCTTCTATCTGCTCTATTTCCGCAACTAGCGCCAGGAGATGTATCTGCGTCTCGCGTGCAAACCAGTAGTTGACAAATTTGCGCGTTTTGGCGTCCCAGTGGTTCGCAAGTCGCTCTTCAAGGTTATGACGTCTTTCCACAACCGCCATTCTGGCCTGACTCAGCACTTTGCTTCCCAGTTGAGCGACTCGCTCCAAATCGAGAGGAGTAACTTTGACCCTGGCGACCAACAACGCAAGAGGATCAATGTCGAATCCAATCCCCTGCCGGCCAGAAAGATAAGCCTCCACAACTGTGGTACCTGATCCCATCATCGGATCAAGGACTATATCCCCAGTGTCCGTCAGTTCCTCAATAAACTTGCGAGGCAGCTGAGGCGGGAACTTGGCGGGGAAGGAGTGAAAATTATGCGAGGCATATTTGCTGTCGCATTTGTGGAAATCTAGATCCTGGGATAGAAGAGTTGCTAACCTATTACAATAGCTTCCCTCAAGATCAACTCTTCCTGTATCTTCAATTGGCAGGTGAAGCTGATAAGTAGGAATCACAAGACCTTTCCTCTCCCTAACTTGCCTGCTCGTGCTTCAAATACAACGGACACCCCCCGCCACAAAGCGACAACTCGGGGCACTCGTGGCACTTGGCCGGGACGTAGCGCCGCTCCCGCAGGCTCAGAGCCAGGTCGTGATTCCAGATCGCGTCCCAGGGATCGCGCAGGATGTGGCCCAGCGGCTCATAGTAGCTCTGGCAGGGAATCACTGCCCCGTCCGGCTCGACGCACATATTGTAGAGCGCCGCCGTGCACGCCTTTACTCCCAGGCCCAATTGCAGCGGGGAGAGAGCGCAGTATTGCGTGGGCGTGTACCAGATGAGACGCAGTCCATATCTGTCGGCAGTCTCCCGCACCCGCTCCAGCACGGGGGCCAACTCTCCCTCGCGGAAGCCAGTGCCCACACTGGCCCCCCGTCCAGAGTAGATCAGGCTGTTGCAGGCAAAAGCGGGCACGCCCAAGCCGGCGATAAAGGCCACCGTCTCCTCGATAACGGGGACGTTCTCACGGGTCAGGGTGGTGTTGGTGGTGGTGTAGAGTCCGGCCGCGACCGCGTTGCGCGCGCCCGCCACCGTCTCGCGCCACGCGCCAGGGACAGCCTGCATACGGTCGTGTACCGCCTCGTCGTGGGATTCCAGCGTGATCTGGACGTGATCCAGCCCAGCGGCGACGAGCGCCCCTGTGTAGTCCACGTCCGATAGCCGCCGGCCGTTGGTCAGCAGGCCCGTCACAAGCCCCTTCCCCTCGGCGTAGGCCACCAGTTCAACCAGGTCAGGGTGCACAGTCGCCTCGCCGCCGGTAAAACAGACGTGGGGAATGGAGACCTCCCACACCCGGTCCAACACTCTCTTCCACRAAGATGTGTCCATCTCTGGATAGTCGGAGGGCCGGGCCACGTAGCAGTGGGGGCAATCGTTGTTGCAGCGRTARGTCAGCGCCAGGTCCATCCGGTAGGGGGCCGTGAGGGAGACCGAGAAAGGGTCAATCCGCTCCARGTYSARYCCGTGGATRGGGCAGACGGAGCCRTCGGAGGYRATGAGCGACTCGATCTGCTCCTTCAAGCGGCGGTAGTCGGYCTGGGCRGTGGCGACGTCCACCCGGTAGCGGCGGCGAACGTCTCGCACAGCCCGCTCCTCCGGCGCTTTTTCCAGGATGAGGCGGGCGTACTCGACGGCCGTCTGGTTCAGGTGGAGCATCCGCGCGGCGTTGATGACCAACAGGCCGCGCCCATCCGGCTCCACGCGCAGGTGCAAGCGCACCTTGCCGCCGGCCCCGTCGCGCCGCTCGTAGGCGCGCAGGCCCGGAGACATAGGCTGGGGAGCACTCAAACGGTCACGCAGGCGGGCGAGAAAGGACATACGTTCGCGGCTCTACCGCCCACCTCCCGCACAAGCGCAGGCGCAACCCGCGCAAGCGCAGGCGCAGGCGCAACTGCTACTCCCTCCACTGTAACTGCGCCCGCTGGAGGAAGGCTTAGGCGGCGGGTTTGTAACCTGTGTCACGCCGCCGGTGAAACCGGTCACGTTCTTGATGATGCGGCTGGACGTGGTCTGAACCCCGTTCACGATTGACGCGGCAAAGGCGGCGCCGGGCAGAGTGGGCAACTGGACGCGCCCCACCGAAGGGGTCGGAGTCGAAGGCCGAGAAGAAGATGGCCTGGGCACAGAGTGCGCGCGCCCCCAGGGGCGGTAGTAGCCCCACCACATTGGCATAAAAACCGGCCCAGTGCGGAAAGTGCGGTTCGTCCGCTCTTCAAAGTCGTCGTCCAGCATCGTCCACCCCAGTTGCTCGTCGAACTGCTGTCCGCGCATCTCGGGCGTATCGGCGCCCTCTACCTGCTGCCAGGCCCGCTTGACGATGCCCTCGTAATAAGCCACCGACTCTTTGCGGCTGAACCCTTTCATCTTGTTGTTGACCTCTTTGATCAGCGCGACCATCATCGCGCGCAGTCGCTTTTCGCTCAGCGCGCCGTCTTTCTTGGCCGTCTTTAGAAACGCCGTCTCGTACGAGCGTAATTTTTCCGGCAATGGCTCGTTGACCTCGATCTTGAGCGGGTTGTCGTCCAGCACCGTCACGGCGCCCTTTTTGAGCAGGCCAAAGAGGATCATTGTCATAACTTTGTTAAGGGGCGTCTCCAACAAGATAGCCGCCTCCACCGCCGTCAACCCGCGCTTGATGCCCACCCCTTCAACCTTCATCGAGGGCGGCAGGTACTTTAGCTTGCGCTTGCGCTGACCGTAGACGGACAGCCCGATGAAACCGGCAATGACCACAAAAAAGATGGGAACTGGGTTACAACAGCAACTGGCGGCGCTCGAGATCGCCCCAAAGATCGCGCCAAAGATCAGCTCCAAAGCCGATGGCCCCTCCTGGACCGCGTCCTCGGCCACATACCGGCGGGGAAAAGAAGCGCCAAAGGTGTACTGGCGGTCCGGCGCGGCGGACGGGTTGTGCCAGATGTAGACCACGCGGCCGTCGTCGTCCAGCGCCGTCTCCGGCTGATCCTGGGGCCAGCCAGAGGGGCTGCGGTGCCAACGTGGTTCCTCCGGCTGCACTCCCTCCGGCAGATGGAAATAGACCGTCAGGTCGGTGTCGCCGTGGGAGAACTGGCTGCCGAACCAGGTGGGGGAAAACTCGGTGCTGGCGTATTCGGCATCGTCACTGTCCTCGTAGACCATCCCGCCCACGCGGTCCACGAACACGTGCACCGTGCCGGTCTGCTCAGGAAAGATCACATCGTCCAGCCACACGGCCACGCCGTGGTCGCCTCCGCCCTGGTAATCGCCGTCAACCCGAGCAATCGGCGCGCCGTCCAAGTCGCCGCTGACGCCAGAAATGGTGTAATCGCCGGTCGGCAGGCCCACATCCACCACGTCAATGGGATGAGCGCCCGTGTCGCAGGTGAAGGTGAACCGGTACTCTAGCGTGACAGAGCCATCCGGGTTGATCCAAACGTCCACTACCTCCTGGTCCAGCGAAAAGCCATAGTCCTGGGCATAAGAGGCGGTAGGGACGCACAAGAGGGCAAAGAGAGCGAGCCAAATCAAAATCTTTTTCAAACGCATGGATTTCCTCCGTTCACCACTTGGGTTCCTCGACCATTTGATAGGCAGAGCCGCAGTAGGGGCAGGAGATAAAGACCGCCCCTTCTCTAACGGTGATGCTATCCTCTTGCAATTCGCCGCCGCATTTCTGGCACTTTAGCGTTTCCATCTCGATATCGCCGCTGAGATCAATCTTTTGGACGATCTCTTGCGGGCCAGCGGCCTCTTTGGAGCGGCGGAATCTGATGTAGAGGAAAGCGCCGACGGCCAGGCCAATGATGACCAGCCCCACGGCCACGGTGACGCCCCCGACGGCGAGCCAGCCAGGGTCTCCTTCCGGGCTGAAGGCGCCCCAGATGAAGAGCACACCGAAGAGAATCAGGATACAGGCGACGATGACGCCAATGACGCCTAGAACGGTAACGCAGGTATAGCCGGCGGTTTTATCTTCAGGCATTGTCAACTCCTCGCTCTTGATTTAAGATTTGCGATTTGAGATTCGGGGATTGAGAGTTGTCAACGAACCTCAAAATATCTACGCATAACATCAGTATGGGGTTGTATTCTTTTCTGAGTATAGCACCCGGTCAAATGACTGTCAAACAAGACCTCACCGCCTCGCGCCACAACACTTTTTGTATTTCTTGCCACTTCCGCATGGGCAAGGATCGTTACGTCTGGTCTTTTTCTTGAGCGGGTTCCTCGGCGGTTCAGGGGGTCTGAAACAGGCCCACCATTCCATCTCTTTGATCGTATCATCAATGAGTGTTTTTCTTCTGTCGCTTTTCAATCTCTCCAGGGCTTTCTCTTTCCCGGCGGCCAGGTTCTCCCTAACCCATTCGAGGTCAATGAACATTTTGCTTACCAGGCCATCATCGAAAGCCTGCTCAATATCGTCCATCACTTCTTCGGGGTAGAGATCGGTGCAGCAACCCACCAGGCCACTCCAAATGATTGACGGCGTTCTCTCAAATTTTGCAAAGAGGCTTTGGTAATAAGTCACAACCTCCTCGCGAGACATCTCGCCAATAGCCGCCAGGACCAGCAACGCTTCCAACGCTGCATCTCGCACAAACTCGTTTGCCCGCTCGTTCTCTGCCAGCGACTTGATCAGGCTGGTATCGCCGCCGCACACAGAAGCCAGGATACGGCTGAGATCTTCCGTGACGACGTCTCCGGTCACATCCAGCGTCACCTCGCCGGGGATTGAGAAGAAATCTACGATCAAGGGATAGGCGCGCTGCTCCCGGAACTGGGCGAGCAGGTACAAGGCGTAGATGTGAGTCATATAGCCCACGGCTAGCAGTTCTTTGGTGTTTTTCCTGGCATATTCGAGGATTTTCAAGAGTTCCGGGGTGATTTGCTCCCGTTGGGCGATGGCCTCTTGGAGAGCCTCGCGAGGGAACACTCCTCCGTGGAACATTTCTAGCTTTTCTAGAATCTCTGGTATTCTCATCTTTACCCTCCGCTTCTTCCCATTGCATAGAACGTCGGCACAAACAGAACACGCCGCCCATCCGCCAACGCTTGTCGGTCTACAGAGCGCAAGCGGCGCAATTCCTGCGCCGGAAGCGATCCGGCCAAGTCGCGCTCCCGCATGGCCCACTCGGCCTCAAAGTCGGCGTTGGGGGAGGCCGACGGGTTCCAGTAACCGGCCATTGTGCCCACCGTCGCCCGCAGGCCCGCCGCCGCGAATATCTCCCCCAACCGCCGCCCCATCTCCGGCTCGGCCCCCTGGCGGCGCAGCGACTCGGCCTGCAGCCGGCCCAGGGGAACAAGCTCAGGTGGATGGTCCACCCGGCCGCCGTAATCAGGTTCGGCGCAGGCCAGGACGCAGCCGCCGGGCCGGACGATGCGGGCCATCTCCCGCGCGCCCCGCACCGGATCCGCCAGCCACAGGAGCAGGTAATGGCACACTGCGGCGTCGAACGCGCCATCGGGGAAAGGAAGCTCGTGCGCATCTCCCTGCACGTAGGCCACGCCGTCCCCCTGCCGGTGGGCAAAGGCCAGTATGTTCCTGTCCAGGTCCAAACCAACCACGCAGGCGGCGCCGAGCCAGGTCAGCTCCCCCGCAATGACGCCGCTGCCGCAGCCGACCTCGAGGACAGCGCGGGCCTGGCCCAGGCCGGCCTCCCGATAGAGCCACTGCCGCGTCTGCCGGGTCCAGCCTGCTTGCGCGGCGTACCAGGTGTGCCATTCCTCCGGCGTCAGAGATGAGCCTCCCTCACGAGAAAAAACGCTCATAACTATCGTGGCCGCCAATCCAAAACCACGTGACTGTATCACCTTCAAGAATACCGATGGCGCGATACTCCAATGTTACCCTCACAGACCAGACGCTTTCCTCAGCATTGATACACTTGAAGTGCAAAGATGGATGAAAAGGATTTTGCGCCCATAGCCGGTAGGCTTTCCTGGCTCTGCGCCTAGTGGCCTCATCAAGAGACCGGTACGTCTTCCAAAAAGAGGGCAGGGTCGCAGATTTCATAATTGGTCATAGTCGAGAGGTTCAGCATGGCCTGCGGCGATTTCCTGTCTGGCGCGTTGCGCAGCGGCAATCAGTTGCTCTTGCGTTCGCCTAAATGCAATGTCCCATTGAATTTCGTCCTGCATTTCCGCGACATAATCCCGCAGATGCTGCACTAGCTGATTTTGCGCCGGTTCAGGCAAGGACTCTATCATTTTTGTCACTGTAGCAACAGCCGTAGATGTCATATAACTCACTCTCTTATTCTGCTCAATTGCTCATTGGTCATTGGTCATTGGTCATTGGTCATTGCTCATTGGTCATTGGTCATTGGTCATTGTTAATTGCTCGCCCCAGATAGCCTCCCAGGAATCACGCAGCAGGTTGCCCAGGACAATGTTGTACCCCTGCGCCGGGAGCACGTCTCCATCCGGCTCGACGTAGAGATGCTGACGAACCACCTGCTCCGGCTCCAGGCCCGCCTCCACCTCGACCGGGTTGACGTGGGAATAGGGCGCGGCCAGGTCCCAGATGAGCGTCAGGCCGCGCTCGTGAGCGGCTTCCTGGGCCGCCTCCAGCGCGCTTTCCAGCCGCTGACGATCATCTTCTGCGGCGGCTTGCAGCGGGCTGCTTAGAGCGACCGCAGGGACGCCCAAATCGGCCAGATAAGCCACCGTCTCGGCCACAGAATCACCGTTGGCAGGCGCGACGACGACGTGAACGACGACGTAGATATCGCCCGCCAGCGCGAGCCGCAGCCCGGCGTCGGCCTCCTGCCAGGCCCCGGCCTGCCCGATGATTTCGTCGTGCAGCTCCGCCCGGTGCGAGGCCAGCGTGATTTGAAGATGATCCAGCCCGGCCAGCAGCAATTCATCCAGGTACTCTTGCTCTCGCAAGCGACGTCCGTCGGTCAGCAGCCCCGTGACCTGGCCCAGTTCCTCGGCGTGCTGGATCAACGATACCAGGTCTCCCCGCAGTGTCGGCTCGCCGCCGGTAAAGCAGATGTGGGGCACGCCCGCGTCCCAGAGCACATCCAGGGCCTGCTGCCACTCCTCGGTGGTCAACTCACGGTCCACCCGCCGCCGCGCCTCCGGGTCGAGCGCGCCGGCCTCGTCCACGCGATAGGTCAGGGCCACGTCCACCCGGTAAGGGGCCGAAGTCTCGGCCGAGAAAGGCTCCACCCGCTCCATATCCAGATAGGTCACCGGGCAGAGATCGGTGGTGGTAGCCAGCGTGAGGACGTGGTCGCGGAGGCGGACATAGTCCTCGCGGGCCTGCGCCCGGCCCACACGGTAGCGGTGCGCCATCGCGCGGGACGCCTCATCATCGTCGGCCCCCTGAATGAGCAGACGAGCGTACTCGGCGGCAGTCTGGTTGAGATGCAAAACAGTAGCCGCATTGATCACCAGCAGTCCGCGTCCATCCCCCTCCACCCGCAAGTGCAGCCGGTACTGCTGCTCCGCATCAGGTGGGGTTTGATAATGGAGTATCTCACGGGAAAGAGGCTCGACGGGAGCGAACCAGGATTTCACTTTTCTGAACAGGGACATTGGATTTCCTCCTTAATGTGAAACGTAAAACTGATGTTAGTATAACCCAACTTTGCGCGTAGGTCAATCGTCTCCGCCGCGTGGATGTTTGTCATTTTCCATTTCTGTGCTATCATACGGGCCGTTGTTTGGTAAATAACACAATGGCTGAAGAACCCCGAGTCGCACTCCCATCTGAAGAACAGCGCCGCTGCCCCGCCTGCGGCACGCGCGTGGCCGCCCAGGCTACGACCTGTTTGATGTGCGGGGCTTCACTCACAGAGACAAAAACCGCCCTCAAGGAAAAAGCACCACATAAAATGCCCACCTGGATCAGAGCCTTGATCATCGTCGGGCTGGCCCTGATCATCCTGGCGACGGTCGGCTTTGGGATTTACACGCTGATGACGTCCGAGACTCAAGACCCCACGCCTACGCTCCCTTCCACCCAGACGCCCACCAACACGCCAATTCCAACACCCACGCAAGCACCCACCCCATCACCCACACCCATCCCGCCGATTGTCCACCAGGTGCAGGAGGGGGAAACACTCATCACCATCGCCGAGCTGCACGAAACCACCGTCGAGGCTATCGTGGCTTTGAACCCGGGAGTAGAATCAGATCTGCTCCAAGTGGGACAAGTCTTGCTCATCCCGGTAGGAACGCCCACACCCGCGCCCACCGCCACACTCGACCCAAACGTCCCCACACCAACACCGGGCGATTATCTCATTCACGTCGTCGAGCCGGGAGAAACGCTCATCACCGTCGCCGAGCAATACGGAGTCTCAGTGGCCCTGCTCCACGAAACCAACGACATGCCCATCGGCGATACCACTATTTTCGTCAATCAAACCCTCATCATCCCGCTGGGCACGCCGCAACCGACCACCGCGCCAACCATCGACCCCAACGCCACGCCTACTCCAATCCCACCCTACCCGGCGGTTCAGCCGCTCAGTCCGCCCGACGGCGCCATATTCGTGGGCGACGCTGAACCCATCGTCCTGCAATGGGGTTCGGTGAGCGTGCTGAACGATAATGAATGGTACCGAGTGACTCTCTTCCACCCCCCCAGCAACGCGCCATTGGAGAGAAGCTACACCCGCACCACCGCCTGGCGCATACCTTTCGAACTGCTGACGACTGCGGGCGTCGGTGAGTTTCGCTGGGATGTACGAGTTGTGCGAGAGACACGGGGCAGAGGCGGTAGATGGACCTACAAAGAGGCTGACGCTACTGGCGAGTCATACACCTTCACTTGGCTGGATGTCACACCCACTCCCTCGCTGACTCCCAGCTCTACTCCCACGGCTACCCCCACTTCCACGCCCACACTTATACCCACCTCCACGCTCACGCCCACCCTTACCTCCACCATCACGTCCGTCCCTCCTACCGCCACACACACGCCCGTCTCCGCCCTTTCCCCCACACCGACACCTTGAACAAAGAAAACCCTAAAGGTTTCGGAAAACCTTTAGGGTTTTGAACACCATTCTCAAAAGAGACGTTATGCCTCCGCGCCTTCCTCACGCGCCACCAAAGTTCCGGTGGGGCAGACCTCGACGCACTTGAGACAGCCATCGCAGGTGGTCTCGCCCAACGGCAGTCCAAAGTAAGGGATGACACGCGCCTCAAAGCCGCGCTCGGCAAAGTTAAAGACGTTCAAGCCCTTTACGTCGCTGCACATACGCACGCACAGACCACACAAAATGCACTTGCCGGCCTCCTGGGTCAACGCCGCGTGCGATTCGTCCAGCGTGTATTCGTTCATCTTGCCGCCAAAGCGCTTTGGCTCGGCGCCATACTCGATGCCATATTGCCGGAGCAGACAATCGTCAACTGCTTTGCAATCACACTCCAGGCAGCGACTGGCCTCGGCAACGGCCATTTCTTCGCTAAAGCACAGATCTACCTCTTCAAACGTACAAGTACGCCTACTCAATGCCAGCTCCGGCGTCTCCTGACGCGCGGCCTTTTCCACGCCGGCAAAGCGGGATTCGGGAACCTCGTCCAGCGCGCCCATTGAAGAGTTCCACACCTCTGTCCGGCCAACCACTTCCTCGCCCCGCAGATATTGATCTATGCTAAAGGCGGCCCGGTGACCCGCCCCTATCGCCCGCACGGCGATATCGGGGCCGGTGACGCCATCGCCGCCGGCGAAAACGTCCGGCGCAGTGGTTTGCATCGTTTTTTCGTCAACCTGGATGCGCCCGCCCCGGCCGGTCTCGATACCGCTACCCTCGAAACAGGCGGAATCCACCACTTGGCCGATAGCCATGATCAACGTGTCACATTCAACGGTGAACTCGGAACCTTTAATGGGCACAGGGCGGCGGCGACCACTGTCATCAGGCGGGCCTAATTCCATGCGAATGTTGGTCACCTTCAACCCGGACTCGGTCTCCCCGATGGCAATCGGCGACGCCAAAAAGTGAAACTCGACCCCCTCCTCCTCCGCCGCCTCGACCTCGATATCCAGCGCGGGCATCTCGCGCCGCGAGCGACGGTAGAGGATCGTGGCCTCGGCGCCAAAGCGCAGCGCAGTACGCACCGCGTCCACGGCCGTGTTGCCGCCGCCGACCACAGCCACCCGCTGGCCCACGTCCACATCCTCACCTCGCGCCACGCGGCCCAGGAACTCGACGCCGCCCCACACGCGGTCGCTATCCTCGCCGGGGATGTTCATCATGCGAGAGCTTTGCGCGCCAATGCCCAGGAACAGGGCATCGTACTTTTCTCGCAGTTCCGCCAGGGCGACATCGCCGCCCAACCTCACGCCGTACCGCACGTCAATGCCGAGACCGGTGATCGTTCCGATCTCGGCTGTCAGTTGCTCGCGCGGCAGGCGGTAGGAGGGAATGCCGTAACGCAACATGCCGCCCGGCTCATCGTGCGCCTCAAAGATGGTCACAGCATGCCCCATCTGGCGCAGGTAGTAGGCGGCAGAGAGACCCGCCGGCCCAGCGCCGACCACCGCCACCTTGTGGCCCGTATCCGGCGCGACTTCTGGCATGTAGGGCTGCCCGCTGGCCAGGTCGTAATCTGCCGCAAAGCGTTTGAGCGCGTGGATCGCCACCGGTTCGTCAACCCGGTGACGGCGGCAG
>DUEK01000043.1 GCA_011192155.1 Thermoflexia bacterium
CGCCAGCGTGAACCGGAGCCGGGATGAAGCCGTGTCCCACGGTGTGCATCTTGACCACCGGCCCGGTCTTGGCCGTGTCGCCCCAGTCGTAGGCGTAGGTACCGCGCGTCATGCTGGGGCAGGCGGTAGATTCCACAAAGATGGCCCGCAGATCAGGCTTGTCGCCGGTCAGTTTATCTTTCATAAAAGGAAAGATGAGCCCAGCGGCGTTGCTGCCGCCACCGGCGCAGCCGATGACGATGTCCGGGTAGCCGCCCGCCATCTCCATCTGCTTCTTGGCCTCCAGCCCGATGACCGTCTGGTGCAGGAGCACAAAGTTGACCACGCTACCCAGCGAGTACTTGTACCCATCGTGAGTCATGGCGTATTCGAGCGCCTCGCTGATGGCGATGCCCAGGCTGCCCGTGGTTTCGTGGTCCTTTTCCAGGATCGCCCGCCCCGCGTTGGTCTCCGAGCTGGGGCTGGGCACAACGCTGCCTCCCCATGTCTCCATCATGACGCGGCGGTATGGCTTTTGGTGATAGCTGATGGTGACCATAAAGACCTTGCACTCGAGACCGAAAAACTGAGTGGCGAAACTGAGCGCACTGCCCCACTGGCCTGCCCCAGTCTCGGTGGCCAAGCCTTTCAGCCCCTCCTCTTTGGCATAGTAGCACTGGGCCACGGCGGTGTTCGGCTTGTGACTGCCTGGCGGGCTGACGCCCTCCCACTTGTAGTAAATCTTGGCCGGGGTATCCAGCGCCTTTTCCCAGCGGGCGGCGCGATAGACGGGAGACGGACGCCACATCTTGAGCACGTCTCGTACCTCGTCCGGGATCTCGATCAATCGTTCTTGGCTGAACTCTTGCTCGATCAGGGCCATGGGGAAAACGGGCGGCGGCATTGGCGGTTCCTTCATCACCTCCAACGTCGCCGGGTGGAGGTAAAACGGAGGCGGCTTCTTCATATCCGCCAAGATGTTGTACCAATGCGTCGGCATGTCTTTTTCTTCGAGAAAGTACTTGTACTGTGTCATTTTCATTTCCTCCTGAAATATTGTTTACTTGTAACTTGCACACTTGTCTACTTTGTTACTCGCTTATTTTTTCAACATCACCTCCCTTCAGGAAAACATTCTGGTCTGCAAAAAACTGTTTGTAAACTCTATAGTGCGTTGTTTCCTTATAGTCTCAGTAGATCCAAAATGTTACGACAACAAGACCTCGGAGGTCTCTCGAGAGCGCCTTTGCCGGTAAAAACGGGCGCAATCTAAGTAATTTTGCTGCCAATGTCACCTTCCGAGACCTCCGAGGTCTGAAATTTGGATCTACTGAGTCTACATCTTTGATACGAGATGAATCGAAACTAAAGATTTGCGCCCCCGGAAGGGCGAGCAGGATGGGCGAGTGGGTGGCGATGATGAACTGCGCATGCCCTGCCGCTTCCAGTCGTTGCAATAATTCGAGGAACTTGATCTGGCTCGACGGTGAAAGCGCGGCTTCAGGCTCGTCGAGAATGTATAGCCCCTCGACGTGAAAACGACCGCCAAAGTAGCTCAGAATTCCCTCGCCGTGCGACAGCGTGTTGAGAATGTGACCGCCGTGATACTTTAGCCGGCCGGGGTCGCACAGGGCTACATCATCCAGAAAGTCAACCAGGTCGCGGAACGTCTCGGCCCGGAAGAGCGAGCCGGGCACACACCCGTCTGCCCACGTCACGCTGATATAGTCCGCCAAACGTGTCTCGTAGGGATTGTTGTGGGCGAGGTGCCGCTTGGGCTTGTCCCAGACGTGGATGCCGCACTTGCGCGTGATCGCCTCCAGCAGGGTGGACTTGCCCGATCCGTTCTCGCCCACGAAGAAAACAACCGGTTCTCTGAACGTCAGCTCCGGGGTTTTCCTGAGAACTGGGATGTTGAACGGGTAACACCGGTCGGTCGGGTAGTCTTCGCTGTTGACTCTGACTTTGGTCAGGTACATATCGTCTCCCTTCAGCAGTAGACCAGACCCGGAGAGCACAGGTTGTACCTCACCGGACTGGGTTGCGCCAACTCGATCATACCCATCGCTTGGCGCACTAACCGCATCGTCTCCTCCGACTCTCGCCGCATGCGCCGATTACCGTTGCGCAGGATTTCATCGACCAGGCCCGGCTGTGCTTTGTAGCGCGCGCGTTGCTCGCGGAGAGGGGCGAGAAATAGGTTGATGGCGTGGGCTAGTTTTTCCTTGACCTCCACATCGCCCACCTTTCCCCGGCGGTACCGCGCTTTTAGCTCCTCGACCTCGTTCTGGTCAGGGTTGAAGATGCCGTGATAGATGAAAACGGGGTTGTTCTCCACTCGACCAGGAACGTCGGCGCGTACTCGATTGGGGTCGGTGTACATTTCGTGTACTTTGCGCTTTACCGTTGCCTCGTCGTCGGAGAGGTAGATGGCGTTATCACGACTCTTGCTCATTTTGGTTCCGTCGGTTCCCACCAAAGTCGGCGTTTCGCTCAGGAGCGCCTCAGGTATGGGAAAGACTTGACCGTAGAGCTTATTGAAGCGGCGGGCCAGTTCCCGCGTCACCTCCACGTGGGCCTGGTTATCCTTCCCCACCGGTACCAGGTGGGCGCGGGGCAGCAGGATATCGGCGGCTTGGAGCACCGGGTAGCCCAACAGGCCAAAGGGCATCGTCTCCAACCGGGCGTCGCGCGCCATCTCTTTGAGGCTGGGAACGCGCTCCAGCCGTGGCACGTTGACCAGCATCTCGAGGATCAGGTTGAGCTGGTAAATGCCCGGAATGGCCGACTGGACGAAGATGACGCTCTTTTCGGGGTCAATACCGGCCGCCAGGTAATCGAGCACGATGGCGTGGATATTGCGGCGGATCTCGAGGATGTGCTCCTTTTCCGGCCTGGTGGTGAGCGTGTGCAGGTCGGCGATGATGAAGAAACATTCGTACTCATCTTGCAGCCGCACGCGATTTGCCAAACTGCCCACGTAGTGGCCCAGGTGTAATTTGCCCGTGGGCCGATCTCCTGTGAGAATACGTCTCTTTTTCATTTCAATTTCTCCTTTCTTTTATTTATCCAGAAACCAAAAAACGCCCGTCCCTGAAAAGGGACGGGCGTCATTACTCGACACTCGCGGTGCCACCCCAGTTAGGCTGCTCTCCAAACAAAAAACGCGCCGATGACGGCGCGCAGTACGTGAAAAGCCAGCCTCACTCTTGCGGGTACGGCCTTGTGGCGATACCCTGCGCCCTGGTAACGGTGGCGTCTCCGGCCCCACCTACTCCGAACAATCAGTTGATTTCTCAATCCGCTGTTCATTTCGGCGGGCGACTCCTGGGCCCATTCAGTCCCGGCGCTGGTATCAGGCTTTCAGCTTATGCCCGACTCTCTGAACCTCGCTTCGGTACCTACTCTTCCCAATCGCAGTCTTTAATTTTAAATTGTGCGTACAGTATACCACAGGACACTGTGGCGTCAAACTATTCGATGTAGGGCAGCAATTCCTCTATTATGGCCTCTTTGGGACGGAAGCCCACGATACGGACCGCTTCTGCTCCATCCTTGAACAAAAGTAAGGTGGGGATGCCCCGAATGCCATAGCGGCTCGGCGTCTGCTGGTTGCTGTCTACGTCCAACTTGGCTACTTTCAACTTGCCCTCGTATTCTTTGGCAATTTCCTCGACGACGGGCGATACCATCCGGCAAGGCCCGCACCACGCGGCCCATAAATCCACGAGGGTCGGCTCCGCAGCCTGGAGCACCTCGCTCTCGAATGTGTCGTCGGTCACTTCAAATGGTTTTGTCATATTATCCTCCCTAAATGTGATTGGGCATTATCCTACATAGGTGGGCTTTTGTCAAGCACGCCACGCCGCCTGCCCAAATCGACCTTTGAAAATATGGATGGCTCTACTGAAAAAAGGTCATGTGCCCATCGTCAGCGGGGAAAGATAGGCCAAAAGACACCGTTTTCTGGAAGGTTTCGGAAAACCCTTAGGGTCTGGAGAACCACGACCCCCACTCCTTTATCGTCCCCAATCGGCAACCGCTCCAGGCTAGGCCAGGCATACATCCCCGCCTGCAGCCGGTACGCCCCCGCAGGAACATCGGGATCGAGCACCAAGTGATGCGTGTCCGGCACGACGTCGCCGGGGAGCCACGCGCTGGTGGGATAGCGTCCCCCCATCGGCGGCCCGTCGTGGCTGGCGGCTAGTTGCCCATCCGCGTCCAGCAAGTGGACAAAGACGATGTAATCATCCTCCGGCGGCTGCCGGGCCTCCCAGTACAACGTCACATCAAACTCGGCGCCGGGTGATAGGCTGTCCACGACCTCAAAGCTCAACAATCTGATCCGATCGCCAAAGCTGGTGTCCACGGGTTGCGCCGCCCCCATTTCCCCCTCCCAGGGCACAGCCACGTATCCTAGCAGGGCACGATCCAGGGGAGAAGCATCGCCGCCCCGATAGATGGGCAAAAAAGTCTCGCCATCGGGAGCCAGCATAGATACGTCCAGGCGGTACGCGCCGACGGGAGTGTCGGGGGCCGTCTGCACCACGAACCGGTCAGCGACCACCTGCCCCGCCTGCCACCACGCCAGTGGGACGCTACAGTCGCCATCCAGGTCCACCTGCCTCCAATGCATCCAATCGCCGGCGTCCTGTGGTACGCTCATCTGCACGATGGGCCTGAACGATTCCGTGACCGGGCGTGTCGCCTGCAAAAATAGCGTCACGCGCACACTCTCTCCCGGCTGGATATGCTCCGGCCAATACTGACACCCAATCAGATTGACGCCGCCCGGCAAGCGCGCGTCGAGCGGCCGGCGCTCCAGTTCGTCAAAAACGGAGGCGCGGCGACCCCAAATCGTGAGTGGCGACGTAACGTCGTAGGCCGAATCGAACTCTTGCAACGGCTCGTAACCGCTCCGAAACCAGCCCGTCCGCCTCACATAATGCCAACCGATGGTTTCGCATGAGACAACGTAATCGGGCGAATCCTGGGTCAGCGTCACCAGCAGCTTTGCCAGTTCCCCTTCACCGCCCCCGCCTCCGTCCCAGGGAATGCTCGCCCGCTCCGCCAGGTAGCCCACCCGCTCGGAGCCAAAGAGCGTGGCGGCCGGTTCGCTATGGACGCGCAGCCAATCACCCGCCTCCCGTTCAAGCTCCCGCCGGGCCAGCGGCCTGAACTGATACCGCTGCCACAGCGACGACGTCTGCGCCGCGCCCAGCGGCAGCCCGACGACGAACATCACGCCCATCATCAGCTCCACCCGCCTCAGGCGAAAGAGGGAGCGCGCTGCGAGCAACTCGACGAGCTGCCCTACGCCCCAGCCGGCCAGAAACAACCCAAGCGTGAACATCATCGCCTCCGCCGCTGCGCCGCCGCTCAAGAGCGCGATACCGACCCACAACAGCCCAGCCCACACTGCTTTGCGCCCCAGCGCCAGCAGTCCCAACACCAGAGGCGGCAGAAAAAACCAATAGAGTTCGCTTTCGTGCAAAAGCCGCCGGGCGGCGCGCGCCCAGCCGGTCAAGCCCAGGTAAAGCGGCGAGTACGGAGCGACGATACGCCCCAACGCCAGTAGTTCCCATCCCAGTGCGCCAATCGCCAGGAGCAAGGCGGCCTGCAACGGGAAACGCCGCCGCTCCGCCCACCGAGCCGTCAGCAGCAGCGCGGTCAGCGCCAGCGTGACCCAGTCAAAATGGACGAGCAGCATCAGCGCCAGCGCGCCGCTCTGGACGCGCCACTGCCCCTTTGCCCCCGCACCGATACCCACCCACCCCAACGCCGCCGCCCACGGGGCCTCTGTTCCCAACACCGCAACGAGCGCCGGGCTGCAAGCCGCCAACGCCGCCGCAACCAACGCCGCCGCTGGCCGACCCATTGCCCGGCCGGCGGCATAGATCGCCGCAGCCGTCGCCCCCCATCCTAACGCGCTCAGGATCAGACCAGCCAACGGCAGCGGAACTCCCAACTCGGCCAGCAGCCACAGCGCCAGCGCATAGAGAGGCGAGCGGAGCAACGCCTGCCCCTCTATGACCTGAGGAAGCAATCCGCGCCCAGCCGCCAGATCGCGGGCGTATCGTAACGTGACGTATGCACCGGCGTCGAAACACGCGCCCCACGCCAGCCCAATCGCCAAAGGGACGAGCAACAGCACGAGCCACAACCACGAGCGAACGTTGACTTCCATACAGACTTGCATTATACTCACTCTCGCTGGCAAAGCAACTGCGTGTCACTCCAAGGAG
Source organism: Thermoflexia bacterium (assembly GCA_011192155.1). GTDB lineage: Bacteria > Chloroflexota > Anaerolineae > B4-G1 > B4-G1 > B4-G1. Next base: position 6,225 of record DUEK01000043.1, read on the forward strand.
CAACGTGTGCGTCAGGCTTTCAAACATCCAAGACACTTGTCACATCTATGGATGATCCTTCTCGCGCTCCCCGTGCTGGCTGCGGTATACGCCTTTGAGACCTTTGCCGCCGGCAGGCCGTCTGCGGCGGCCGCGACGCTGGATGTGATCTTTTCCCTCCCCGGCGGCTATTACGACCAAGACGTCCAATTAGAGATCGGCGAGCCAGACGCCGCCGCCTACGTGCTCTTTACCACCGATGGCAGCGCGCCCACACACGCCAACGGCGCGATCTATATCCAACCCATTCGCCTGAGCGCGGCTGCGCCGGCCGTCACCGTCATACGCGCCCGCGCCGTCCTGCCCGATGGTGAACTGGGGCCGGTGGTCAGCGCGTCCTACTTTGTCGGCCTGCGGACGACTTTGCCGCTGCTCTCCCTGATCGTAGAGCCTGACGATCTGTGGGACAACGAGCACGGCATCTATGCCAATCCTCTCGGAAAAGGAGACGAATGGGAACGGCCGGTGGACATAACTTATGCGGGCGAGAATCGAAAGCTGGGATTCCATATCCCGGCCGGTGTGCGCATCCACGGTGGCGAGAGCCGCCTCCGCCCGAAAAAGGGGCTGCGGCTCTACTTTCGCCAAGAGTACGGAGCCAGCCAACTCGAATACCCCTTGTTTGCCAACGGCGAGGTGGAAACGTTCAAACGCCTAGTGTTGCACAACGGGGGTCAGGATTGGCACACCCACGGCAGTTGGAATTGGACGCTGATGCGCAACCAGTTAATGGATAGATTGGCGCTCGAACTCGGCGGGTACGCCGCTCGCAGCCAGCCGGCGCTGCTATTCGTCAACGGCGAGCCGTGGGGCATTTATTACGTCCGCGAGCGCATAGATCGTTACTTTCTGGCGGCCCACTATGACGTCGCATCGGCCGATCTGCTGAACTCGCCCGAACACGCCTGGGACGCCAACGTCGCTATGGGAGACCGCGAGCATTGGGATCACCTGATGCGGTTCCTCGAAACTCACAACCTGACGAACCCGGCCGACTATGCCTACGTCCAGACCCAGGTGGACATTGCTAACTTTATTGATTACAACCTCCTTCAAATCTATGCCGCCGACGTTGACTGGCCGCATCATAACGTGCAACAGCTTCGCCCCCGCGTGCAGGGCGGCCGCTGGCAGTGGATGTTCTGGGACAGCGACCATTGCTTTGGCGCGCTACCCCACGGCCACGTCGATTCGAACATCTTGGAGCGCACGCTAGACCGCGACCATCCGGAAACGGACGGGCGCGATGCGCTCCTGCTGCGGAGGCTATTGGAGAACCCGGACTTTGTCCGCCGCTTTCTCTCCCGCGCCGCCGACCTACTCAACACCACCCTCGCGCCCCCAGCCGTCATCGCCCACGTTGACGACCTGGCCGCCGCGCTTGGGCCAGACATCGGTTACGAATCTGTCCACTGGGGAGGCTCGACCAACTGGGAAGCCAGCGTAGAAGAGCTGCGCGATTTTGCCCGCCGCCGTCCTGACTTGGTTCGACGGCAGATAGTGGAAAGGTTCGGGCTGGATGGTACAGCGCAACTCGCCTTCGAGACGCCAGATAGCGGTTCCGGATACGTCGCCGTCAACGGCGGCCCGGCGCGCGAGTTGCCCTGGCAGGGCGTCTACTTTCACACAGTCCCCATCCAGATCACGGCCGCGCCCGCGCCCGGATACCGCTTTGCCGGATGGCTCCCGCCCAACCTGCCCCAGACGCCCGTCATCACACTGACAGTCACCGCCGCGCAGACGATCGCGCCCCGCTTTGAGCCGCTGGACAAAGACGCGCCCCGCCCCGGCGACGTGATCTTTACTGACTATCGAATGGGAGAATGGTTCGAATTGCGAGTGGCGCGCCCTGGCGGGGTTGACCTGCGCGGGTGGCGCATCACGGATAACGACGCCAAAACCGCCACTGACGAAGGCTCGCTCATCTTTGCCGACGATTCGGCCTTGGCCCGCGTACCGCGCGGCACGACCATCCGCATCATTGTGGGTGAGGGAAACTTTAAAGATGACTTGAGCGTTTGTGACCGGCGGATGACGCTCCACGTCGACAGCCCCGTCCTGGATGCCCGCACCGACCCCGGCTTTAACCTGGGGCCAAGCGACAACCTCGTACTCCTGGCCCCCGGCCCCACACCGGCCTTTAGCGACGACCTGGGCATCGCCTTTGTTGCTAACGGCGCCGCCGTCACACCGACCTCTTTTGGCGCGCTGGCCGATGGCGTGCAGCCCACTCAATAGGAGGCTCTGTAAATGACAACACCCATTGACCAACAACCACACGACATCCAATCCGACGCTGATCTGCGCTACGAGCTAAAGCTGGTCTGTCCTCCCCGCCTGCTGCCCCAGGCCCGGTCGTGGATACGGCTGCATCCGGCAGGGTTCACCGTTGCTTATCCGCCGCGCCGGGTCAACAGCCTGTACCTGGACACGCTGCACCTGAGCAGTTTGAGCGAAAATTTGGCGGGCTTGAACGAGCGAAACAAGCTGCGTCTGCGCTGGTACGGTGACGCAACGACCAACATCCAGCCCTACCTGGAGCTAAAGCAGAAACACAACATGCTGGGAAGGAAAAAGCGTTACTTGCTGCCATGCCAGCTAGATATGAGCGCGCCGTGGAGCGCGGTATTAGAGACCATTCGTGTCCACTCCGAGCCAGACTGGCAGGCGATACTGCAAACGGTAAACCAGCCCTCTCTGCTCAACCACTACCAGCGCGAGTATTACGTCACCCCAGATGGCGCAATACGGGTCACACTCGATTTCGCCCAGGCCGCCTACGACCAGCGGCTTTCGCTGCGCCCTAACCTCCGAATCCGAGTTCCCAGCGCCGACAATATGGTGATCGAGATCAAAAGCGCGCAGGGGCAAGCGGAGCGGCTGCAAGAGATCGTCGCCTGCTTCCCCTTGCCTCGCAGCCGCAACTCTAAATATGTCCGCGGCCTCAGACCCTGGTAGTGTCCCTGGACAACTGAGATAATTCCTGGCATACTATCAGCATTCATCAAATCATTGGAAGGTGAAAGATGAAGCTGATAGCATGCCTGATCATATTGTCGTTGGTTTTCGTCTTTTGGTCAAGCGGCTCTGCTGGCTCAACAGTCGATGAAAGACCAAGAGGCGTCATAGCGCTTGAACGACCCTTCGATAAACTCGGAACAACGCTTCAGAGAGGCCAGGCACCTGGAACAAGTCAGTGGACGTGGGAGATGTGGGCGGAGTGGTTTTGTCCTCCCCGTCGTCGAGGGCAAAGGTGGCACAAGTTATGTCGGGTGCTCCTTAAGCTGAGGCGCTGGTACAGGCAACGGGCACGTCGTTGGTGGATTCGGCAGCCGGGGTTGCCCGACCATCTACACCAGAGGAGAGAGAAGGCCCAATCGTCGCTCCGCAGGTCTCGGCTCAGGAAGCCCCTGCCGCGCAGGGCTGTTCAATGCTAGATTTCCAAGGCTCTAGCCCTCGTCCCCGAGGGCGATTTTGGGTAGAAAATTACCCAAAAGTTGATGTTTTGTWSGTATCTTCTCAATAAGATGGGGCAAGACCTCCGAGGTTTACAGATTTGTATCCTCCAGAAAACTGTTGGGGGTGTAAAACTCGCTTTCCAGATCAAATATGCTGCCCAAACCTCGGAGGTCTGGGGGGTTGCCCCCCAATATTGAGATGATACCGTTTTACGACGAGAATTCAACTTTTTGGGTAAATGTCCACCTGGGCTGATTGGAGAGCAAAGATCTATCTTGGGATGCCACAGTTTTCGCTCTCGTCATGCACACTGACTTGTGGTAAACTTGCCAGCCAGAACGCAAGAGGAGCAAACAGGTGACACTACCACAAACCGTCCTCATCCGCGAAATTCGGAGTGAGACCCGCGCCATCCGCACTTTTGTGCTAGACGCAGAGGCACCAGAAGCCGCGCCGGGGCAATTCGTCATGCTGTGGCTGCCCGGCGTGGATGAGAAACCGATGTCCATCGCCAGCCCGGTCCCACTCACTGTCACCGTCGCCCGGGTGGGGCCGTTCAGCACAGAACTGCACCAGCGCCAGGTGGGCGACCGCGTGGGCTGGCGCGGCCCTTACGGGCGCGGTTTTTCGCTGGACGAAAGCCGGCCAGCGCTGCTGGTGAGCGGAGGGGCCGGCGTGGGGCCGATCTATTTTCTCGCCACGCGAGCGGTCGAACGCGGTGTTCAAACTACCGTCGCTCTAGGCGCTCGTACAGCCAACGCCCTGCCCTACGCCGAACAATTCCGCGCGCTAGGGGTAGAACTTGTCATCGCCACCGACGATGGCACACTCGGCCACCACGGCTATGTCACCGAACTAGCCAACCAACTAACCAACCGGCCAAACATCTATGCCTGCGGCCCCGAACCAATGCTCGTCGCCCTGCACCGGCTGTGCCGCGGGCGCGACATCCCCGCTCAGTTGAGCCTGGAACGGTATATGAAGTGCGGCTTTGGCATCTGCGGGCAGTGCGCGTTGAACGGGTTCCTGGTCTGCCAGGATGGGCCGGTGTTTGATGTGGATCAACTGGACGGCCTGCGCGATTTCGGGCGCGCCCGCCGCAGCGCCACAGGGCGGCGTCTCCCCCCTTCGTTGAGGTGACTATGGACAAATCCGAGCTTCGTCGCCGCTTCCTCCGCCGGCGAGATACTCTCCCCGCCAATAAAGTAGCCGCGGCCTCTGCCGCCATCTGTCAGCGATTGGCCGCTTGGCTTCCAATCTCCAGCCTTCAAACCCCGCCCGCCATCCTCACCTACCTGGCCTTCCGCAACGAGCTTGACCTGGGCCTCCTCTTCGATCTCCTTCCCCGTGTCCGGTGGGTCGTCCCCCGCATCATTGAGGGAGGGCGCATGGTGCTCCATCCTTACGATTCTGCTCGCCTGACGCGCCACCGCTTTGGCATGCTCGAACCCGCCGCTGACCTTCCAGTGGTGGACCCGGCATTGCTCAACCTGACATTGGTTCCCGGTGTGGCCTTCGATAGGCAAGGGGGGCGGATGGGATTTGGGGGCGGGTATTACGACCGGCTTCTCCCCACTACCCCGGCCCTGCGCGTGGGCGTGACCTACGACGAGTGCCTGGCCGACACACTCCCCTGCGCCGAGCACGACCAGCGGATGGATTGGGTGGTGACGCCGAGCCAGGAGATCCATTGCGCGCCGCTGTGGCGAGACGCAAAGTAGGGAGCTGAGCAGAACGAGCGTTCCCGTGTGGTTCAGATGCGGTCAAACACCGGCCCCGATTATCCGCTGGCTCTCTTTTGCCCCTTCACCATTAATGCACCCACCGCCAATCCGGCCAGCGTGATTCCACTGACGACTCCATACATCACGCCATAGTCCGTCGCGTCAGCCAGCAAACCCAGGCCCAGGCTGCCAAAACCGATCAGCAAGTCAAAGGCCGTGTACTGGACCGCCGCCGCGCTCCCCCGCAGCGATGCGCCAATGCTCTCCTGCACACAAGCATCCACCCCAACCCGCGCCGCCCCCAGGCCCACCCCAAAGAACGCGGCCAGCATCATCAGCGCCAGCTTGCCAGATACTACAGACAGGCCCGACGATGTCAGGGTAATCAGCGCCAGGGCCGTCAGTATCACCCGTCCAGACCCCCAGCGGTCGGCGGCGCGTCCGGCCAGCGGCTGCATCAGAGCAGAAGCCAGCGCGTAGGCAGTAAAGACCAATCCCGTCTCGCCCAATCTGCGCGCGTTGGCCAGCAGGGGCAGAAAGGTGATAAACGCGCCAAAGGAGACACCCAACACAGCCATCGCCAGCGAGCCGGCGCGCACTTGTGGTTGCCGCAACACCTCTCGCACGCCGCCGGCGCGAGCGCGTTCACTGCGTTCTCGTCCTGGCAACACCAGGGTCGCCAACATCCCCAGTCCGCCGACCGCGCCGATCGTCAGAAATAACAGGTCGAAGCCAAACTCCCGCGCCACCCATTCGCCGGCCACGGGAGCTACCGCCATCATCACCGTCGAAGAGATACCGGCTAACCCCAACCCTTCCCCGTAACGGCCCGGCGTAAGCAGGTCAGCAATGAATGCCTGATAGGCGGTGCCAAAGAGCGCCATTCCCACCCCGTGGATCACCCGCGCCCCCAGCAACAGCGGCACATTGGGTGCCAGCGCATAAAGCAACGGCCCACCGCCCAAGAGAATCGCGCCCAGCACCAGCACTGGTTTGCGCCCCCAATGGTCGGACAGGAATCCAGCCGGTGAGCGCACCAGCAGGGCGGCCAGCGCAAAAGCCCAACTTGCCAGGCCGTTATCCGCCGAGGAGCCGCCGATGGCGACGATGTAGAGGGGAAGCGTGGGGAAGAGCGCCTGCACGCCAAAGAACAGCAACAGGTTGGCCGCCATCGCGACGAAGAAGGGCCAGGGGTAGGGGTTCTTGGGAGGCATTCAGCAATTCCCGTTTTGTAGCCGCGATTTCGCAATCGCGTGTATCTTCCCGCGTAAAGCACCCTGCGCGATTGCGAAATCGCGGCTACGACCTGACTTTTCACCCATAACGGGAATTGCTGGGAGGCATTTGAGGCAAAGCTTCGCTAGGTAGTTACCATCAAGTTTGGCCTGAAAACCTCTAGGGTCTACTGACTCAGTCACTCATGGCCGATGGCGAAGCCTGTTGCGCAGGCAACACCACGACAAAACGGCTGCCCTGGCCTGAAGCGCTCTCGGCCCACACGCGACCGCCGTGCAGTTCCACCAACCCCTTGACGATGGCAAGTCCTAATCCCATGCCGCCATGCCGGCGGATCATGTGATCCTCCACCTGATAGAAGCGATCAAAGATGCGTTCCAACTCTTCCTGGGGAATGCCGATGCCGGTATCGGATACCACGATTTCCACCTCGTCACCCCGGCCACACAGCGTCACCTCCACCCGCCCATTCGCAGGGGTGAACTTGATCGCGTTGGAGATCAGGTTGTCCAACACTACCCGCATCTTTTCCTTATCCGCCTGGACGGGCACCTCGTCGTCCGGCAAATCAGTTCCCAGCAACACCCCGTTCGACTCGGCGATAGGCCCGTTATCCTTACACGCTTCCTGTATCACGGTTCGCAGATCGAACAAGGTGGATATCACATCCATCTGACCGGTTTCCAAGAAACGCAGGTTGAGCATCGTCCCAATAATGTCCTTGAGATGATTAGCGGCTCGCAGCACCGCTTCCAATTGCTGTCCGGCTTCCTCTCCCAGTTGCTCCTGGAGCACGGCGGCATAGAGCAGGATCAGGCTCAACGGAGTGCGTAGTTCGTGGGAAGCGATGGCGATAAAGTCCGATTTGAGCTGGTCTAATTTCCCCAATCGTTCGTAGGCCTCTCGCAGGGCCTCTACCAGGCGTGCGCTTTCGATGGATACCGCCGCCTGGGCGGCCAACGCAGTCAGTACCTCTATATCCTCCTGACCAAACGCGTTTCCCTCTTCCTTGTTGATCGCTTCCAGGACCCCAATGCGTCGTTCTTTGATCTGGAGAGGGACCGCGAGCAAGGAGCGAGTTTGAAGTCCCACCTGCTCTCCCACCGCGTCGTAGTGACGAGGGTCGGCGCTGGTATCGGAGAGAACGTAAGGCTCCCCAGAGATAAGAACCGCCCCCGCAATGCTATCATCGACCGGAACCGGGATGTCGAGTAACCCGGAAGGGTCGCCGCTTTCCGCGCGAAAGCGCAGCTCGCCGCTGCGGACGTCTAGCAAAAGGATCGAGGCCGCCTCGCTGCCGGTCACCTCGGCAGACACATCCACGATCTTGTGCAAGAGCGGTTCCAAAGCTGTTGTGGAGGTCAGTTCGCGGCTGATCTCCAAAATTCTCTCCAATCGCTGCTCCCTGGATGTTGTTTCACTCATCCACCTATCTCCTTTCGCTTTCCTTCAAACAAGTTGCAATCGCAGCATCAATCTCCAACCTCGGCGCCCCAAACTCCCACCAACCCAGGAACTCGATGTTTCCGGCCGGCCCGCGCAGGGGAGAGGGTATTAGTCCACACAACCCCAGTCCCAACTCGGCTGCTGCCTTCAGCACCCGCTTCAGCACTCGGCGGTGTACGTCTGGATCGCGCACTATCCCCCCCTTCTTCACTTCTCGCCGCCCTGCCTCGAACTGTGGTTTGATCAGGGCCACCACCTGCCCGTCCGGCCGGAGCCAGCGCGCCGCCGCCGGCAAGATAAGGCGCAACGAGATAAAGGCGACGTCGGCTGTCACCAGGTCCACCGGCTCTGGCAAATCATCCAGGTAGCGGGCGTTGGTGCGTTCCATCACTATCACGCGGGGGTCATTCCGTAGCCGCCATGCCAACTGGCCGTATCCCACGTCAATGGCATAGACCCGGCGCGCACCGCGTTGGAGCAGGCAGTCGGTAAAGCCGCCAGTGGAGGCCCCCACGTCGGCCGCCGCCATTCCCGCCACGTCCAACCCAAAGCGCGCCAGCGCCGCCTCCAGCTTTTCTCCGCCCCGGCCCACAAAGCGCGGGCGGGCCTGTACCGTGATTGCGGCGTTCGTCGCCACACGGGCGCCGGGCTTGTCAGAGATTTGCCCGGCCACGCGCACCTCACCGGCCCGGATCAACCGCTGGGCCCACGCCCGGCTCTCTGCCAACCCCCGCTCGACCAAGAGAACGTCCAATCGCTCCTTTGCCACGCCTATATAATACTGCAAGAACAAAGCAAAGGCAAGCGGGGAGGCAAAGGTTGGGAAATTTGCTGAAATTTGGTATCTCTGGTATCATCAAGCGCAATTCGCTATTGGAGGTTCAATCTTGATTATTGGCTTGATCAAAACGATGCGACCCAAGCAATGGGTCAAGAACGTATTTGCCTTTGCCCCGCTGATCTTTGATGTCAAACTATTCGATCCGCGCTACCTGGCCCGGACCATCGTCGGGGCCGGGCTGCTGTGCCTGGTATCCGGCGTGGTCTATATCATCAACGACTTGGTGGATATTGAGCAAGACCGGCGCCATCCCAAGAAACAAAAACGCCCGCTCGCCAGCGGCCAGGTGAACGCCGGCGCGGCCATCGTCGCTGCCATCATCATCCCCCTCATCGCGCTGCCGGCGGGGTTTCTCCTCGATCCAGGCTTTGGCGCCATTTTGACCGGCTACTTGCTGCTCCAGATCGCCTACTCATTCTGGCTCAAGAACGTCGTCATCGTAGACGTGATGGTCATCGCGGCCGGATTCCTGCTGCGCGTGGCGGCCGGCGTGCCGCTGGTAGACGCTGAACGCTTCTCCCCCTGGCTCTACGTCTGTATGACGCTACTGGCGCTGCTGATCGGCTTTGGCAAACGGCGCCACGAATTGGTGTTGCTGAAGGAGAACGCGAACACCCACCGAAAAAGCCTACAAGAGTACAGTCTCTCGCTGCTCGATCACATCATCAGCATCGTGACCGCCTCGACCCTAGTGGCTTATGCTTTCTACACCTTTTCCGCCCCCAACCTGCCCCCTAATTATACGATGATGCTGACCATCCCCTTTGTGCTGTACGGCATCTTTCGCCTGCTTTATCTGATACATGTCAAGGAAATGGGCGGCGCGCCGGAGGAGATCGCCCTCACCGACCGCCCGTTACAGGCGACGTTCCTGCTGTGGGGGTTGAGCGTCGTCATCGTGATGTACGTGCTGCCGCTATTGACAGAATAATGCCCGTCACTCGACCTCGCGCCCCTCGTACTGCCGCTTGTAATACTCCTGGTAGCGTTCGCCGCTCTTGATGGGCCGCCACCACCATTCGTTCTCGACGTACCAGCGCACCGCCTCCCGGATAGCATCCTCGCAACTGTGGGCCGGCTCCCACCCCAGGCCGCGTATTTTGGTCACGTCGAGCGCGTAGCGGCGGTCGTGGCCGGGCCGGTCGCGCACCGGCTGGATGAGGGTCTCTGGCTTGCCCAGCAATTCGAGGATCAAGTGAGTCATATCAACGTTGCGCATCTCGCTGCCGGTGCCGATGTTGTAGATGTCGCCCAACTTTCCCTCGTGCAGCACCAAGTCAATTGCCTCGCAGTGATCGAGCACATAATGGTAATCGCGCACCTGCAGGCCATCGCCGTAGAGGGGCAGCGGCAGGTCGTCAATCGCGTTGGTGACAAAGAGCGGCACGACCTTTTCGGGATATTGGTAGGGGCCAATGTTGTTCGCGCCCCGGCTGATGGTGACCTGCAGGCCGTATGTGACGTGGTAAGCGTTGACCATCAAATCGCCGCTGGCCTTGCTGGCGGCGTAGGGGCTGCGCGGGGCGACGGGGTCAGCCTCCTGCGAGGCCCCTTCCGGCACGTGACCGTAGACCTCGTCCGTGCTGACCTGGTGGTAGCGCTCCAGCCCAAGCTCGCGGGCTGCCTCCAGCAACACATAGGTGCCATAGACGTCGGTCTGGATGAAAGCGTCGGGGCTCATAATGGACCTATCGACATGCGTCTCGGCCGCGAAATTTATGATTGTATCCACATTGCGTTCGCGGATCGTTTCCCGCACCGTGGATGCGTCGCAGATGTCGCCGCGCGCAAAGGCATAGCGGTCAGCGAAGCGTTCGGCCACGTCTTTGAGGTTATCCAGGTTGCCGGCATAGGTCAACTTGTCGTACACGACGACGTGGTAATCGGGATACTTTTCCAGCATATAACGGACAAAATTGGAGCCGATGAAACCGGCTCCACCAGTGATCATCAGATTATGCACAGAAGCCTCCTGAGTTTGAGATTTGCTCCGGCTATTCTACCACAACCGGCAACCGGGGCAACTTGCGTTTGTGGTGCGAAAGTGTTATCATTGCATCGAACAGCTTTTGGCAAGGCCCAAAAGGCCGGCCAAAACTTGGCAGATTTTGTCCATTTCGTATATCATTGGCGATGGAGGATATCCGGTGAAAACAGTGCTGTACTTGATTCCTGCACTGGCTGTTGCAGTTCTCTTTTTGATCCGGGCCGAGTTCCTTGAGCGGCGACGGCAAATTTACGTCATCAAGCCAATTGCCACGTTGATGGTGATCGCTGCGGCGTTAGTATCGTTGCTAGAACCAACACGGAACTTGATGTACACGATTGGCGTGTTGTTGGGGTTGTTATTTTCGTTGGGCGGTGATATTGCTTTGATGTTTCAGGAAAACCGAAAGGCCTTCACGGTGGGATTGGGATTGTTTCTTGTGGCTCATATCGTCTACGCGGTCGTCTTTATGTTTCTGGGACGCTTTTCTGCCTGGGATATCTTTTCGACAGTGGTCTTGCTGGTCGTGGGTGTGGGTTTCTACGGGCTGATCCGGCTTAATCTGAGGTCAATGAAGGGGCCAGTCATCGGATACATTTTGATTATCTCCGTGATGGTAAGCCGGGCGCTTTCGGCATTAGCGAGCCCTGTTTTCAACAATGGACAAGCCTTGATGATTGCCGTGGGTGCGTTGTTATTCTACTTCTCGGACGTGATTCTCGCGGCGGACCGATTTTGGAGACCCTGGAGATATCACCATGTCAGTTTAGCGTTTTATTACGGTGGTCAATTGCTCATTGCCTCGGCGGCCAGTTACTTTGTGTGAGTGGAGTGAATAGCATCAGTAGAAAAAGGGCGGCCCAATTTACCTTCGATGAAAAAGCCCAGTAGCCATACCTATTTTCGGGGTAGAATGTAGGAGGATCCAATGAGCGAACCACGCTGCTCTGCATGCGGGGGTGAGACAGTAAAAGGCATCGTCATCAGCAGTGGCACGATGTGGACAGATAGCCGCACGCGCTTTGCGCCAGCCAGTTCCCTTGATGATCGCTCTCTTTTCGGGCGGTATCGCAAAGAGATAGCGACGGCGGCGCGTGCCTGCCTGCAATGCGGCGCGGTCACGCTGTTTGTCAATCCGGGCGCGCTGGCGGTGATGGTAGAACGAGACGATCTAGACGCCCCCAACTAGATCACAGACTTGCAAGCCGCACGGGCCGCCGCTTGCTCGGCCGCCTGCTTGCTGCGCCCCGTCCCCCGACCCACCACTTTTTGACCCAGCAACACCTCGGCCTCAAAAGTCTTGGCATGATCAGGCCCCCTCTCAGCGGCGATGCGATAGCGAGGCGTGACCCCCCTCTCGGCCTGGCTCCACTCCTGCAGACGGCTCTTGGCATCCATGTCCGCCTCCGCCGCCAGCGTCTCTTTCGCCGTCGGCTCAATGAGCGGCCCGATGAAAGTCTCGACGACCGCCAGCCCCCCGTCGAGGTAGAGCGCGCCCACTAAAGCCTCGAAAGCGTCGCACAAGTTCGCGTCTCGCTCGCGCCCACCGGCCTCCCCTTCCCCGTACCCCAACCGCAGCGCCTCGCTAATCCCCACCTGTCGGGCGAACCGCGCCAGAGTGTTAGTGCACACCAAAGCAGCCCTCAGGCGCGTCATCCGCCCCTCGTGAAAATCGGGGTAGCGGCGGTAAATCCAGGCCCCGGCAACAAAATCGAGCACCGCGTCGCCCAAGAACTCGAGCCGCTGGTTGTCGCCCGTTTCATCCTCTGGGTGCTCATTGACGTAGGAGGGGTGGGTGAGAGCGCGCCGCAAGAGACCAATATCGCTAAAAAAGTGTCCCAATGTCTGTTGCAAGGGTTCCAGGTCAATAGATGGATGTCGCTCGCCGGTCACTTTGTTGTCGCTCATTCCGATCCTGTTCCCCCTCGCTCCGCAAGCCGACGACCGTATTTCCGCAGAGCAGCGTCGAGCGCGCTGCCGGCGTCCACGCCGCAGATCTCGGCCAACGATAGCAGGCTGTAGAGCGCATCCCCTAGTTCATCCGCCATTTCGGGGCGGAATTGCGCCGGTCGCTGCCCGTAATCGGTCGCCAGCAGCACTTCCTTCGCCGCCTCACCAACCTCGGAGACCAGGTCGAGCGCGTGAGTGGCCGGGTCGTGCAAGAGATTATGGCGACGCATGAAATCCGCCACCTCCCGCTGCCACTCATTCATCGTCCATTGTCCATTTCCTCGCGCAACTCGCGACTCAACCGCAGCCGGAAGCGCGCCAGATCGCGGAACGCCTTTACGATCACCTTGAGGTTGGCGCCGGTCGCCTCGCCCGTCACGCGCGGCAGATGAGTCACCGGCACATCGGTGATGCGATAGCCCCGCGACTTGGCGCCGGCCAGAAATTCTGTATCGATCATCGCCCCATCAGAGGCAATGTTCACGTGCTCCAAAATCTCGCGCCGGAACAGCTTGAAGCCACAATCAATATCGCGGCACAGACGGCCAAACAGCAGCCGTACCACCGTGTTCCAGCCCAAGGCGTTGAGCTTGCGGATGAAGGCGTCCTGCCGGTCGGCTCGGTAGCCGGAGACGATGTCCGCCTCGTCGAGACGTTCCAGGAGCAATGTTATCTCGCTGAAATCAAACTGCTTATCGGCCGGGGTGAACGCGATCAGTTCCTTACTGGCGGCCGCGAACCCGGCTTTGAGCGATCCGCCATAGCCCCGGTTGGGGTAGTGCTCCACCAGACGGAAATTGGGGATGCGCTGCTCAAGCTCGCGCCCTATCTCGCCCGTGCGGTCGGCGCTGCCATCGTTGACCAGGATAATCTCGTAATCCATCCCCAACTGCTGGGCCACGGCCGAGACCTGCTCCACAGCGCTGGCAGCGTTTGCCTCCTCGTTATAGGCGGGAAGAACGATAGAAAGAGAGAGCATAAGGAATCCTTTCACCTCCAAAAGTTACGCGGTATTATATCACACTCAATTACATTGCTCAACCCTGAAACCTAAATTGCGCTTTGATTTGCTAGGGGATGTTGTGGGGG
>DUEK01000044.1 GCA_011192155.1 Thermoflexia bacterium
GTGCGCCCGCCGGGCACGACGAACTCGACGCCGACCATCAGCCCCAACCCGCGCACGTCGCCCAGGCTCGGGTATCGTTCCTGCAACGCGCACAGCCGGGCCAATAGCTTTTCTCCCAGGCGGGCCGCGTTTTCCACCAGTTCCTCCTCCTGGAGCGCGCGGATGGTGGCCTCGGCGGCGGCGCAAGCCACCACGTTGCCGCCGTAGGTGCCGCCGTGGCTGCCTGGCTCCCAGCGATCCATCAGCTCGCGCCGGGCGGCGATACCGCTCAGCGGCAGACCGGATGCCAGCCCCTTGGCCATCACCAGGATGTCGGGCGTCACGCCAAAATGCTCCAGGGCGAAAAAGCGCCCGGTGCGCCCAAAACCGCTCTGCACCTCGTCCAGGATGAGCAGGATGTCGTACTCGTCGCAGATCTCGCGCAGGCCGCGCAGGAAACTGGCCGGGGGAACCACGTAACCACCCTCGCCCAGCACCGGCTCCACCAGGATGGCGGCCGTCTCCTCCGGCGCTGTCTGGCTCTTGAGCAGGAAGCGCACCTGTTCCAGCGGCCAATCGCAGCAACAGGTGGAGCCATATTTCTCCGGGTTGGCCTCCATCTTGGGGCAGCGGTAGCAATAGGCGTAGGGGGCGAAAAAGACACCGGACATCAACGGCTGGTACCCGGCCCGGTAGATCGTCTTGGAACTGGTGAGAGACATTGTGCCCACGGTGCGCCCGTGGAAACCTCTCTGGAAGGCGATGATGTTCGTCCGGTGCGTGGCCTGGCGGGCCAGTTTTATCGCTGCCTCTACCGCCTCGGCGCCGCTGTTGGAAAAGAAAAAGCTGTCCAGTTCGGGCGGCGCGACCTCTCGCAGAGCGGCGATGAGGCGCAGCATCGGCTCGTGTACGAATCCCACGTTCGCCTGGAGGTGCAGGGCGCGGCCGGCCTGCTCGCGCACCGCCTCCACCACGCGCGGGTGGCAGTGGCCGGTGTTGACGACGCCGATGCCGCTGGTAAAGTCCAGATAGCGGCGTTCATCTTGATCCCAGACGTATGCGCCTTCGCCTCGAACGAGGACTTGGTCCAGCAGGTGTGTCCAAACGGGTGAGACGTGGGGAATGGAATTGGTTAGATTGATCATTGGTCATCTCCTGGTCAGTTGAGAAACCAGGTTTTTGTCGCTTTGCTTACAGAAAAACCTGGTTTCTTCTTTGCTATAACTCGCGCGGCAGGCGCAATGGCCCCAGGTTTTGAAACATCTCTCCCTGGCGTATGCCTTGAGTGTAGGCGGGAAACTCGCCCTCAAAGTCCCGCAGTTGTTTCAGGTGCTGGTTGAGGCCGACTGTGCCCAACTCCCGCACCCGGCGCACCAGGTCCAAATCTATGATCTCGGTCATAATCTCCTCGTGGTCGCCGGCCTGTTGCAGCACCCGCCCATTGGGATCCACGATGATTGATTTGCCCCCGCCGGTCGTCGGCGCGGTGTTGGCGTTGACCATGTAGCACTGGTTGAGAATGGCGTGGGCTTGCTCGATGATCAACTCTGCGGAGCGATCCACCGTGCCGGTCAGCGACGGGTGAATGATGACCTCCGCTCCCATCCAGGTGAGGGTGCGGATAACCTCGGGGAACCAGCCGTCGTAGCAGATGCACAGGCCAAAGCGGCCCACGTCGGGAATATCAAAGACGCAGAACTCGCGCCCCCCGGCCAGCGTCTCCCACGGCCGCCAGGGGAACATTTTACGATAACGGGCGACCAACTCACCCTGGGGGGAAAAGACCAGAGCCGTGTTGTAGAGGGCGTCCCCGTCCCGCTCGTAGATGGAGCCGGGCTGGAGCCATACCTGATGGCGGCGGGCCATTGCCGCCAGCCGCTCGGTCAGTGGGCCAGAGCCGCTGCGCTTCCCTTTTATATTTTTGGGGATGGCCTCCGCCGTCGCGTCCCAGGCACAGCCGGGGGGCAGGGGGTCGAGAGGGGCCGTACCGGTGGGGCACAATTCGGGAAAGCAGACCAGGTTCACCCAGGGGAAAGCGCGCCGGATGTAGCTCAATCGCTGCTCCATCCGTTCCATCGTCTTTTCCGCGTCCCAGGGCACGACTTGCATTTGTACAATCGCTACGCCGAACAAGTTTGCCATGACGTTACTCCTCCAGGTGACAGGCCACCCAACGGGCCGGGGCGGCCTGGCGCAGCGCCGGCTCTCGTTCCCGGCAGACGTCCCGCGCCGACGAGCAGCGGGTGTGAAAACGACAGCCCGGCGGCGGGTTGGCCGGACTCGGCGCCGCTCCCTCCAGGACAAAGCGCCATTCGCGCGCCTTTGGCTCTGGAATGGGTACCGCAGCCAAAAGCGCCTGCGTGTAAGGATGGAGCGGCGACTCGAAAACCGCTCTCGTCGGTCCCAGCTCCACCATCTGGCCCAGGTACATCACCGTGATGCGGTCGCTGATGTAGCGCACCACGCCCAGGTCGTGGGTGATGAACAGGTAGGTCAGGTGGTAGGTCTCTTTGAGTTGCACCAGCAGGCTGATGATCTGGGCTTGCACGGAGACGTCGAGGGCCGATGTAGGCTCGTCCAAGACCAACAGGCGGGGGCGCAAGATCAGCGCCCGGGCCAGGGCCACCCGCTGGCATTGACCGCCGCTGAGTTCGTGGGGGTAGCGGTCCAAATGTTGCTCGCCCAATCCTACTTCTTCCAGGAGAGTCAGCGCCCGTTCCCGTCGCTCGGAGCGGCTCAATTCCGTGTGCGTGCGCAGCGGCTCCACGATGGATTCCTCCACTGCGAACCGGGGGTCGAGGGAGGAGATCGGGTCCTGAAAGACGATCTGCATCTCGCTCCGCGCCTGGCGTAAGGCCGCTCCGTCCAGGGCCAGCAGGTCTTGGCCGTCGAACGTGATCTCTCCGGCGCTTGGCTCGATCAGCCGCAGGACGCAGCGGCCCAGGGTCGTCTTGCCGCAGCCCGACTCTCCCACCAGCCCCAGCACCTCGCCGGGCTGCACGGCCAGGTCCACGCCGTCCACCGCGCGCACCACGCGCTTGCGGCGCGCGATCCAGCCGCTCTTTTGCTCAAAGTAACGTCGCAGCCCGCGCACTTCTAGCAACGGTCGCCTGCTCATCTGCGCGCCTCCGGTCCGTGCAAGAAGCAAGCGACTTGATGTCCCTCGCTCACCGGGAATTGGTCGGGCTGCTCCTCCCAACAGCGATCGAGCGCGCGCGGGCAGCGGGGGGCAAAGAGGCAATGATTCAACAAGCCGGGGTTGGAGGGGACCGTGCCCGGAATGGCGGCCAATTCATCCACGTCCCGGTCGGGGCGGGGCACGGCGCGGATGAGTCCCTGAGTGTAGGGGTGGCAGGGGCGGTCGAATATCTCCGCCGCCGGCCCGACCTCGGCCACCTGGCCGGCGTAGAGCACGGCCACCCGGTCGCAGGTCTCGGCGATGATGGCTAGATCGTGGGTGATGAACAGGGTGGTAATCTCGAAGCGGGTTTTCAGATCGCGCAGCAGGGCCAGGATTTGGGCCTGGATCGTCACGTCCAGCGCCGTCGTCGGCTCGTCGGCGATGAGCAGGGAGGGACGGGAGGAGAGGGCCATGGCGATCATCACCCGTTGCAACATGCCGCCGGAAAGCTCGTACGGGTAGGCTTGTAGCAGCCGTTCCGCTTCCGGGAGGCCAACCGCTTCCAGCAGCTCGCAGGCCTGTTCTCTGGCCTGGCGACTGCTGCCCTTTTGATGCAGGCGAATGACGCGCAGTAGTTGGCTGCCGACGGTAAAGACCGGGTTCAGGGAGGTGGCGGGATTCTGGAAAATCATGGTGACGTCGCCGCCTCGGATGCGGCGCATCTCGCGGGGGGGCAGATCGAGCAGGTCGCGCCCCTGCAACAGGATGCGCCCCCGCGTGATCCGTCCGGGTTGGGGAACCAGTCCCAGCACCGCCAGACCGGTGACCGTCTTGCCGCAGCCGGTCTCTCCCACCAGGCCAAAGAACTCGCCGGGGTAGACCTCCAGGCTGACGCCGTTGATGGCCCGCACCTCTCCGGTCAGGGTGAAAAAGCTCACGTGCAGGTCTTTTATTTGCAGGGCCGGTTCGGTCACGGATGCACCTCTTAGCGGTACTGGCGCGGGTCTAGAATGTCGCGCAAAGTGTCGCCCAGCAGGTTGAAAGCCAATACGCTGATAAAAATAGCCAGGCCGGGGAAGGTGGAGATCCACCACTCGTCCAGGATGAAACTGCGTCCCTGGCTGACCATGAGGCCCCAGTCTGGTAATGGAGGCTGCGTACCCAGGCCCAAAAAAGCCAGCGACCCCTCGGCCAGGATGACCGTGCCAAAGTCAATGGTCGCTTGCACCAGGATAGGCGTCACACAATTGGGCAGGATGTGGCGCAAGATGATGGTTCCACTGGGCACGCCGATGGAGCGGGCGGCCTCCACAAAGTACCGCTCCCGCAGAGAGATGGTGACGCCCCGCACCAGACGGGTGTACCAGGGCCACCAGGAAATGGCGATGGCGATCATGGCGTTGGTCAGGCTCGGCCCCACGGCGGCGACGATGGTCACTGCCAGCAGGAGCGAGGGAAAGGCGAGGAACAGATCCGTCACCCGCATGATCAGGTTATCCACCCAGCCCCCCATATACCCGGCCAGCGCTCCCAGGGGCGCGCCCACCGCCACGGCCAGGAGCACCACGATGGCGGGCGCCTGCAGGGCGATGCGGACGCCGACGATGATACGGCTCAAGATGTCGCGGCCCAATTGGTCCGCGCCCAGCCAGTATGCGCCCGAAGGCGGCAGGAAGCGGTCCGGGACGTTCGTGCGGCCCTCTCCCTGTTCCGGGTAGGGGGCCAGCCAGGGGCCAAACAGGGCCAGGATGAGTAACAGGAGGATGACCAGCAGGCTAAAGAGGGCCAGGGGGTCCCGCAGGATCACGCGCACCGTGTAACGGAGTCGTCGGTGGGATAATCGCTCTGATGACGTTTGACGTTTCACGCTTCACTCCAAACTGATGCGCGGGTCTATCCACGCCTGCAACAGGTCCACGACCAGGTTGATGGTGACGTATCCCACTGCGGCAAATAGGGTCACGCCCATGATGGCCGGATAATCTACCTTGAGCAGCGAGTGGACGGTGAAAATCCCCAGCCCCGGCCAGTTAAAGATCAATTCGACGAAAAATGTGCCCGTCAGGGCGTAGGCCATGCTGAGGCCGATGACGGTTAGCGTCGGCCCCAGGGCGTTCTTGAGCGAGTAGACGCCGGTGATGAACCACTCTCGCACCCCGTAGGCGCGGGCGGTGCGGACATAGTCCTGGCTCAGTACCTCCAGCATGGCGGCCCGCGTCATACGGGCGATGAGGCCCATCGGGTAGGCGGCCAGCGCGGCGGCGGGCAGCGCGATGTGCCAGGCCACGTTCTTAAAGGCCACCCAGTTCCCCATCATCAACGAGTCCAACAGGAAAAAGCCGGTGACGCGCGTGATGGGATGGGTAAAGCGCAGTGTCGTATCCAGACGGCCGGTGATGGGGAACCATCCCAGCCGGCGATAAAAGATGACCTGGAGCAGCAGGGCCAGCCAGAAGGAGGGCAAAGAGACCCCCGCCAGGGAAGAGATTCGCACCAGCGTGTCAAAGGGGCTACCCTGGAGGCGGGCCGAGAGAACTCCCAGGACGACGCCCACCAACGTCGCCAGAGATATGCCGGCCGCGATCAACTCTAGCGAGCTGGGCAAGCGCTCGGTGATCTCTTGCACCACCGGCCGTTTGGTGGCGATAGAGGTCCCCAGGTCGCCGCGCGCCGCGTCTCGCAGGTAGTAGAGGTATTGGACGTATAGGGGCCGGTCCAGGCCCAGCTTTACCTGCATCGCTTCCACCTGTTCCGGGCGGGCGCGCGGCCCCACGTAGAGGGCTGCCGGGTCAGAGGGCACGATGCGCGCCAGGGTAAAGGTGATGACGGAGAGTCCCAACAGCACCAGGGCGGACATCGCCAGCCGCTTTAGGATATAGTCGAGTTTAGCCAGCATCTTTTTTCCAAGAAACCAGGTTTTTCCGAAAAACCTGGTTTCTTCCTATGGTTTCTTCCCCCCTCGCGGAGGAGGGGGGAAGAAGGTAAGGTTGATTCAACCTTACTGAGCCAAACGGATCGGGTAGAAAAAGGTGCTAAAGGGGTAGTTGGCGTTGTACTCGTAACCCTCCAGGTAGGCGGGCACGGGCCGGAATAAGCGCGTGTCGTACAGGAACAGCGAGGGCGAGTCCTCCACCAGGATGTTCATGGCCTCAATGTACTTTTCCTGCGCCGCCTCCGGGTCCGGCCCGGTCAAAGCGAGAGCCTCGCTGGTCAGGGTATCGTACTCCTCGTTGCAGTAGTAAGCCAGGCTGAAGAAGGGCGTCTCCTCGCATTGGAACATGCTGGTGAGGTTATCATAGCCGTCGCTGATGGTGGGCCACCAGAGGAGCAGGAACATGTCCTGGGCCTCGGCGGGATCGCCCTTGGCCAGTTCCCACTGTTGCGCCCACAGCATGGGGCGGATTTCCAGCTCGATCCCGATATCCGCCAAAGCATCTTTGATCACGGGCGCGAACCGCTCCTCGCTCAGGTTCTCGGCTGCGTGCGTCAGCACCAGGCTAAAGCCGCCGCCGGGGTAGCCGGCCTGCTCCAGCAGGTCGGCGGCCTTGGCAGGGTCGTAGGTGTACTGGAAC
Source organism: Thermoflexia bacterium (assembly GCA_011192155.1). Lineage (GTDB taxonomy): Bacteria > Chloroflexota > Anaerolineae > B4-G1 > B4-G1 > B4-G1. Next base: position 6,673 of record DUEK01000044.1, read on the forward strand.
ACCTCGTCGCTGTAGGGCCACAGGCCGTTCGGGACGGGGCCGCGCGCCTGCTGTCCCAGCCCGCCCGCTCCCACCGCCACGACGTCGTCGTAGGGGATGGCGTAGGCGATGGCCTGGCGCACCAGCGGGTCGTTCAACGGTTCCTTCTGGGTGTTCATGAGACCCACATAGTTAAAGAGGGTGGCGTTCTCATGTACCACAAAGTCGACGTTGGCCTCAAAGTCCTCCTGGGTCTCTTCCGGCAGTGATAGGGCCAGGTCCACTTCTCCGCCTTCGAGCATTTGGGACTGGACGATCTGCTCGGGGACGATGCTGATGATCACTTTGTCGTACTGATCGTCGTCCCAGCCGCCCCAGTAATCCTCGAAACGGGTGAGGACGATCTCTTCGTCGGGCGTGTAGCTTTCCAGCATCCAGGGGCCGGAGCCGGCCTCGTTCCCGGCCTCGAACCACTCCGAGTCCTCGTAAGCGGCAGCAGTGGGGCTCATGATCCAGGCGGCGTAGGTGGAAGCGGCGACGCGGTCCAGCGGGTAGGCGGTGCTGAGAGTGACCTCGACGGTCAGGTCGTCCGCTGCCTCGATAGTTTCCACCATCCACCAGATCCAGGACGCGCCGGCGCCCAGCGCGCGGGTGCGCTCGATGGAGGCCACGACCGTATCGGCCGTCAGGGATTCGCCGTCGTGGAACGTCACCCCCTCGCGGATGTGAAAGGTCCACGCCAGCCCGTCGTCCGAGACGTCCCAGCTCTCGGCCAGGGCCGGCTCAAAGCTGCCGTCGGGGTTGATCCACATGAGCGGCTCGTAGAGATTCGCCATGTAGAGCGCCTCGGTGGAGAAAGAGGCGCTGGGGTCCCACGTGGTCACAGAGGCCGTGGCCGCGACGCGCAGAATCTTGAGCGCGGGCGGCGGTTCTGCGGTCGGTTCCTCGGTTGGTTCCTCCGCTGGCGGCGCTTCGGTCGCCTCCGGCGGAGGCGCGACTGGTTCCTCCGGCTCGGGCGTGGCGGGCTGTCCGCACTGGACCAGGGTCAGGGCGAGCAGACCTATGAACAAGAGATACAGCAAGCGTTTCATTTTTCTTCTCCTTTCTTTTCTGAATATGGATACACCGATAAACAGTGGCCGCTATGACCACTGCGCTAATTATAACACAAGACTATCACTCGATTCTGACACCGGCTCTGACAAAGCGTGTTGAGATTCACTTTTTGTTGTCGCGCTGCTCTGTTTTGTAGTATAATGCCCTTGTTGCCCCACGGCGAGTTCGTGGGATCTAACGGTTCGAAAGTGACGATGATGAAAAATCCGTTCTTGTTGCGCACAAAATTCCTGATCCCCCGGTTCCGGCCTGACCACCTGTCTCGGCTCCGGCTGCTCGACCGGCTCCAAGCGGCCTTGACCAAAAAGCTCGTCCTACTCTCGGCCCCGCCCGGCTATGGGAAGACCATCTTGCTGGCTTCCTTCGCTCATCAAGCGACATTGCCTCTCGTCTGGTATCAATTGGACGCCGCCGATAATGACCCCAAGCTGTTTCTGCGCTACCTGATCGAAGGTCTGCGGCGCATCTTTCCCGACTTTGGTCAAACTGCCCTGACTCTGCTGGACGATCTCGAAACGCAGATCGAACGGGCGCTCTCGGTATTTCTCAACGAGATCAGCACATCTCTCGACCAAGACCTGTTGGTCGTTTTGGAAGATTACCATTGTATCAACAGCCCCGAGGTTCACCGCGCGCTGGACTTTGTCCTGAGTCGCCAACCACCCCGAATGCACTTTTTGCTTTCGACGCGGGTCGAACCCGCGCTCTCCCTGGCGCGTCTGCGGGCGCGGGGGGAACTGGCGGAACTGCGCGTCCATGACCTGCGCTTCACGCCGGACGAGGTGGCCAGTCTCACAGCCGACCTGCCGCTGACGCCGGCCCAGGTCCGCCTGCTGGAGGAAAAGACAGAAGGCTGGCCGGCCGGCCTGCACCTGGCCCTCGCCACTCTGGCTCAGAAAACCGGACCGTCCGCCGACGAGGTGATCCACCATTTTCGGGGCAGCAATCGGTACGTCTTTGACTATCTGGCCGAGGAAGTATTTCGGGAACAATCGCCCCAGGCGCAGAACTTTCTTCTCCGCTCCTCCGTCCTCACCCAGATGAGCGCAGAGATCTGCAACTCCGTCCTGGGAATCACTGACGCCCAGAGCCTGCTCGAGTATCTGGAACGGCAGAATCTCTTTGTCGTCAGCCTGGACCAAGAGCGGAGTTGGTACCGCTATCACCAACTCTTTCGCGACTTTTTGCTGAACCGTTTCCAATGGGAAGCGGAACCGGAGGCGCTGAGCCTCCAGTCCGCGGCCGGCGATTATTATGCCGGACAGAGCCTCTGGGATTTGGCGGCCGAGCATTACGTGATGGCCCGCAGCGCCGATGGCCTGGCCTCTGCGATCCGCACGCTGGCGCCGGTCTACCTCCGGAGCGGTCGCGTGGAGACTCTGCGCCGCTACATCCACGAGTTGCCCCCGGCCTTTGTGGATCAGGAACCGGACTTTTCTCTCTACCGGGGGCACGCCTTGCGCTACCGGGGCCAGATCGAAGAAGCGATTGCCTGTTACGAACGGGCCTGCGCCCTCTATCGAGACCGGGAGGATCGAGCAAATGTCTGCCACGCGCTGACCCACCTGGCCCGCGTGGCGCGCTCCCGGGGACGCTATCGTCAAGCTCAAAAGCTGGCCGAATCCGCCGTGGCCCAGGCCGGCGAGCATGACCACGCCGAGCGGGCCGAGGCGCTCATGGCGTTGGCAAAAGCCGCCGGTTTTCTGGAAGGCATGTCCCAGGGGTACAAGCTGGGAGAAGCGGCGCTGGAAGAGGCGCGGCTGGCCGGGGACTCGCTTTCTCGCAGCGACCGGGCGCGCCTGCTCTGTTCCCAGGCCCAGCTTTCCTGGTGGCACGGCGACCCCTTTGCCAGCGTGGCTTATTGCCAGGCGGCTCTGGCTGCCGAAGGAGAGGATGTTTCCCCGCTGGCCTGCCGGGTCTATGTGGTGATGGCTACCCCATACCTTTATTGGGGCGACCTGCCCACGGCCCGCCAACTCGCCGAGCGCGGCCTTGCCCTCGCCGAGCAACTCCAGTTCGCCGAGTGGTTGCCCATGGCTCACGCCGCTCTGGGCAGTGTGCTCTCTCGGCAAGGGGAATTGGCGGCTGGGGAAAAGCATCTGCGCCGGAGCATCACTCTCTCCCGCGAGATGGGGGTGGAGAGTTACGCCCAACTGATGGCATCCGGTTTCCTGGCCTCCAACCTGGCCCAACAGAACCTCCTGGCAGAAGCCCGCCAGGTATGCGAGCAGGTGCTGCATCTCTACGCCGGCAGCCCAGAGACCTACGAACTCTGCGTCTGCCGCAGTGTGCTGGGAGACGTGCTCCTGGATATGGGCGCCAGGGATACGGCGCTGGAATACTTTTTGGACCTGCGCCGCGTCTGCGAGGCCCGGCGCTTTCGCCTCCCGCTGGCGATGGTCTACTTTGCCCTGGGATACCTGTACCTGGAGGCCGGGCGGGGTGAAGCGGCTCTGGAATTGATCCGCCGCTCAATGGACACCATCCAGCACGCCAATGGGCTACAGCTCTACGTGGACCAGGGAGAGCGGGCGCTGACCGTCTGCCGGGCGGCGCAGGAGGCCGGCATCTACCCGGCGTTCGCGGAGCGGGTCATCGGGGCGCTCAACTCGACCAGTCGCCCCGCACCTCCTGCCTCTCGCCGAAAAGAAAAAGAGAACAAGGAAGAAATTATTGAGGCGATCTGCCTCGGCGGCTTTCGGCTCTTTTACAAAGGGCAAGAATTGGGGAAGAAAACGGGACTCACTGGCAAGCCGAGAGAACTGCTGGCCTATTTTGTCACTCACCGGCATCAGCGATTGCCATTAGACTGCATCCTAGAAGACCTGTGGCCGGAGAGCGACCCGGCTCGGGGCCAGGCCGCTTTCCACTCTACCCTCTACCGGCTGAGGCGCAGCCTGACAAAGGTAGCGGGGCCGGGGGATTACGTGCGCCACGAGTCGGGAGAGTACCAACTGGAGCGCGGACGATTCCAGGTTGACGCGGACCTGTTCGACGCCCGTTTGGCCCAGGCCCGGTCCGGCGCGGGAGAAGCAGCCATCCGAGCCTGCGAAGCGGCCATAGACCTATACGCTGGCCCTTACCTCGTCAACTTTTACTGTGAGTGGTGTGAAGAAGAACGCCGCCGTCTCGACGCGGCCTATATGACGGCGCTCCGTTTCCTCGCCACCCACTATGCCGCTGCTGGCAACTACCACCAGGCTATCGCTGCCTGCGAGCGGATGCTAGATGTGGATCCGCTTTTAGAGCAGGTGCACTGTGATTTGATGCGCTTTTGGCGCCGGCTCGGCAATCGGGCCGCCGTGGAGAAGCAGTATCAGGCTCTTACCCGGCTGCTGGCGGAAGAGTTGGACGCTGACCCTATGCCCGAAACCCAAGCTCTGTATGCGGAACTTGGCAGTTAGGTATACTAACCGCGCGTTGAATTTTCCATTTCGCTCTACCAGACTCTGGTTGCCTTCCGGCGGCTTGATGTCCGAAATTCATGCCAAATCGCTACCAAAAGTAACCAACGATGAGGGATGGTTCACAATAGGTTGACACTTTTGCAACCTCTCGAAAATTCGGAGGGCCTACACAGCCTCAAAAGGGGTGAAAAACGGCATTGTTCGGGCTAATTCACGGGCTTTTGCGACACCAGACGCGCTTATTAGCGCCCAAAACCCCTACGGTGTCCTTCATTTTACGAGAAACAGCGAGGGCGGGGTTTTGGGTTTTTCCAAAGAGCTGTTTCTTAGCAGCGCCCAAAACCCCTATGGTGTCCTTCATTTTACGAGCTCGAGTCTGGCAAATTTTCAGAATGCCCACATCTTGGGGTAGGCAACAATAAAGGCGCTAGATATGGGGGTTCGTAGTAGCGGCTTTAGCCGCTTTTGAGCCTTTTGGACGGCTGAAGCCGTCACTACGAACAAAAACGCCAGACTCCAGTCAGTATATAAAAGGCCGCTCCCAAGAAACTGCAAACGGGGCCAGAACCCGCGCTTGAGCAGTTTCTTGCCGAAAGAAGAACACGTTAGGGTTCTGGCCCACTGATCGAGTACTATGAAAAGTAGGCCCTGTGGTGTTCAGGTGTTCCTACCCAGGCATGCATCACTGGTAGCGGCTTTGTGCAAAGCCCTGGGGACAACGGCCATAACCTGCTAGTCTCACGTAAAGTCGCGGCAGTTAGCATTTGTCGCGGCGCGTCCCACCAGAGGGGCGTTTGAGATGCTTGAGCCGTGTGAAGGGAGACTTTCAAGCACGGTTGTTAGGGGGGAGCGGCGGCGACGCCGCTCCCCTACCCGACCACTTTGGCAAAGGCGCTCACCACGCACCCGTCAAGCACATGATGCGCAACCGTTGATGAGCAAAGGCGAATGGATGATAAAGAAAACGTACATCCTGGCAGCGACGCTGTGCTTGCTGGCGGCACTGACAGCTAACGCGACGGCGCAAGCGGGGCAAACAGTCCACGTGCTGATGGTGGACGGGGCGATCTCGAGCGCGACCGCCGACTATCTCGATCGGGGCATCGGGCTGGCCGGGCGGGAGGGAGCGGAAGCGGTCGTCATCCTGCTCAACACCCCCGGCGGCGACGCCGCTGCTATGCTCGAAATCATGGAGATGTTCGAGAACGCGCCAGCGCCCGTCATCGTCTACGTCTGGCCGCGCGGAGGAATGGCCGCCTCGGCCGGGACGCTGATCACGCTGGCGGCTTCAGGAGCGGCGATGGCCCCCCACACGACCATCGGCGCGGCGCACCCGGTGGCCGGAGGCGGCGCGGAGGTAGACACGGCCGTGCTGGAAAAGCTCACCAACGCCATGGTGGAGCACGCGGGCGTCTTTGCCGCCCGGCGGGGGCAAGCGGCGGTGGACTGGGCCGAGCGCGCCATCCGCGCAAGCGAGACCGCCAGCGAACAAGAGGCGCTGGAACTGGGCGTGATTGACCTGATCGCCGACGACCTGGATGATTTGCTGGCGCAGTTCGACGGGCGCGCGGCCCCGCTGGGCGCGGACGAGGTGATGCTGCACACCGCCGGGGCCACGGTGATCGAGTCGCCGATGTCGCCGGTCGAGCAAATTCTGAGCGCGCTCATCAACCCCAACGTCGCCTTTCTCCTCCTGATCGTGGGCATCCAACTTATTTTCATAGAACTTTATGCTCCGGGTGGCTGGGTGGCCGGTTTTCTGGGCGCGCTCTGTCTGACACTGGCCGCCTACGCCATGCGCATTATGCCGCTCAATTGGCTGGGTCTGGCACTTGTGGGAGTTTCCTTCGTCCTATTTTTCCTCGACCTCAAGACACCGGGCATAGAGGCGCTGACCTTTGCCGGCATCGGGACGCTCATCGCCGGGGCGCTGGTTCTGTTCAACACGCCGGTCGGCTCACCCTACGGCAAGGTCTCTGTGCCGTTGGTGGTGGGGACGGGATTGGTGCTCGGCGCAGCCTTTGCCCTCATCGTGGCTCAGGGACTGCGCGCCCAGAGGCTAAAACCGGCCACCGGCGTGGAGTCGCTGATTGGCCGTCAGGGCGTCGTCCGCGTCCCGCTCGACCCCAGCGGGACGGCGTGGGTGGCGAGCGAGATCTGGACGGCGGTGGCCGACGACGGCCCCATCGCCGTGGGAGAACAGATCGAGGTCGTCAGCGTGGAAGGGCTGCGGCTGCGCGTGCGACGCTGTTCGGATGGAGGGATAGAAAACATGGCTGCTTGATGGTCCGATTATGCGGATGATAGTTTCCATCCAGGAGGTGTAGCAATGAAAAGATATTGTCTGATTTCTACAAGTTTGATCTTGGTCACCCTGCTCGTTGGGCCTAGCCCCGCTGCGGCTGCGCCGGGGGAGTGGTGGGCCGACTATTTCGATAACCCCACCCTCAGCGGCGCTCCCGTCCTGAGCCGCCACGATGAGGCCATCAACTTTAGTTGGGGCGCCGGCGGTCCGGGAGCGGGCCTGCCGTCCGATAATTTTTCCATTCGCTGGCAGCGGGACGAGTGGTTCGCCGGCGGCACCTACCGCTTCAAGGTGCTGGCCGACGACGGCGTGCGCGTGTGGGTGGGCGATCAACTGGTGATTGACGAGTGGCGCGACCGTTGGGCCGAACCGCTCAACGTGGACCGCTACATCCCGTCCGGGACCTATCGAGTGCGGATCGAGTACTATGAGCACGTCGGCGACGCCACGATGAGCATCGGCTGGAGCCGGGTGGTGGGCGGCGAGACCTGGTACGGCGAGTATTTTAACTGCCGCGATATGAACTGTCCGAGGGTGTTGACACGCGACGACAGCGCGATTGATTTTGACTGGGGCGGCGGCAGCCCCGACCCCGCCGTCACCGCCGATAACTTTTCCGTCCGCTGGACGCGCACGCTCAACTTTAACGCTGGCGACTATCGCTTCTTTGCCAGCAGCGATGATGGCACGCGCATCTGGGTGGATGGCGGGCTGGTGGTAGATGCCTGGGAAGATCATTCACTGCCCCAGACCTACAGCGGCGATGCCCACCTGGTGGACGGACGGCACACCGTCACCGTCGAGTACTATGAGCACGGGGGCGACGCCAGCGCCCACGCCTGGTGGCAGCTGCGAGAGGCCTTTACCAACTGGCGCGGCGAGTATTTTGACAACCGCGAGATGGTCGGCGGGCCGGCCCTGGAGCGGAACGACGCCGAGATCAACTTTGACTGGAGCGTAGAGCCGCCGGTGGATTGGATGCCCGACGATAATTTCTCCGTCCGCTGGACGCGCACGCTCGATTTTAGCCCCGGTTACTACCGTCTTGTGTTGCAGGCCGACGATGGCGTGCGACTGTGGCTCGATCACTCCATCATCATTGACAAGTGGCAGGATATGGACTATGAACTCCACTATGTGGACGGTGTCTACCTGGAAGGCCCGCACACCCTCAAGCTAGAGTATTACGAGCACGCTGGCAGCGCCCGCGTGCGGTTCTGGTGGGAGGACGGCACAGAAGATAACGCCCCGCCCTCTTACCTATCTGCGACGGCAGAGCAAGCCCCGGCGGAAAGGCCCCAAGCGCCGGCGGGCCAGTGGAAAGCGTCCTACTTTGCCAACGTCTACCTGGAGGGCGATCCACTGCTGACTCGCACAGAGACGAGGCTGGATCACGATTGGGGATGGGGTTCGCCTGGGGGCGGCGTGCCGTCCAACCACTTTTCCGCCCGCTGGACGCAGACGCTGTACTTTCCTGCCGGTCTCTATCGCTTTACCACCTACAGCGACGACGGCGCGCGTCTGTGGGTGGGAGACCGGCTGCTGATCAACTCGTGGCGTCCGATGCGCGGCTACAGCAGTGGGGCTATCTGGCTGCCCTCGGGAATGCGCGAGGTGCGGATGGAGTATTACGAGTGCACTGGCGTGGCACTGGCTCGGCTCGATTGGCAACTTGTCTCCAGGCCATAAGGGTTTCGGAAGACCTTTCACAATAAAAAGGGAAGCGAAGTGAGCGACTCCTTTAGGGCCTTGCCCGGATGTACCGCGCGAGCTTGCGCCACGTGGCCTTGTACGAGGCGACGGCGTACTTGGAATCGCTAAACTTGCGCTTGAACTCGTAGAGAAACGACGGTTCGCCCGAGAATATCTCGGGCGAAAACGTATCGTGGTAGCCATACTGACACTCGAGCAAACCGATGACCCAGCAGTTGCTTTCGTGTTTGCGTATTGTCTGCTCAGAAAGGCCCGTCGTCTCCAAATAGTCCATAAACTCGAACAGCAGTGCGCCCACCTGGCGGGCAAACTCGTGGGACTGTTCGTCCCAGTACCAATCCTCGATATATTCCTCTAGCTCCTGCTCCTTTGGATCGAGCAAAGCGACTGGGTAGCTCAGGGCGATCTTTTTACCGGCGTGGACGCCCGGCAAAGGGTACGCCGCTTTGGCGGGGTGCGTCTGTCCGTGCTTGGCCTGTAGATGCTCCTTCGCAAAGTCTGGGATGACGCGCAGCGCCGCCGCTAGCCAGGCTATCTCTGACGCGCTGGGCTTTCCTCGCCCATCTGGCGGAGTCGCTTTGATGACCAGGGGATAGGCCAGGTCGTCGGCCACAGGCCAGTCGTACTTTTCCATCGCGTCCAGGTCGTCAAAACTCATCAGCATGGGTTTTTCAAAGACGAGGCCAAACCACGAGATTTGCTCGACGACCCGTTCTGGCTCGGCGCTAAAGAGCGCCACGTGCAGATCATCGCGCGATTCGTAGAGCGATAACCCAAAAGCCTCGCCGCCGCTGCCCATCACTACCGCGTAGCGCGGCCGACCGGCGGGCGGATAGCGAATTTCGATAGAAGACTCACTATCTATCCAGCGCCAGGGAGACTGACGGTAGTAATCGGCCGCGGCGTCAAAGAGATCGCGCACCAGGGGTTCCGTCGCGCCGGGCGCGCTTAACAGACCTGGGATTGGCTCCTGCTTTGTCAGATGGGCCTCCATCTCGCGCAAGATGTCCTTGAGCGACTGGGGCGGGGGGCTATAGTCGCAGCGCACGTCTATTTCAGCCAGCCGCGGCGCTAACGACTGGGCCAGGTCAGGATCGTCCAGCAGGATGCGCGCCGGACGGCCCCGTTTGCCAAAGCCCAGCAGCGAGCCTAGCGGCCCCAGCAGTGGACCTTTCATCGCCTCGAGTAGTGCCTCTAGAACCACGTCAGGCGTGGGGCGTTCATCCTTGACCGTCGTCCGCCGGACCAGTTCTGTTTCCTGCTCTACTATCAGCACCACGTAGGGGCGGTATGGAGGCTGCTTCTTGGGCGCGACCCACATCGGCGCGCGGCGCGCAGTGCAGAGCCAGGCCGCCTCACTCTGCCGCAGCTGGCGAACCCTATCTATCAGATTTTTACTCATTCACCGCCTCCGTTGCGGCAATAGAAATACAAGCGGCAGACCCAAGAGCGTGATCAGCCCACTAAAGATAAAGGCCAGCCGCAGTCCGAATATATCGCCCAGCCCCCCCAACGCCACGACGACCACCGAGCGCAGGATAAAGCTTATCGCCATGTAGACGCCGTTAGCCAACGCCCGATTTTCGGGAAAGCTTTCCTGCACCAGCGCCATCACGACGGGGGAGACAGCAAGCGAGACAAAGCCCAACAGCAAAAGGAGAGGAAAGCGCCCCCAACCTCCGACAGTCAAAAAGATGAACATGAGCAGCGGCGTCGCCAACATGGAGACGAGGAGCACCGACCGGCGGCCCAACCGGTCGCTGATCGAGCCGCCCAGCAGCGCGCCCGCCACGCCCGCCGCTTCCAGGATCGAGAGTGAGGCTCCGGCGAGCCAAAAGTCGGCGCCCTCCTCGCTCAGGAAGGTGGGCAAGAAGGTGGTCAGCGCCGCGTTCATAAAAGAGCGCGCAATGATGATACCGGTCAGTGGAATCAGCAGCGGTCTCATCGCCCGCAGTGCCCGCCGCCAGGGAAGCCCCGGCTCAGTGTCCGGTGGGCGGCCCGGCACGTCCTTGAGCCGAGCATAGAGGATGGCCGAGGCCAGGAAACCGCCCAGCATCAGCCAGGGCGTGCCCTTCAGCGTCAGCAGGCGGACGGCGGTGACGATCAGTATCGGCCCCAGCGTGCGGCCCAACTCACCGCCCACCATCCAAAAACCCATCCCCCGGCCCAGGTTGCGGCCCGATAGCCGCCCGGCCATCACCGGCCCCACGGCGTGCATGCTGGCGGAACTGGCCCCGACTACCAGCAGGAACATCGCCAGCACCCAGTAGCTGGGCGCTATGCCCAGCAGGCTCATCATCGTGGCCGTCACCAGGGGGGCCAGGATGACAAAGTAGCGCAGGCTGGCCCGGTCGGCCAGGTGGCCGATAAAGGGCTGCAAGAGCGATGGCGTCTGCATAAAGACCGTCAACAGTCCGGCCTCGGTTTTGGAAAGGGATAGGTTGGCGATAAACTTGGGTAGCAGAGGCGCCAAGAAGGCGGTGTAAGTATCGTGTATCGCGTGCCCGGCGCTGATAGTGAGCACACGGCCCGCTTGGAAGCGCCCGGCTTTTGCGGGCGGGGGCAAGGATTTACTTTCGACTATGGCATCAAGGTTTGGCATGGTAAGTTTAAAAGTGGCAAGTTTGCAAGCGGCAAGTGGTACTAGTTTCAATTGCCCCGTATCTTACCAGACTCTTCCCTTTTCGCCAAGCGGGGCCGCCATTCGCAATCCACCATTTGCCATATCTGCACAAGCGCGGTATACTGCGCGTCTGATAATCTATGCGCTTTAAACATCTCGTACTTCAGGGCTATAAATCCTTCGCCGCCAAGACCGAATTTCTGTTTCCAACAGGCATTACGGCTATCGTCGGCCCCAATGGATCTGGTAAGAGCAACATTGCTGATGGGATCCGTTGGGCGCTGGGCGAGCGAAGTATGAGCACGCTGCGGGGCAAGTCCACCGCCGATATGATCTTTGGTGGTGGACGCCGTCGCGCCCGGGCCGGAATGGCCGAGGTCTCTTTGACGCTCGACAATAGCGACGGCTGGCTGCCCATTGATTTTAGCGAGGTCACCATCGCTCGCCGCGCCTATCGCTCCGGCGACAACGAGTACCTCATCAACGGGGCGCGGGTGCGGTTACGCGACATTACCGAATTGCTGGCCGAAAGCGGCCTCAGCGAGCGCACCTACACCGTCATCGGCCAGGGATTGGTGGACGCGGCGCTCTCGCTGCGCCCGCAAGAGCGCCGCACTCTGTTCGAGGAGGCGGCCGGCATCAGCCTCTATCGCGCCCGCCGTGAGAAAGCGGTCGAACGGTTGGACGAGACACAACGCAACCTGGAGCGCGTCCACGACATTATAAAAGAGATCACCCCGCGCCTACAACGGCTCGAACGAGAGGCAGCGCAGGTGGAGGAATATCGCCGCGTGGTCGCCCATCAGAAGCGCTTGCAGCGCACCTGGTATGGCTACCAGTGGGGGCGTCAGCAGGCAGCGTTAGACGGATCTCTCGAAAAGGCCGCTTTCCTGGAATCCTCCCTGAAAGAACAAGAGCAAAAAGCGGCCGCACTGAACGAGCGATTGACTCGACTGCGCCGGCAAGAGCACGGATTACGCGCCGAGTTGCGAGATTGGCACCGCGAAAGCGCCGATCTCCACGACCGCGCCAACGAGATACAGCGCAATCTGGCCGTGGCGGAGGAGCGCGCGCGCCTGTTAAAGATCAGGCGCGAGGAACTGCTGGCCGAGATCGAACCCCTGAGCGCGCAGCAGGAGGCGCAGGCGGAGCAAGTCAACCAGACCCAGATCCAGGTCGAGCAGCTAGAGCGCGAGATGAGAGAGCGCAAGCAGCGGCTGGCGGGTCACGAGCAGGAATGGGCCGCCGCCAGGGAGCAGGCCCAGGAACCGGCCCGGCAACAGGCGCGGGCGGAGCGAGAACTGCGCGCCCACCGCGACCGGCTGGAACGTCTGAACCAGGCGCTCGTCGAGGCCCGCGCGGAGAAGGCCCGTTTGGCGAACGAGCGGGCTGTGGCCGAGGAACGGGCGCAACAGTTGAGAGTCAGGCGCGAGGAGACGCTGAGTAAACTCGAACCTCTGGGCGATCAGCAAGAGACGCAGGCCCGCCGAATTGCTCAAGTCCACGCCCAGGTGGAGCGATTGGAGCGCGATTTAGCGGAGCGCGAGCAGCGGACGGCGCAATTGGAGCAGGAGTCGGTCGCGGCACAGCAGCAGATTCAAAAACCCGACCAGCAGCAGGTTCAGGTGGAGCAAGAGTTAGTCGCCCACCGCGCCCAGTTGGAGCGGACAAACGAGGCGCTCACTGAGGCTCGTGCAGAAGCGGCCCGGCTGGCCGGCGAGCAGAAAGCGCTCGACCGGATACACGCAGACAGCGCCGCCTACGACACGGGAGTTCGGGCGCTGCTCCAGGCCAAACTGGACGGTGTGATCGGGCCGCTGG
>DUEK01000045.1 GCA_011192155.1 Thermoflexia bacterium
ACCTTGATGACCTTGCTATCAAAGACCTCCGAGGTTTTACAACAAAACCTCGGAGGTCTGAACACTATGTTTACTTACTCTTGACCTTGATGACCTTGCTATCAAAGACCTCCGAGGTTTTACAACAAAACCTCAGATCTGAACACTATGTTTACTTACTCCTGACCTTGATGACCTTGCTATCAAAGACCTCCGAGGTTTTACAACAAAACCTCGGAGGTCTGAACACTATGTTTACTTACTCTTGACCTTGATGACCTTGGGCTTGGTCTCCTCTGCCTTGGGCAGCGTGAGCGTCAGCACGCCATTCTCAAAGACCGCCTCAGCCTTATCCGCTTCCACCGGTACGTTCAGTGTCAGCGTGCGCGCCACCGCCCCGTAGCCCCGCTCCTGGAACAGGTACTCGACGTTCTCCAACGGGGGACGCAACTCGGCGCGGATGGTCAGAGTGTCCCCTTCGATGGCGATGTCCACCTCGTCGGACGTCAGCCCCGGCAGCGACGCGACGACGATGATCTCCTCTGGGGTTGTGTACACATCCAGCGGAAGACGGTACGATCGCTCTCGCAAGCCTTCGCCCCGACGTTGCCTCGTCCCCGGACGGACGAAACTCTCCTCAAATAGTTGATCCATTGCTTCGCGCAAGGTAACAGCCTCGCGCCACGGATTCCAGCGTACTACTGTCATTTTAAAACCTCCTCAGTTTTGTTATGGGGAGCCTACTCCCTACTTCCTATCCTTCGCCTTGACCCTGATCGCTTTGGGCTTGACCTCTTCGGCCTTGGGCAGTGTCAGGGTCAGAACCCCATCCTCGAACTCGGCCTCCGCTTTGCCGGCCACGACCGGGAGCGGGATAGGCAGCGAGCGACAGAATGAGCCATAGCATCGCTCGCGACGGATAAAGTTCTCCTCTTTGATTTCTTCCTCGGCCTTTGTTTCACCCTTGATGGTCAATGTGTCGCCCGTGATGCTGACGTCCAACTCGTCGGACTTGATGCCGGGAATAGCTGCCTTGACAACGATAGCGTCATCGGTCTCGTACATATCCACGGCCAATGCTTCAGCCCAACTCGGAGTCGGCCACCCGGCCCGAGACTGCACGATGCTCTCCTCAAAGAGCCGGTTCATTGCATCTCTTAGGCTGACCACGTCACGGAAGGGTTCCCAACGTACTAAATTCGCCATTCTTACACCTCCTCAAATCAGAATTGATTTTGACCCAACTCACAAGCATCGATATTATGCACCACTAACATTAAATTAACATAAGAGCAGTATTAGAGATGCATAAGAAACGCAAAAGCCCCCGCGCTATGCGCGAGGGTATCGGTCGAACAATCACTGCTCAGTTAATCCCGCCCTGGTAAAAAGGGAAGCGCAGCGGCGTCAATCCTGCCCTGGCAAAAAGGGAAGCGTAGCGGCGTCAATCCTGCCCTGGCAAAAAGGGAAGCGTAGCGGCGTCAATCCTGCGCTCGAGTTGGTCAAGTACCTCCCCTTCTACGGAAATGGTCGTAGCCTTGAGGCAATCGCCGTCAATCTCTAGCAACACAAAGTGGTAGGCCCTGGCAAAGGCGGCCTGCGTCGGCTCCCGCTCTCTCGCCCAATATAGCGGCGCGCCGCCCCCGGCGGTGACGATGTAGGTGACGCCGTTTACCTCATTCCGCTCGTAGCTGTGCTTGTGACCGCTGAACACCATGTCCACCCCGTACCGCTCAAAGAGCGGAGCGAGCGCCCGCTGCGCGGTCTCCTCCATCTCGGCGAACGGCGCGCTGTGGGGCGGCACTGAGCCATAGAGCGGGACGTGGAAGTAAACGAACAACCAGGGCTGCGTGTTGGCCACCAGCGTCTCCTCCAGCCAACCGTACTGCTCGCTGCCAGGGCCAAAATCGGCAAAACCATCCACTTGCAAACAAACAAAACGGGCATTGCCATAGTCAAAGGTGTACCATCTCTCATTGCCGGGCAGGTGAAAGAAATCAAAGTAGAGAGGAGAATTGCTCTCGTGATTGCCCAGCGCGGGGAACAGAGACGCGCGGGCCATCAATTCTCGTTCGATCTCGAAGAAAGCGGCCCACTGCCCAGTGTCCCAGCCATTGTCAACCAGATCGCCAGTGTGCAGCACAAAGTCTGGCCCCTGCTCCAGGATGCGGGCCACCACCTCTCGATGAACCTGGTGCTGCGTGCGGGTATCGCCAAAGACGACAAAGGTGAACTCGGCCTGGTCGGGGCCGGCGGCGGTGCGGAAGGCGGCGTCTGCGCCCAAGGGTTCGCCGTCACTGACGATGCGGTAGTGGTAAAGCGTGTAAGGCGCGAGTCCGGTGAGGGTGACGACGTGGCGCGCGCCAAGCGCCGGATCGGCTACGCTCGCCCCATACTCCTCCGCCTCGCCGTAAACGACCTCACCGTGACTGGGGCGATCGGTCTCCCAGGCGACGATGATCGAGTTGGCCGCGACCGATTGCAGGTACGGCCCGCGTAGTAGGAGCAATCCTCGTGATTGCCCGCTAGTGGGGACAGGCGTGTGGGTCAGAGTTGGAGCAAGAGTCGGCGCAGCAGGCGCCGCCGGCAGACACGCCGTCAAGCCCACCAACATAACACACGCAACGACAACAACAATCCTCACGCTAACCCCCCAATTCCAACGTCCAATGTCCAGTATGCCACAAATCTCCTCTCCGCGCCAGTCAACACGCCCAACTTGTACCCTATACCAACCTCTGGTATGATTGTCGGTATGGCAAAGTCGCGCTACGTCTTAATTCTGATCGCTCTTCTAGTGCTGCTGAGAATCAGCCTGCTGGCATGCCCGGTCCTCATCAGGGCGCTGCCGGGCCGCTACGCCTATTACTTGCCAGAGCCGCTTCAGGAGTTACGTCATAATCCCCACCCAGATACCCTTCCTACGCCCATCACCATCAATACTCCCGCGCCTGTCTTTGTCCACACCTCTACTCCCACTCACACGCCAACGCCCACACCTCAGCCGCCCACGTCCACACCCTCTCCCACACCAACCCCCACGCCGCCGGCTAGATTTACCCTCACCGGCCTGCGCCACGAGCACCAGGGCTGGAACAATTGCGGACCGACCACACTGGCGATGGCCCTCTCCTACTGGGGGCGCGACGAGACCCAGTACGACRYCGCTCCCGCGCTCAAGCCCGACCCGGAGGACAAGAACGTCAGTCCTTGGGAGATGGAGGCTTACGTGCGTGGCCTGGGCCTGGGCGCGATCGTGCGCGTCGGCKGCGATCTCGAACGGCTCAAGWYGCTGGTGCGSSYCGGCTTCCCCRYCGTCGTCGAGACCTGGTACGTGCGCGACGCCCGCGACCAACTGGGCCACTACCGGCTCATCATCGGCTACGACRACGTGGCCCGGCAGTTCATCACCTACGACTCGCTCCACGGCCCCGACGTGACCATCGGCTACCAGGAGTTGGACGAGCTGTGGCGCGTCTTTAACCGCATCTACCTGGTGGTTTACGCGCCGGAGCAGTGGGACGCGCTGGCGACGATCCTCGGCTCAGACGTGGACGACGCGACGATGTACGAGCGAGCGCTGGAGACAGCCCGCGCCGAGGCCGAGTCCCCACCCGCATCCTGCGTGGCCTACGCCGACTGCGCCGACTGGGTCACATTCTCCTGGTTCAGCGCCGGTTCCAGCCTGACCTCGCTGGGGCGGCACGCCGAGGCGGCGGCAGCCTACGACCGCGCGCGGCAACTGGGGCTGCACTATCGCATGTTGTGGTACCAGTTCGGCCCCTACGAGAGTTACTACAGCGTGGGCCGGTACGACGACGTCATCGCGCTGGCCGACGCGACACTGGCGACGACCAGCAACCTGGAAGAATCTTACTATTGGCGCGGCAAGGCCCGCCTGTCGCAAGGGGATGCTGGCGGCGCGCGGGCCGATTTTGATACGGCGCTGCGCTACCACGAAAATTGGTCGCCGGCCGTGATAGCGCTGGCGGAAATGGAGTCTGCTGACTGATGCCCAATCGTACCCTCAAACTAGCCCCTCTGGACTTGCCTCTGGCGCTCTTTCTGTTCAGCGCATTTCTCGGCCTGTGGCCGGCCTACGACCGCAGCCAGTGTTGGAGCACGCTGATAGCTTTGAGCGCGGGCTGCCTGCTATACGTCTTGGTCTCCCGGCTGGCCGTATCCCGCCGTTGGTGGCGCGCTATCGCGGTCATTATCGTTTTCGCAAGCGTGCTGCTATCGCTCTACTTTATCACCCAGTACGACCATTTTGGGTACCCGGAAAAGATAAGGGCGATTGATCGTCTGGGCGCGCTCATCGGCAAGGTTGTTCCGCCAGCCATCGTCTGGATACCCGTAGATAATGGCGTGGCAGCGTTCCTGGAGGGAGGATTCTTTCTTGTAATTGGGCTGACGTTAACGAGCAATCGGTGGTGGGGGCGCGCCGGTGGGGCAATCTGCGCGAGCCTGATCACCCTGGCGTTGCTGATGAGCACGGCGCGCGGGGCGTGGCTGGCCGTACTGGCTACGACGGCGCTGTGGTCAGCCCTCCACTGGCGACCAATGCGCGTGGCCGTCAGCGCCGGCGCGCTCCTGGCGCTGGGATTGACCATTTACACGATTGTGCAGGGAGATATCATGGCGCTAAACGACATCCCAGTTGCCAACCGGATATTGGCACCTATTTTCATCCGGCCGGATCGACTAGACGTGTACCGTAACAGTGTCTACCTGGTTCAAGACTTTCCATTGACTGGGATTGGGCTAGGCGGGCAATTTGCCAGGGTACACTCGCAGTACGCATTGCTCATACAGCACGTGTTCCTCTCCTGTTCTCACAATCTCTACCTGGAGGTGTGGCTTGAGCAAGGATTGGTCGGTGCAATTTCACTGCTGTGGCTGATGGCAGCGCTCTACCAGGCTGCGCACACACACACCAAACCCAGCGCTGATCTTTTATATCAATCCACCTGGCTAGGGCTTACGGCCATCTTTATACACGGCGTCACTGACGCACGGCAGTACGTAGACCTGTGGTGCTGGTTCCCATTCTTTGGACTGCTGGGGTTGAACGCAGCCACCACCTTGCGTCGGACTCGCGCCAAGACCCGAGGGCGGCAGTGGATACTTCCCGCCAGCGTGGCGGGGGTATTTCTCATCATAGTCGCCGTCAGCCTGCACCCCCTGACGGCCACGTGGCATGCCAATCTGGGCTGTGTGCTGCAAGCCCGTGGAGAGCTACTAGAAACCCTGAACGATGGGCAGCGAGCCACCCTGCGGCAGCAGGCAGAGGAACACTACCGGCGCGCGATTCAGATCGCGCCCCACGACCGCACCGCTCAACAACGATTGGGACTGATGCTGGTGGACGAGGCGCGCTTCCAGGAAGGAGTCGAACATCTAGAGATAGCGTGGCAGGCAGACCCCGAAAACACCACCACGCACAAGGGGTTGGGATTGGCCTACGTGTGGGTGGGGCAACTGGAAAAGGCGCGACCTCTGCTGCAAAACGTTCCCGATGTCGTCTACGAACTCAACATCTGGGGCGGGTACCGAGCCACCCTGGGGCAGGTGGAGCAGTCGCTCAACGCATACCGCATGTCGCTGCTGCTAGAGCCGGACCAGCCGGCCGTGCAAGAAAAAGTCGAACAGATCGAGCAATCGTCAGCGCCCTGACGTTATTCGGCAGAGTTAACATCTTGCAAGAAAACCCTAAAGGTTTCGGAAAACCTTTAGGGTTGGCAAAATAGGCCGGAATGACATTCCGGCCGCCTGGCAAAAAAGGAGAAGAACAATGAGTGATAGACCTGGATGTTTGTCTGGCCTGCTTAAACTGGCGTTCTTGAATTGGCTTTTTGACTGGCTGCAAGAGAGATTCGGCTTTGGGAAAGGACTGTCCTGTACCGGATGCGGCTGTGGGATCATCCTGTTCCTCATCTTTTTGGCGCTCACATGCTCCGTCATCACCGGCACCAACTGGTTCGATTTCGGATTCTGACGTCTCACTACCAGACACTTTTTCAGAGGTGTCAAAAACAGTTACACAGAGAGCGCAGAGAAGACATGGAGATTCACTGAGACATTGAAAATTAGACGATTTGACGAAAGCGCCGCTTCACACTGCTGGATTCTCTCAAAAAATCTCTGTGCGTCTCGGTACATTCTCCGTGAATCTCAGTGTAATCATAAACTTGGCAAAAGTATCCGGTAGCAAATTAGAAAAAGTTACTGCAAATGACGAGTAGCCCCACCATCGGGCGCGTCCGCGCCGCGATGCAGCGCCCGCTGCCCGGCCTCGCAGCGCAGATCACGATGGCCCCGCAGCCGCGCCCGTTCAGCCCGCTTGCCGGCGTCGAGCCTCGGCGAGCGGGAGTGCTGCTGCTGCTTTATCCCATCAACGGCGCGCTCCATCTGGCGCTGACCGTGCGCACATCCAACCTGAATCACCACAGCGGCCAGGTCTCGCTGCCCGGAGGCGGGTGGGAGAAGGGGGACGCATCGCTCCAGGAAACCGCGCTGCGCGAGGCGCGGGAGGAGATCGGGATCGCCGCCGGCGGGCTGGAGCTTTTCGGCCCGCTCACGCCCCTCTACGTCCCGCCCAGCAACAACCTCGTCCATCCCTTTGTCGCCTACGCCGGTCAACGCCCCGTCTTTCATCCCGACCCCCAAGAGGTAGCCGAGTTGCTGGACGTTCCTCTTTCCATACTGCTGGACCCGGCCACGCGGCGCGAGGAAGATTGGGGCCGGGGCGAAGCGACCCTGCACGTCCCTTTCTACGCTGTGAACGGGCGCCAGGTCTGGGGCGCGACCGCCATTGTGCTGGCCGAGTTCGTGGCGCTGCTTGCCCTGGAGACGTAGAACTCGGCGCTGCGCCAGCAATTCCCGTTATGGGTGAAAAGTCAGGAAGATACCCGCGATTTGGAAATCGCGGCTACAAAACGGGAATTGCTGGCGCTGCGCCCTATCTAGCCGCCGGGGTAGAAGTTTGATGACTGTGTAGAGAGCGGCGAGTTGCGCGCCCATCATCGTTGTGCTATACTTGCCGGCAAGCCAAATTTGGCGCACCGCCGTGAAAGGAGGTGAAGACTTGGCTCGACAGAAACAAAACAGGCTCGAGTGGAATGTCATAACTAACAAATGACTCGACTGAAAAAACTAGGCATTTCACCACAGAGACACAGAGAGCACAGAGATTTTAAACTTGACCTTGAAAAATTAACTTTTTGACGTGTAAAGTGGATTTTTTTAAACCAAATATCAAATTTTCTCCGTGTCCTCTGTGCTTCTGTGGTTAGATGACCTTTTTTCAGACGAGTCACAAATGTATAGGAGGCCAAAATGCATCGCCTAGTCCGAGTTTTCCTTTTGTTGGTTCTCGTCCTGGCGCTTAACCCTAGTTCTGTGATAACAAAATCGCAAGCGCCCGCCCCGCCGGTCAATGCGCCTCTGTCGCCAGCGGCGACTCGCCTGGTAATTTTTGAGGCGTTCATGTCTGGCTGATGGAACTGCCAATCCGCCGGTCCGGTGGTAGATCAGTTGGCAAGTGATTACGCAGTTCAGCCCGTTCTGTTTATGGAATACGATATTAACGGCGTAAACCCCTATTCTCGATATGGTCGTTATTGGGCCGCGTCCGACGGCACCACGCTGCCGTTCATCATAGTAGACAGTGGACATCAGGTACATAACGCTTGGTATCCCAACCTTTACGATATTTACAAAGACATGGTTGATGCTGAACTAGCGCGAGCCCCTGAAGCAGAGATCACGGCCAGCAGCCAGCGCGTCGGGAACAAGCTTCAATTCAGTATCCAAGTCAAGAACCTCAGCGGCGTGACTCTTTCATCCGGCAACGGCGCGACGGTCCACGCCGTCGTGTATGAGGAGCATACACCAACCCCAACAGATGACCATAATACAGGCCGCATCGTTCGGGAAGCCATTTCAGCTTCCATATCCTCTCTCGCAAATGGCGCGACAGAGACATTCAACTTGGAGACCGGCGAGCTGAGCAACGTCGCCGATTGGGACAATGTCCACGCCGTCGCGTTCGTCGACTATCTCCCTGATGGAGCGGGGAACGCTTACGATATGCTTCAGGCCGCTACAGCAGATTCTGTAGACCTGCCTGATCTGACACTCATCAAGACTGACACCCCCGATCCGGTAACTCCAGGATCGCCGTTGACCTACACCATCCGCGTCGTCAATAATAGCGCCCAAGACCTGCACGCCACCATCACCGACACGCTGCCCGTCTCCGTCACGTACGCAGGGCCACTCGTCTGGACGCCAACCATCACTACGCCGGGAGGCGCCTGGGAGCATACGTTCGTCGTCACCGTCGCGACAGGTTGCACCGTGACGCTGATCAACAAGGTAGAAGTCACGACTACCGAAGGCCCAACGGCCGTCTACTATGCGTATACCAACGCGTACAAGGTCTACCTGCCTCTCGTCGTGAGAAACTACTGAACGCGGGACAGTAGCCGCCATTCCATACCGTACTATTCCCTCCCCCAACTTTGCGGGGGAGGGAATTTCTTATCATAGCAAGGAGACTTTCTAGTGGGTAACAAATCAGAAACAAAGATACCGGTCTCGTGCAACAAAGACTGTGGCGGCGGGTGCCCGCTGTTGGCACACGTCAAGGATGGCCGCGTCGTCAAGATCAGCGATAACCCCTTGGGCGGCCCCTACATGTCCGGCTGTGTGAGAGGATTCCAGATGACGCGGGTGCTGTACGCGCCGGACCGGTTGAAAAAGCCGCTGCTCAGAACCGGCCCCAAGGGAGCGGGCGAGTTCAGACAGATTCCCTGGCCCCACGCCCTGGATCTGGTGGCCGAAAAGCTGACCTGCATCCGGGCCAGGTACGGGAACGAGGCCATACTCTACCTGGGAGGCTCCGGTTCTTGCCGGGGCGCGTTGCATAACACTCACTCCCTCACCGCGCGTTTTCTGAGCCTGTTCGGCGGCTACACCGCAATGACGGGTAACTATAGTTCGGGCGCGGCCAGCTTTGCCACTCCCTTTGTGCTCGGCGCGTGGCAGGCGGGAATTGACCCGGGCACGCTCCGATTTTCCAACCTGATCATCCTGTGGGGCGCGAATATCGCCGACACCCGCCTGGGTTGCGAGACGGAAGCCCGGATACGGGAGGCCAAAGACGGAGGGATTGACGTGATCGTCATTGACCCCCGGCGGACGAGATCAGTTCGCAAGTTGGGCACCCAGTGGATACCGGTTCTGCCGGGGACGGATACGGCCCTGATGATGGCCGTCCTATACGTGCTGCTCAAAGAGAACCTGGTTGACACACCCTTTGTGAAAAAGTACAGCGCGGGCTTTGACGAGCTCGAACGCCACGTCCTCGGGCTGTCAGGCGGGGAGCCCAAGACGCCACGTTGGGCGGAAGCGATCTGCGGCGTGCCCGCCGAGACCATCGTCCGATTCGCCCGCCAGTACGGACGCGCGCGCCCGGCGGCCCTCATCCCGGGTCTCTCCATCCAAAGAACCATCGGCGGGGAAGAAGCGATTCGCATGGCGATCGCGCTCCAAACGGCGACCGGCAACCTGGGCATCCGGGGCGGCTCTTCGGGCGCGCTCACCTGGAGCCGGCTGCCATGTCCCCGCATGGGCGAGATTGGCGCGCCCGCCAACCCAATCACTGCTGCGGCGCCGGAATACCGCTGGCCCGACGTCATCCTGGAAGGCACACGCGGCGGCTACCCCAGCGACGTACAAGCCATCTATAACGTGGGGGGCAACTACTTGATGCAGGGCAGCGACATTCACAAGAACATGCGGGCTTTTAACAAAGTCGAGTTCGCCGTCTGCCACGACTATTTTTTGACGCCGACGGCGCGGCATTGCGATGTCGTCTTGCCCGCTACGACCTTTTTGGAACGGGATGACATTGTCTTTCCCGATGGCAATTATTTGCTGTTCTCCAACCAGGCCGTGCCTCCCTTGCCCGAGGCCAAGAACGACTATGACATCTTTTGCGAGCTGGCGGAGCGACTCGGTTTCTTGGCCGAGTTTTCCGAGGGCAAGAACGCGGAAGAATGGCTGAGGAGCTTTGTCGCGGACTCGGAGGTGCCCGACTATGAGGAGTTCAAACGCACCGGCATTTATATGGGTAAAGATCAGTTGAGGGTGGGGCTATCCGATTTCATCGCCGACCCGCAAGCCCATCCATTAAAGACGCCATCAGGCCGGGTGGAGATATCGTCCGCCGCCTACGCCGAGACGGGATTTCCCCCCATTCCTGAATGTCGGATACTCGAGACAACCGACGAACACCCTCTCAGGCTGATCACCCCACACTCCAGGTTCCAGACTCACTCGCAGTACAACAACATCCCGTGGTTCAAGGAGCGGGAGCAGCAGGTGTTGTGGATACACCCTCACGACGCGGCCCGGCGGGAGATAGAGGGCGGCCAGCAGGTTTACGTCAGCAGTCCCGAGGGCAGAATGCGCATCGCGGCCCACGTGACCGAGGACATTATGCCGGGCGTCGTTTGCCTTCTCGAAGGCGTATGGCCCTCCCTGGAGCCTGACGGCACAGACACTGCCGGAT
Source organism: Thermoflexia bacterium (assembly GCA_011192155.1). Lineage (GTDB taxonomy): Bacteria > Chloroflexota > Anaerolineae > B4-G1 > B4-G1 > B4-G1. The sequence goes on from DUEK01000045.1 coordinate 10,559, forward strand.
CGGTCAACGTGCTAACCTCCACCACGCCGACCTTGCCGAGCAACAGCTCGCGTACCCATTCAGTGCTGGTTGAAGTAGCTCCTAGCAGGGGAAAGAAACCAGGTTTTTTGTAAGCAAAGACGCTTCTGCTTCGCCAGAAGCGGCAAAACCTGGTTTCTTATTTGCCAATCAACCAACTACACCGGCTCAAAGCGGCCCGTAAAGTGGCGCAGCAGCTTGGGCGCGTAGGTAAAGCGCATGCCGCGCAGTTGATCCCGCTTCTCATAGATGCGCTGGCAGGTCTCTGCCACATAGTCCAGATGAGCCTGGGTGTAGACCCGGCGCGGGATCGCCATGCGCACCAATTCCAGATCGGGGTAGACCATCTCGCCCGTCTCTGGGTCCTCGCGGGCAAAGGCCACACTTCCGATCTCTACCGCGCGCACGCCGCCCTCTAAATACATCTCGCAAGCAAGCGACTGGCCGGGCAGTTCAGATTGCGGAATGTGCGGCAGCAACCGTTTCACATCTATGTAGACGGCGTGGCCGCCGGGCGGTTCCAGGATGGGAATATCGCCCTCCAACAGCCGGTCGGCCAGGTACTTTGTATGGGCCAGGCGGTAGGCCAGGTATCGCTCGTCTAGCCCCTCCCACAACCCGCGGGCGATTGCCTCCAGGTCGCGCCCGGCCAGCCCGCCGTAGGTGGGGAACCCCTCGCGGATGATCAGCTCTTGGCGCACGCGCTTGAATAACCCCTCGTCGTTCAGCGCCAAAAAGCCGCCAATGTTGACCAGCGCGTCCTTCTTGGCCGACATGGTGCAGCCGTCGGCGTAGGAGAACATCTCGCGGGCGATTTCAAGGACGGGCGTGTCGGCATAGGCCGGATCGCGCAGCTTGATGAAATAGGCGTTCTCGGCGTAGCGGCAGGCATCAAGGAAAAAAGGAATGTCATACTTGTGCAACAATTCGCCAGTGGCGCGGATGTTGCCCATTGAGACTGGCTGGCCGCCGCCGGCGTTATTCGTCACCGTCAACATGCCCAGCGGGATGTTCTCCGGCCCCACTTGCTCAATGAACGCTTCCAACCTGGCGAGGTCTATATCCCCTTTGAAGGGAGCGTGACTGGTGGGGTCTAGCCCTACCTCGGCCAGCAGGTTGACCGGGTCGCCGCCTCGGGCCAACACGTTGGCCTGTGTGGTGTCAAAGTGCATGTTGCTGGGCACCGACTTGCCCGGCTCGACCGTGCAAGAAAAGAGAATGTTCTCGGCCGCGCGGCCCTGATGCGTGGGCACAAAGTACTCAAAGCCGGTGATAGACTTGATCGCCTCCTCCAGGCTGAAAAAGTTGCGACAGCCAGCGTAACTCTCGTCGCCCAGCATAACGCCGGCCCATTGGTTATCTGACATTGCCGCCGTGCCGGAATCGGTAAGCAGATCAATATAAATGTCCTCGGCCCGCACAGCGAAGACGTTGTAGCCGGCTTGCTCCAGAATTTCCTCCCGCTTGGCGCGGCTGGTCTGGCGGATGGGTTCGACAACTTTGATTCTGAAAGGTTCAACGGGAAACTTTGCCATTAGTGTGCCTCCATAGGTTTATATTTGGCGCTTGATTTTGTTGCTCGGCCTGCATGTTACCACAATTTCAATTTTAGCGCGAAAATTTTGCATCACGCAATTACGCATTACGTTCCCCGTCTTTACGTTTTGCGAAAATGTGCTAAACTGTGAGCGGTTGAGTTGCTCCACTGCCCCAATAACACGCAATATGGAGGTAAAAATGACAGAAGAAAAGACCCCAGTAGACGCCCAGGAAGAAGTGGAACAGATCATCAAAACCGCCCGCACGCTGGGAGTCGAGGTGGACGAGACCGACGTCGCTCAGTGGTTGGCGGCCATGGCCGGGTCTGAAGCGATGAAGTGGGACCTGGACGAGGATGCCGGCGTCTACGGCCACGAGATCACGCTGCTCGATTTCGATAAAGGCTCACTGGAGCGCTACCGCCGCATCGCTGACATCGTCCAGTTGCCCGACCTGCCCAACGTCGAGACCGCCGTCAGCCTGGCGGGCAGCGCGGCCCAGGGCGTGATCCAACTCTACCCCGGCGACTGCGACTACTTTGAGCGCGTCAACATCAAGGCCGAGACGCAGGAGGAGGCCTGCCGCATCCTGGCCGACCTGATGCGCGACAAAGCGCTGACCAAGTTCGAGGGGCCGGATTACCAACTGCTCGAGGTCAGGTTCGGCACCTGGCAAGAGGATGTGATCAAAGACGGCGAGCCTATCGGCAACGGTTCGCCCATCTCTTGGAGCGCCGACGAGATAAAGGCGGGCCAGATGCAGGTCGCCCGCGCATCGGGCGAAGCGTGGGAAGTGGAATGGGAGTATGGCTGCCTGGACCCCGGCTGGTGCAAGATGGACTGGGTCGTCACAGAGACGGAGAGGAAGGGCGTTGTCAACGCCAGTAACATGCTCGATGTGACCTGGGAGGCCCCCGATGGTTCGATCACGCCGCTGGATGGTTTTATTGACCCCTACTTTCAGGAGGTCTATCTAGAGGCGGATTCGGTGCCGCTGTTCTCCAAACTGGCCGAGCACATCTCGCCCCAGGCGTTGGACGAGTACGTGCGGCAGATCACGGGCGAGGTCTACAAGTACACCCACAAGCACATCAATTATGGCAAGGTAGCCAAGCGGCTGTACAACGTTTTTCGTCTGACCGGGCGCTACCGGGCCGCCGCGCTGATTCGTGAGCTGTTCGACGAGCCGGCCGCGCTGCTCTACCAGGTCTGGTCGCTGCTGGATACGATTGACGATGCCGGCAAGCCCGATTCGACGATCGACCGCGAGACGTTGGTGCAGCAGACTGACGACCTGATCCGGGACGTGGTCGAAACCTGCGAGGGGCCAATGGAGACCGAGATCGTGATGTCGCTGATCAAGATGCGGGATAGCCTCACCGGCCGGGTAGATTTGGGCGAAGGTTGGAGCGCGTTGATCACCAACGCACGGGCCAGGGTAGAGGGACTGGTCAATGAGTTCTTCAAGGCCAAACTGATGGGCATCACAGAAGTGGTCGAGTTCCTGGAAGCGATGGAGGAAACCAAGAAACCAGGTTTTTAGGAAAAACCTGGTTTCTACAAACACGAGAGGAGCAATGAAGCCACTCGAAGCATACGTCTCTGTAGACGTCGAGACCGCCGGGCCGAACCCTGGCCTGTATTCTCTGCTCTCCATCGGTGCCTGCCTGGTGAGCGACCTCCAGCGCACTTTCTACGTCGAGTTGCAGCCCGTGAACAACGACGCGCTTCCAGAAGCGTTGGCGGTCAGCGGGCTGTCGCTCGTGGAACTGGCCGAGCATGGCCTGCCGCCGGCCGAGGCGCTGACTCGCTTCGAGGATTGGCTGGCGAACGAGATTTCCCCCGACCAAAAGCCGATCTTTGTGGCCTTTAACGCCCCCTTTGACTGGATGTTCGTCAGCGACTATTTTCACCGCTTCCTGGGGCGCAACCCCTTTGGTCACGCCGCGCTGGATGTGAAAGCCTTCTACATGGGCCTGACCGGCGTCCGTTGGTCAGAGACCGGGATGAGCCACGTCGCCGCTCGCTACCTGGGCAGGCGGACGCTCATCCATCACGCCCTCCGCGATGCCCAAGATCAGGCCGAGTTGTTCCAAAAGATGATGGACGAGGCAGCGATTCTTTGACTTATCCGCTCTCTGTGTTATAATCTCTTTGCTCCTGAACAATCCGAGTTGTAGCATCTCCGAGTCTCGTCACCTAAGGGTTAGAACAAATCTATGGGGCGAGACCGGTAGGGTATGGCTGGAAACGGCCTTGCCTCCCGTATTTGGAAAGGGGATGCGCCACGTAACGCGCGACCTATGATGGCGTCCCTTTCCGGGACGCCGTTTTTTGTTGCAACTCGGTATGGATAGAAAAGTCTCCGACCCATTCCCCCTAAGGGCGCTTCTACAAAGTTGGCCTACGGGGGATGGGCGATAGGGTGCAGTTGGAAACGATTGCGCCTCCCGTGCTTGGAAAGGAGATTGAGCCGCTGGTGAGTATTCCTTTGGATTGCTTTCGCGCGCCTCTTTTCAGCACAGATGGAAAGGGGGTGGCGGAACGCGAATGAGTGAATGACGAGCAAACCAACCAACTAGCCACAAGCTCATATTCATAAGGAGACTGGAGTCTGGCAAATTTTCAGAATGCCCACATCTTGGGGTAGGCAACAATAAAGGCGCTAGATATGGGGGTTCGTAGTAGCGGCTTTAGCCGCTTTTGAGCCTTTTGGACGGCTGAAGCCGTCACTACGAACAAAAACGCCAGACTCCAGTTATTAAGGTTCGGAGGGCGAATGCTGGGGTTGATTTTCAGCCCCCATTCTGCTACGAAAGCTCCTGCATTCTGCGCCTTGCATCCTGCTCCCTGCCTGCTATAATTCCCCTTGATGGATGAAACCACTCGCGCCCCGCGCTGGCATTTTACTGCGGCCTTGCTGCTCGTCCTGCTCGTCGCGGCAGGGCTGCGATTGTACCGCCTGCCAGAATTGCCCCTCGGTCTCCACTACGACGAGGCCGCCAACGGCATCCTGGCTGCCGAGATCGCCGCTGGGAATAATCTCCCTATCTTTATCCCCTCCTATACCGGCAAAGAAGTCTTGTTCTTTTACTGGGCCGCGCTGTGGATGAAACTGTTGGGCGCGACCCCGTTGGCGCTGCGGCTGAGCGCGGCCCTGATCGGACTGGCGACCGTCGCCGTGACCGCCTGGGCGGTGCGCGAACTGTTGCACGGGCGGCAGGGGGTCAAGTGGATCGCGCTCCTCACCACCGCCTTCCTCGCCGCGTCATTCTGGCATCTCGTCCTCAGCCGCTATGGATTCCGCGCCGTGACCCAGCCGCTCTTGCAGGCGCTGACCGTCGCAGCGCTGTGGCGTGGGCTGCGATTGGGGAAGAATAACTGGCTCGCCCTGGCCGGACTATTTTGCGGACTGACCGCCTACACCTACCTGGCCGCCCGCGCCTTTCCCATCCCGCTGGCGGCCGCCCTGCTAACCCTCCTCGCCGCCGACCGGGGCCATCGCCGCGCCCGCCTGGGCCAAATAGCTCTCTTTGTCGGAGTCGCCGCCCTCACCCTGGCCCCGCTGGCCCACCACTGGCTGACCCATCCCGGCAGCTTTATGAACCGCGCGCAGCAGGTCGCCGCCGCCAGTTGGCCCGCAGCCTGGGCCGGCATCCGCGCCTGCCTGGGAATGCTCTTTCTCAAAGGCGACCCCTACATCCGCTTCAACCTCCCATACCGTCCCCTCCTAGATCCCATCACCGCCGCCCTTTCCCTCCTGGGCCTCATCGTCGTTGTCTGGAAACTCGCTTGCCTGTCGCGTAACAAGAGCCGCCCCACCACCCCCCTGCATCTTGCATCTTGCATCTTGCTTCTTGTATTTCTCCCCATCATGCTCTTGCCCAGCGCGCTCGCCGTCGGCGAAATCACCCCCAGCAACCTGCGCACTGTCGGCCTGCTGCCCTTTATCTACATCTTTCCCGCGCTTGGCCTCTGGGAAGTTCTATCCCGCGTCCGCCGCCTCCTGCCTCTTGCCTCCTGCCTCCTGCTTGTAATTTCTGGCCTCGCCGCCGCGTCCGCCTACTTTGACCATTGGGCTGCCTCCGCCGATCTCTACTACGCCGCCGACGGCGAACTGACCGACATCGCCGCCCATCTCAATCAGACAGACCTGACCGGCGTCACGCCCTACGTCGCCAGCATCCACTACCGCCACCCCACACTGGCCTTTTTGGCCGATGATTATGGCGTGACCCGCTGGCTCACCGGGGGGCGAACCATCGTCCTCCCAGCCGAGGGCGACGGACTGTTGTTTTTCCCCCGCTCCGCATCGGACGATCTGGCCTGGATACAATCGCTGCTGCCGGACGATGCCCTCGTCGTCGCGCCCGCTTTCCACCTCTACCGCGTCGGTTCCAACCCTGATTTGGACCCCACCCACCCGCTGACCGCCGACTTGGCCCACACCGCCCTCCTGCTCGGCTACGATGTGATCGGCGAGCCTGCCTCCGGCGGAAGCGCCGAGATCGCCGTCTGGCAGCGAGTGCTGAACGCGCCCGCCGAGGGGGACTATGGCCCCGTCGCCCGCCTGACCGATCCCTGGGGCTTTGTCTGGGGCGAAACGCTGCCCTTCCATTACCCCTCCGAGCAGTGGACGCAGGGCGAACTGATCGTGGACCATCTCTCGATCCCGGTCGGGCCGGGCGCGCCCCCCGGTGATTACGTGGTCAGCTTTGGCCTCTACTCCGCCCAGGCCGATGCCCAGCTACCCATACTCGACGATGACGGTCGCTACGCCGGCGCGTGGGTCGAACTACCCCTGCGCCTGACCCGCGCCGCCGCGCCGCCCGATCCAGACGACCTATTCATCCGTACCCCACTGGACGCGGCCGCCGGTGGCCTGACCTTGCTGGGCGTCAACTTGGATACGACCACCGCCCGGCCCGGCGAGCGACTCTACCTGACGCTTTTCTGGCGAGCCGACGAGTCTTCTCTGCCCGATCACGACGTCACCCTCACCCTGGGTGATACGACCCTCTACGCCGGCGCTCCCGTCCACGACACCTACCCCACCTCCCGTTGGGCTGCCGGCGAGATCGTCGCCGACCATTACGACCCGCGCCTGCCCCGCGACGCGCCGCCGGGCGACTATCCACTGCGGCTTCAAGTGGGCGATACAGCAATCAATCTAGGTAACGTCGCCGTCCAGGCCACCGATCGCACATTCGACGTCCCGCCCATCTCCCGCCCACTCACCGCCACCCTGGGCAGCCAGGTGGAACTGCTGGGCTACGATCTCTCCGCCGAGACTATCGCGCCGGATGACACGCTCGCGCTCACGCTCTACTGGCGGGCGCTGACCGAGATGGACGAGAGCTACACCGTCTTTGCCCACCTCGTCGCTCCCGACGGCTCAATGACCGGACAGCGGGATAACCCCCCGATCGGCGGCGCCTATCCCACCAACCTGTGGCTGACGGGCGAGGTCATCGCCGACGTTTACGAGATCCCCATCCCCGCCGACGCCGCGCCGGGCGAGCACCGGCTGGAAGTGGGAATGTACGTCGCCGAGACCGGCGCGCGCCTGCTTATCACGGATACCTCACAAGATGCTGTCTTTTTGCAGGCGGTCACTGTCACCAATCCATAGCCTAACATTACTGGTGATTACCCACATCTCACCGCTGAGCGCGCAGAGGTGGCAGAGATAGTCAAAAAGGCCTTCTCTGCGTGCTTTGCGGCCTCTGCGGTGAAAGAAAACAGGATCAATGCAGTCACATTTGAACA
>DUEK01000046.1 GCA_011192155.1 Thermoflexia bacterium
AGTACGGGGCGGCAGTCATCGCGCTGACGATGGACGACGATGGCATCCCCCCCACTTCCGAGAAGCGCCTGGCGGTGGCCCGCAAGATCGTCGAGCGGGCGGAAGCGCTGGGCATCCCGCCTGAGGACATTGTCGTGGACTGCCTGGCACTGACGGTCGGCGCCGACTCGACTGCGGGCGTGGTCACGCTGGGAGCGATCAAAATGGTGCGCGAGGAGTTGGGGCTAAATATGACGCTGGGGGCCAGCAACGTCTCCTTTGGCCTGCCGGAGCGGGAGGTGGTCAACTGGGCTTTCCTGACCCTGGCGATCCAGAACGGGGTGAACGCGCCCATCGTGAACGCGGCCAAGGTCCGCTCTGCTATCCTGGCAACCGATCTGCTCCTGGGGCGTGATAGCTATGGTATGCGCTACATCAAGGCATTCAAAAAGCGCCGAAAGGCAGCCCGTCAATGAGAGAAGACGACGATGCACACCGAGACCCCAATCTCCGATGTCACCCGCCAGCTTGGGGCAGACGGCAGCGTCCGCGACCCCATCGAGGTGGCGCGGGAAAAGACAGACCGGATTCTGGCGACCCATCAGCCGGAGCCAGGGATGAGGCCGTGCAGGCCGAGTTTGAGCGCATCCTCCAGACGGCGGAGCGAGAGATTGATTAAAAGGAGTCCTTGTGACTAACAATTCATCCACCCGTTGGCAACCCATTATCGCCCTGGGCCTGCCGGCCCTGACAATGCTCTTTGGCTTGCAGACCATGCGCGTGCTGTTGCCGCTCATCGTCTATCACTATGGCGTACAGCCCGGCGTCAGCACTATTGGCATGGGCCTCTACGCGCTGGGCGTGTTCCTGGCAGCGTTCCTGGCGGCGGCCGCGCGACGTCTACTGCGACCCCGGTTTGCGCTCTTGCTCACGGCCGGCGGCGTAGCACTGCTGCGTCTGGCGGAGCAATTCTCCCCCTTGGCCCGTTTGGATCTGTTCCTGGCCACGGCCGGTACGGTGCTGTTCCTGTTCTTCCTGCCGGTCTATTTGGGACACGTCCGGGGGCAGCGGGAACGGGGCGCCGCTGACTATGCCCTGGGCCTGCTCCTGGGGCTGGCTCTGGACACTGCTCTGCACGGCTTGGCCGGCACTCTTGACTTGAGTTGGCAGCCTGGCCTCCTGACCGGAATCATCGTGCTGGTGCTGGCGCTCGTCCAACTGGCCCTGCTGGCCCGGTGCGCGCGGCGGGAGCCAACCCCGGCCGCCAGCGATGTGGGCTTCCTGACCGGCTTGCCGTTCCTGGCCCTGGGGCCGCTACTTTTCTTGCAGGCTCTCATTTTCCAGAACGTGGCCCAATTGACGACGCTGACCGGCTGGCCGCTGCCGCTGGCCCTGGGGGCGATCGTGTTGGGCAATGCGCTGGGCTTGGCGGCAGCGACGCTCCTCGTGACCAGGCCAGAATGGAACCGCTGGCCGCTGGCCCTGCTTTTGGGATTGGGACTGCTGGTGGCCCTGGCCCTCGGCGCGTTGGATGGCTGGGTCGCGGCTCTGGGACTGATCGTGGGGCAGGTCAGCTCCGCCGGCCTGCTGACCCTGGTGCTGCTGCAACAGGGCGCTCGCGCCGACCGGCCCGGCCTGTGGCGCACGACCATCGCCCACGGCCTGGGGATGTTTCTGTTCGCGGTCCCGGTCTTTATCTATTACGCCAGCTACGATCTAGGTCTGCCGCTGGATAATGCGCTCCTGTTCTACGCGGCGGCGGCGACGGCGAGCGTGTGCGCCCTGGGCGCGACGGTCAGGTCGCGCGCTGAAGGCCCGATACAGTCCCCCGGCCGGCTGGCGATCGGAATTGCGCTGGCATTGCTGCTCCTGCCCCTCGCGTCGTTCGTCGCGTGGCGCGCCCCGCAGCCAGTGATCGGAACCGGCTACCCGGCGCGTATCATGAGCTACAATCTGCATCAGGGCTTTGACACCGACGGGCGGTTGGGGATGGAGGCCCTGGCCCAGACCATTGAGCGGGAGCAGCCGGACGTGGTGGCCTTGCAGGAAGTCTCGCGGGGATGGTACATCAATGGCTCGCTCGACACGCTCACCTGGCTATCGCGGCGGCTGGATATGCCATACATCTTTGGCCCGGCCACAGACTCTGTTTGGGGCAACGCTATCCTGAGCCGCTATCCCATCGCGGACTATGGTGATGGCAAGTTACCTCGGAACGGCAGCCCCATGGAGCGGGGCTACCTCTGGGCCTGTGTAGATGTGGGCAATGGACAAGAGTTACTGGTCATCGTCACACATCTGCATCACGTCGAGACCGATCACGACATCCACGTGCATCAGGTCTCTACGGTTCTCGACTTTTGGGCCGAACGTCCGAGCGCCGTCATCCTGGGCGACATGAACTCTTTGCCCCAGTCGCCGGAGATGGGCCTGTTCCGTGACGCCGGTCTGCTGGACGCTTTTGCAGAACTAGAGACCGGCAAAGGCTATACCTGGCCGTCCTACGATCCCTACGAACGCATTGATTACATCTGGTACACGCCTGACTTTCGCGCCGACGATTTCGCCATTACCACCGGCACAGCCTCGGATCACCTGGGCGTCGCGGTGACGTTGGCGCAGTGAGATCAACATCTGAATTAAGGAGGCAAAATTATGTATAGTGAGACACCCACACTAGAACCAATCGTACCCAGCTACCACCTGCGCATCCTGAGCGATGAGCAGTTGGCGCAATTCAAATCGGCCACGCTGACGATCTTGGAGGAAACGGGCATCCACTGTCCCTCGGAAAAGGCGCTGAACATCTACGCCGAGCACGGGGCAAAAGTGGATTTCGAGCGCCAGATCGTCAAGCTACCGCCCGACGTGGTGCTGGAGGCAATGTCACACGCGCCGCGCTTTTACACGATGGGCGCGCGCTTACCGGCCTTTGACCTGGAGCTTGATGGAACGGCCACGTACTGCGCCACCGACGGCTGCGGGACTGAGACGATTGATTTCGTGACCCGCCAGCGGCGCGCTTCGACAAAGGATGACGTGGGCAAGATGGCGCGGGTGACGGACTATCTTCCCTCCATGGCCTTCTACTGGCCGATAGTCAGTGCGCAGGATTATGGGTGGACAGCCCCCCTGCACGAACTTGATGCCAGCTTTAACAACACCGTCAAGCACGTGCAAACCGAGACGTTGATGGGAGAGCAGGAAGCTCGCTACGGGGTCGAGATGGCCCAGGTCATTGCGGGAGATAAAGCAACGATGCGCGAGCGCCCGCCGCTCTCGTCGCTGATCTGCACCATCGCGCCGCTGGCCCAGGACAAGGGCGGTATGGAATCCGCGCTCGTCTTTGCCGAGGCCGGTCTGCCGGTGGGCTTTATGTCTATGGCGACCGCCGGCTCGACCGCGCCCGCCACCATCGCCGGGACGATAGCCGTCGCCGACGCCGAGATGGTCGCGGCCATGGTGCTGATGCAGATGGCCTACCCCGGCGCACCGACCTACCACTCGATGATGCCGGGCATTATGCACCCCCGGACGGGAGATTTCCTGGGCGGCGACTGGGACGCGGGCTGGTTTTATCTGGTCGGGGTGGAACTGGCTCACATGTGGGGCGTGCCCACGCTGGCCGGCATCGGCACAGAGGCTCCATCACTGGGCTGGAATTCTGCTCTGGGATTGAGCGCCAGTATACTGATGTGCGCGCTCTGCGGGGCGGAGACGGCCAGCGGTCTGGGGTTGCGGGAGACCTGCACCCTGCTCTACCCCGAGGCGCTGGTGCTGGATAGCGAAGGCTACGACACGGCGCTCTTTTACGCGGCTGGCTTTGAGTTCAGCCCGGAGGAATTCGCGCTGGATGTGGTCAAGGCGGTGGGGCCACGCGGCCATTTCCTGGCTCAACAGCACACGCGCGAGCAAATGCGCAAGTGGCAGCTTTCCGAGCTGACCAGCCAGCCCAAGCCCGGCGGCGGCTATCGGAATCCCATCGAGGCGGCGCGGGAAAAGACGGACTGGATTCTGGAGCATCATCACCCGCAGCCGTTGGAGGAAGCGCAGCAGGCAGAACTAACTCGTATCCTTCAGGCGGCGGAGCGGGAGTTGGGAAGTTGATAAAATATTAGCTCTTTAACAATTGCTCAACCTCCCGAATCAGAAACGACAGAGCGGTGCAATTTGTATGGTCGGTCACTTTGATCGTACGCCCGAACGATCAGTAACGGACATACGTGTTCGGTTTGCTTATTTGTGTATCTTCTCAATATCTTGGGGGAACACGACCATCCTGGTCGCCAGATGCCAGCAAGATGCTGGCGTTCCTCCACCCCACCCCCATTTATTGAAAAGATACCTATTTGTCAGGTGGAAAGATTGTGGTAAAATATCCCCGTTAGTCTCCGACGCCCTGGGGGCTCGTCTAATGGCAGGACAGCGGTCTCTGACACCGTATGTGGAGGTTCGAATCCTTCGCCCCCAGCCTGGTATTCATAGCTCTCGTCTTTTAAGATGCAATCAGATGTGGGTACAAGAACCGCCAGCCCCTGCTCAGGCTGGCGATTCGTTTTTATTTGGTCTGCCACCCCCAGTTCATTGAAGGTGTGTATCGGGTTTCGACTTGCCCGCTTCTAGCCTGTCTCAATTTCCACTAGCGCCGTCATCCCCCAGCGCAGCGGGGCATCGGACACATTGGTCAGTTCGACGGTGATGGCATAGACCACGTCGCCGCGATAATCGCCCGGTTGCAGCGCGATTTCGCGCACCACGCCGGCGAATTCGTCGTCAGGCAGCGCGTCCACCGTCACCACCGCTGTTTGCCCCTCCTTGACCCGCGCCACGTCCAACTCCGTCAGGTCGGTCGTGCGCGCCTGGAGCTGGTCCAGCGCCGCCAGCACGAGCACCGTCTGGCCTGGCGCTACCGCATCCCCTTCATCAACTTCCACCGTCGCCACGACGCCGTCGAAGGGGGCGACCAGTGTGGCTTCCTCTAGCTTGCCGCGCACCTCGTCAAGCGTCAGCTCCGCTGCCTCCACGTCCAACTGAGCGGTCTCGATGTCTGCCTCGTCGGCGCCCTCCAGCAGGTCGTCCAGGTTGTTCTGGGCCTGCTCCAGCGCGTGATAGGCTTGGGTCACTGCGTTCTTGGCGACGGTCAGTTCCAGTTCACCCCCCTCGACGGCCCGGTTGAAGGCTCCAAGGGCGTCCAGGTAGGCATCGTGAGCCAGTCCCGTGTTTCTGTTGGATTCACCCAGGCGGCTGACCAGGCTCTGGTAGATGCGGTAGGTTTCGTCGCGGGCCTGGCGCGCTGCGCGCACCTCGGCCCCCGCTGCGACAGAGTGTTCCGCCACTGTCTGGTTCAGCTTGGCCTCTTGGTAGGCCGCTGCCGCGTCGCTGACGGCCGCGCGGGCGATCTCTACGTCCGCATCGTCCGCAGGCTTTTCGAGTTGTTCCAGCCGTAGTTGGGCCTGGCGCAGGCTGAGTTCGGCCTGGGCCACTGCCCGCTCCAGGTCGGCTGTCTCCAGCCGGATCAGAGGGTCGCCGGCCACGACCACATCCCCTTCCTGCACCATCAGAGCAATCACGTCGCCGGAGACGCCAAAGCTCAGCTCGCTCCAGCGCGCCGGTTCGATGACCGCCTCGGCGACCACTTTGTTCTCGCTGTCCGATGTCACCACGGGTACATCCTCAGCCGCCACAGTCTCCGTCGCGCCTGCTCCGCCACAGCCGGTCAGTAAAACAACAGTTACCAATACCATCAATATCGTCAATAGCTTTTTTGTCATCTCGCCTCCACGCTCTCAATTTGTCAATTCGTACATTCGTCAATTCGTATATTCGCCCATTCGCTACTCATACGCCAGCGACTCGCGCACACTGACTTTTGTCGCTCGCAGCGCGGGCCACAGGCTCGCCAGCGCCGAGAGCACCAGGATAATCACCAGCCAAAGAACCACCGCGCCTATCGGATACTTGAAATCGAGGGCCATTTCGATCAGTTCTTGGCCGAGCACGTTGCTGAACGCCATTGCTCCGGGATAGCTGACCGGCACGGAGAACAGCCAGCTCAACAACCCCAGCAGCAGCCCTTCGCTGACAAAAATCCCCGCGACGGATAGAGATGTAGCGCCAATCGCCCGCATCACGCCGATCTCTCGCCCGCGCTCGATCACGTTGATGGACATTGTGCTCATCAAGCCCAGGCTTCCCACGATCGCGGCCAGAATCGCCATCATCAGCATCAGATAAGTGATCACGTCGAACTGAGTACTGATTTGCTCCTTGAACTCGCCCGCGCCCTGAAAGTAGGTGGGCTTGATGCGGTTTGCAATGTAGGTCTCGCGCAATACTTCGATCAGGTCTGACTGCGCGGCGGCGCCCTGTTGCTCGGTCAGCATCATCACGAACGAGGCCCGGTTGACGTTGCCGACCTCCCCCGCCAGGGCGTCGTAGGGCACAAAGCTGTCGCTCTGGTTGTTATTGATGTTGAGAATTGTGCCCACCACCGTCCACGTCAATTCTCTGCCGCCAACCGTCATCGTGACCACGTCGCCAACTTGGACCCCTTCGTCCACGGCGATCTTGTTGTTGAGCAGGATCGCGCGTCCATCTTCAGGCAGCAGGTTGCGACCGCTGACAATGCGCGGGGTGAACAACTGGGAGCCATCCGGCACACCCCAGAGTTGCCCATTGATCTCCTCGCCACTCTTCTTTTCCATCGTCGCCGATTGAATGTCCCACACCTCGACGCGGGTCACGCCGGGCACGCTCTCCCCGATCTCGACCAATCGTTCCACGCGATGGGGCCGGTCAAATACGACGAGCACGTCAAAGCCAAAGTCGCTGAGCAGCACGTCAATGGTGTTGCGGAACGACGATCCCACGCTCAACACCATGATGAACATCACGCCGCCAATGGTCAGCGAGAGCAGCGTCAACGCGACGCGCGCTTTGCGGCGGAAGGTGTTGCGCAGGCTGAGCGTCAGGGGTCTCGGCAGGCGGCGAATGCGCCCGATCAGGCGGTCGAACCAGCCGCGGCCAAACTTGCCCCCCAGCCCATAGTTGCTGATGGCCTGATGGGCGCTGATGCGCGCCCCGCCGATCACGGGAATCAGTGCGGCCAGCAAGGGCGTGAAAAATCCTATCGCGGCCTGAACGGCCGCCGGAACGAGCATCACGCGAAACGGGCCGACGAGAATATTGAACAGGTCGAGCATCCAGGCCGAAAGCAGATGGGCAGCGACGGCCCCCAGCGGCACGGCCAGAAGCAGGGAAAGCGCGCCATAGATCAAGGCCATTGTCAAATAGACGCGCACCACGCGCCCGACCGTCGCGCCCAGCGCTTTCATCACGCCAATCTGCCACACCTGCTGAGCGATGATGGCGTTCATAGTGTTGATGATCAGAAAGCCGCTCAACGCCAACGATAACCCGCCCAGCACTCCCAGGACGATAAAGATGACGTCCAATATATCCTGCGCCCAGTGAACCTGGGGGTCAACGATGTCGTTATAGTACACCTCCACGCCCGCTCGTTTCAGCCGCTCCTGGACCCGCTCGGTGGCTTTTTCCGCTCCCTCCTGGCTGAACGATTCCAGTTGGACGTTGAGGGTATCGAAACCCTCCGGCTGGTTCATCATCCAAGCGATCATCTCCGTCGTGGCGCAAAAGGTCGCGCTACCCATACTGAGCTGCGGAGGCTGGGTGTAGGGGTGGCGCACGATTCCTTCGACAGGTATCCTCCGCTCGCGTCCAGCCACCTCGACCAGGATCGTCGCGCCGATGGGAATATCGAAATATTCGGCCGACATGCGTTCCACTGCCAATGTTCGTTGGGCAGGCCACTCGCCGGCCAGCAATTCGATCGGGTACATGCGCTGCTCGTCGAAATCGGCGCGGCCGACTACCCTCCCATCGCGCCAATCCTCCTCCCCCTCGAACTTCCAGCGAAACCCGGCCCCGTTTTCGCCCTCCGTGTCGGCGATGCCGGGTTCGCGCCGCACAAATTCGACAATATCCTGATCAATCAGGCTGGTGTATAGCTCGAGATGCGGGGCGTTGCTCTCGATGTGGCTCTCTGTCATGCGGGCGCGCATCACGCTGGAGGAACCAAAGACCAATCCCAGGGCGAACACGCCCACGGCGGTGGAGAGCACGACCAATATGGTGCGGAGTTTGTTATTCCAGAGATCGCGCCAGACTTTGCGCCAGACTATACTCATCGTTCTCTCACCGCGTCCACTTGCCGTTGTTTTCGTCACGGTGGAGGTAGCCGTCCAAGAGATGGAGCACCCGCTTTGTGCGTGAACTCAAGCTGCGATCGTGGGTGACGACGATCATCGTTTTGCCCCGCGCCACCAGTCCCTCGAACAACGCGAACACTTCGTTGGCAGTGCCCGTATCCAGGTTGCCAGTCGGCTCGTCGGCGACGATGACGGGTGGGTCGTTGGCGATTGCCCTGGCGATCGCGGCCCGTTGTTGTTCACCGCCGCTAAGCCCGCTGGGCAATTTGTGCGCGTGCTCGGCGATGTCCACCTGCTCCAGCAAGTGCATCCCCTTCTCCTTGCGCTCGCGCCGCTTGTAGACTTTGCAGAAATCCATCGGCAGCATCACGTTCTCCAGGATGGTGAGCGTGGGCAGTAGTTGGAAGAACTGAAAGATGACGCCGACGTTCCGTCCGCGCCAGCGGGCCAACTGGTTCTCGCTCAATTCGTGGACGGGCGCGTCGCCGACGAACACCTCGCCCTCGGTGGGCCGGTCTATGCCGGTGATCATGTTCAAAAGCGTGGATTTGCCGGAACCGGAAGGCCCCACCACGCCGATGAACTCGCCGGCCTGCACCTGCAACGTGATATCCTTGAGGACGGTCACACCGCCCGCGCCGGTCTCGTAGGTTTTGACCACGTCTCGCAGGTCAATCAGTGCGTGGCCGTTATCAGTTTTCATCGTCTCCATCGCAAATTCCTTATCAGTACCTTAGCCTATATTTCGCACCCTGACGCAGCCTATTTGTATCTTTTTCAAAAAGTCGGGGAAAGAAACCAGGTTTTTTTTGAAAAAACCTGGTTTCTCACTGACTCAGACGGCGGATCTGCCCAAATTGGGTTCGGGAGAACAAAGTGGCAAGCTCCAAATCAAGTTGTCCAGAGGTGCGGAAAATAGGCTTAGCGGCGAAATCCTTGCACATTGAGCAAGAATTTTGGAACACAGAGCTTCACGGAGAAGACACAGAGAGATGCAGAGGAAAACTCGGTGAATCTCTGTGCTTGCAAAGCCTCTGTGGTCTCTATGTCCCTTTTCGGTTCTGGCTTGTCCAGGTTAGGGATACACCGTCGTGTCATCTAACTGCCGTCATCTTTGCTCTCTTTCCTGCCTCGCTGGGAAAGAGCGACGCCCAAAGCAACTCCGATACCCGCGCCAATGGCAAGGCCGGCGCCGATATTATCCATAGCCGCGCCGATAGCAACGCCCGCGCCCATTCCGATGGCAATGCCCGCGCCCATCATGCTTCCTGGTTTCACAGTCCGTTTGTCTTTTGACTTTTGTCCCACGGCGCACTCCTTTCAATCACCAGACCTCAAACGCGAAATCTACCCAGCCTACAGTATAGCACAGGTCACTCGCCAGCGCATCGCCCTACCGGATAGTTTTGATATTGTACGAACGTCCAATCTTGTACTCGGCCACTTGTCCAATCAAGCCCACAAGGGTTTTCCAAGTCCTTGGGGGGGCTCTAGTCTCAGTAGATCCAAAATGTTACGACAACAAGACCTCGGAGGTCTCTCGAGAGCGCCTTTGCCGGTAAAAACGGGCGCAATCTAAGCAATTTTGCTGCCAATGTCACCTTCCGAGACCTCCGAGGTCTGAAATTTGGATCTACTGAGTCTAGTTACTGATCAGCCTCGTGGTTCTCCAAGGAAATGTGGGCGGTGTGACCTACTCGCGGCGGCTCCGATTCGCCCCAGCGATATGACAGCTTGTACATTTTGAGGATCATAAAGGTCTGGGTCCGCTCCACGCCCGGCACCTGTTGCAGTTTTTCATTAAGAAAGGAAACAAAATGCCCTCCGTCACTACAAAAGACTTCCGCGAACAGATCAAACTCACCAGAGGCCATAAAGAGGTAACTGACTTCGGGGAATTGGGTGAGTTGTTGAGCTACAGCATCTACCTGTCCGGCCTGAACGGTAACGCCGATCATCCCTGCCGCACTCCACCCCAGGTGCTGCGGCTCCACGACAGCGACGATCTGCAATACTCCATCGTCGGTCAACTGCTTGACACGGCGACGCACAGTGCCTTCCGATATGCCCAGTTCGCTGGCGATCTTACTGAACGGCATGCGCCCGTCGTACTGGAGGCGCGTGATGATCGCTTGGTCAGTTTCATCTATGCGCTCTGTGTCCATCACTATCCTTTCCTATCTAGCAGTAGTCTTTGTCAATAGAACAGGCAAGTGGACAAGGTTTCTGTACCTCGCGGGGGCTGGCGCGATATGAGAATCGCGGCTACGGTGTAGAACTGTTCCTGTACCATCCAGAGAGTGTGCTCAAGAGCGCCCCAGAGTATTGAGATGATACTTTGCCATCACTCACTATGTTAGCATAATTTCGTAAAAATGTCAAATATTATGACGAATTACCGTTATTCTCTATGGACATTTCACGAAATCCGTAGTACAATGTGATCAAGCGCCGCTTCTTCCTTTTGACACTCGCGTTACTTTGTGATAGGGTTATCAGAAGAACGATAGCCTATAGGAGCAAGCAAAGTGGAGACTATGCGTATATTTATCGCTGTCCCCCTGCCCGATTCATTGCTAAAGAAACTATCTGCCCTACAGCAGAAACTGGAACGACAGTCCCCACACCGCAGCGTGCGCTGGGTGCGACCGGAAGGCGTCCACCTGACGCTCAAGTTCCTGGGCGATACCCCCACAGAAAAGCTGCCCGAAATCAAGCGGGCGCTGGCGGCCGTGGCCCGGAACACTCCGGCCTGCACTTTTACCGTTGAGGGGCTGGGCTGTTTTCCCCGGCCCAGCCGCCCCCGCGTCATCTGGGTCGGTGTGCAGGAGCCAACCGGGCGATTGGCCGCGCTGCAGGATGCCATCGAGGAGGTACTGACGCCCTTGGGGTACGAGCCGGAGGGGCGCGGCTTTACGCCGCATCTGACGCTAGGCCGCGTGCGCCGCAAAGCCTCCCGCAGCGACGCTGCACAGGTGGGCGAGATCGTCACCTCCACCACGGTAGAGCTGCTGGCCGAGGAGCCCGCCGACCGCTTTGCCCTCATCCGCAGCGTGCTCAAGCCGACCGGAGCGGAGTACACCACTTTGGAAGAGTTCCCGCTGCGCGGAGGGAACGATTTATGAGCACAATAATCAGCCCAATAGTCGGCATCATCGGCGGCGCCGCGCCGACGAAAGAAGAGACGACGGCAGCCGAGTCCGTGGGCCGCGCGCTGGCCCAGGCGGGCGCGACGCTCATCTGCGGCGGGCTGGGCGGGGTGATGGAAGCCGCTTGCCGCGGGGCCAAGTCCGCCGGCGGCCTCACCATCGGCATCCTCCCCGGAACCGATGCCGGCGAAGCCAACCCCTACATAGACATCCCCATCGTCACCGGTATGCGCTGCGCGCGTAACGTCATCATCGCACGCACCGCCCAGGCGGTCATCGCCATCGGCGGCAGGTACGGCACGCTGAGTGAGATCGCGTTCGCGCTCAACTTTGGCAAGCCGGTGGTGGGGCTGGGGACGTGGGAGATGAGCCGCGAGGGCCGCCCGCCCGCACCCATCGTCCGCGCCGCTACGCCGCAGGAGGCGGTCGAGCAAGCGCTGGATCTGGCGCGGCGGAGATAGTAGCACCTCACTAGTTCAAAAGGAGAGTTGACGATATGACAGAAATCACTCACATCCCCATAGACACAATTGCAAACTTTATGAAGGACACATTCCAAGCCCTCGGCGTCCCCGAGGACGAGGCCGCCATCTGCGCTGACGTGCTCATCATGGCCGACCTGCGCGGCATCGAGTCGCACGGCGTGGGCCGGCTCAAGTACTATTACGACCGCATCAAGCGCGGCCAACACCGCACCACGACCGAGATAAAGATCATCAAAGAGACAGAGACGACCGCGCTGCTGGACGGCCAGCACGGCATGGGGCACGTCATCGCCTATCGCGCGATGCACATGGCGATGGACAAGGCCCAGCAATATGGCCTGGGCGCTGTCGCCGTGCGCAACGGCACCCACTTTGGCATCGCCGGCTACTATCCGCTGATGGCGGCCAGGGCAGGGATGATGGGCCTGACCGTGACCAACGCCCGGCCGGCCATCGCGCCCACTTTTAGCACCGAGCCGATGTTGGGCACCAACCCTATCGCGTTCGCCGCCCCGTCCGATGGCCCTCATCCCTTTTGCTTTGACGGGGCCACCTCCATCATCCAGCGCGGCAAGGTCGAGGTGCTGTCACGGGCCGAAAAACCCATCCCCGCCGGCTGCGTCATTGACGCCGAGGGGGAGCCGCTCACCGACCCCGACCAGGCGCTCGAGGATTTTGGCAAAGCGACGGCCGCGCTGCTGCCACTGGGCGGCGCGGGAGAGGAACTAGCCGGGTACAAGGGGTACGACCTGGCAACGATGGTCGAGATACTCTCAGCCTCACTGTGCGCGGGGGTGTTCATGAAAGACCTGCTAGGCTTTGCGCCCGATGGGTCCCAGCGCCCCTACATGCTGGGCCACTTTTTCCTGGCGATAGATATCGAGCACTTTATCCCACTGGCGGTCTCTCGCTTCATCACCGGCCAGATCATGCGTGCGCTGCAAGAGGCCCGCAAAGCGCCCGGAGAAGAGCGCATCTACGTGGCCGGCGAGAAGGAGTACGAGAACGAACAGCGCATCCGCAAGCAGGGCGTCCCCGTCAACGCTAACTTGCGCCAGGAGCTACAGACCGTGCGGGATGAGCTGAATATCCCCGGCTACCAAGACTACTTCTAAAGCCGCCACGGTTCAGAACCGCCCTGTTTCTTCCAAACTCTGCAAAAACGAGGAGTAAACCGTGAAAACATTGCTACAAGTACTTGCCCAAGACGAACGCGCGCAAATACACGAACGCACACTGCAAGTCCTGGCCAAGACCGGCGTGCGGGTGGACACCGCCTGGGGCCGCCAGATTCTCAAGGACGCCGGGGCGGAGGTGGGCGAGAACACGAATATCGTGCGTTTCCCGCGCGCCCTGGTCGAAGAGTCGCTGCGGTTGGCGCCCAAAGAGTTCACGCTTGGAGCGCGCCGTCCGGGATGGGACCTGCGGATGAATGGGGGCGACTGTACGCTCTGCATAGATGGCGAGGCCATATTCGCCCTCGACCGGGAGACGGGAGAACGCCGGCCTGGTATGGCCAAGGACTGGCTAGATGCGACCCGCCTGATCGACGCGCTGGACGAAGTCGGCGTGTGGTGGTGCATGGTCGAGGCCAACGACCGGGGCGACTCGATGGCCGACTATGTCGGGTATCTGCAGGGTATTTTCAGCAACTTTTCCAAGCACGTGCAAGATGCGACCAGTACCCCGGAACAGTCTCCGTGGCTTTTGGAGGTGTTGCAGGTGGTCTTTGGCGATAAAGAGACCATCCGTCGCCAACATCCGCTCTCTGTTTTGCTGTGCCCGCTTTCGCCGCTGGCCATCGAGGCGCCGTATACCGACGCCTACCTGGCGCTTTTGGGATGGGACATCCCGGTGGCCGTCATGCCGATGCCACTGATGGGGGGCACGGCCCCAGGCAGCTTGATCTCTACCACCGTGGTGGGTAACTGTGACGTGCTGGCGATGTTGTGCCTGATACAGGCGGGCGCGCCAGGCACGCCCTTTATCTGTGCCCCTGCGCTGTCGGTCATAGACCCACGCTCCGGGAGGTACAGCCCCGGCGCGGTGGAGAACGGGTTGTTGGGCGCTGCCGCTGTCGAGATGGCGCGTTACTATGGCTTGCCGGCAGAGGGCACGGGCGGAGGCTCCGAGTGCTACGTCCCTGGCATCCAGGCGGGCTACGAGCGGGCGATGAACGCGTTGCTGCCGTTGCTCTCCTGGCCCGATATTCTGGTGGGGCCAGGCTTGTTGGGCGGTTCGATGGTCCTCAGCCTCGAACAGTTGTTGATCGACGTCGAGATATTTAAGATGGCCAAGCGAGCCCATCGGGGCATCGCCACCGGAGAGGAAAAGTGGTTGGAGGACGTGATCGACCATGTGGGGCCGGCCGGTAATTTTTTGGCCGAGCGTTCCACCAGGAAAGGCACCCGTTCGGGTGAGTGGTACGTGAGCAAGTTCGGCCTGCACGATACGTATGAAAAATGGGAGGCCGAGGGCAAACCCACGCTTCTCGACGAGGCCCGCCAGAGAGTGGACGAGATTTTGGCCACTCACGAACCGTTGCCCCTGGGTGAGGACGTCGAGCGCGAATTGGACAAAATCCAGGAGCGGGCGCGGGCGGAGGCATAGGTGGCCGAACACATTCACGATTGCATCGTGGTCGGCGCGGGGCCGGCGGGTTCAGCGGCGGCGCTGCAACTGGCGCGCGATGGGCTGGACGTCGTTATCCTGGAACGGGGCAACCGTCCCGGCGAAAAGAACGTGATGAGCGGTGTGCTTTTCACCGACAAGTTGCGCACCCTCATCCCCGATTTCCACGAGCGCGCGCCGCTGCAACGGGCCATCATAGGGTACGAGGGATACATCCTGGGGGAGGACGAGTTGCTGCGCTTGCCCGCGCTGCGCCGCTACCGGGAGGACGTGCACCCGCCTCACCTCTTTACTGTGTTTCGCTCCCAGTTCGACGCCTGGTTCGCGCAAGAGGCGGTGGACGCTGGCGCGGAACTGTTCACCGCGACGCTGGTCGAGGACTTGTTGTGGCAGAATGGGCGCGTGGCCGGGGTGCGTACCGCGCGCGGCGACCTGCGGGCGCGGGTCGTGATCGGCGCCGACGGGGTGAACTCGACGGTGGCCGAAAAGTCGGGATTGCGCGCTCCGCCATCGCCCGACGAGGTATCGCTGATCGTCCGCGAGATTCTCGATCTGCCTGCCGAACAGATCGAGGACCGCTTTACCCTGCGACCGGGCGAGGGAGTGATCACGCTTTTCACAGGGACGGTCTCGGGTCCGACTGGATACCAGGGCAGCTTTTACACAGAGATGTACACCAACCGGGACTCTGTTTCTATGACCACCGAAGTGCCTATCGACGTGCTGCTGGCGTGTGGTGTGCCCGCCTATGACGTGTTGGCGGCGCGCGAACGCCATCCGCACATCGCCCGCCTGATCCGGGGCGCGACGTTGCGCGAGTACCAGGCGCACCTGATCCCCTGGGGCGGCGTGCCCGATCTGGGCTGCTTGTATGGAGATGGCGTGCTGCTGGCGGGTGACGCGGGCAAGTTCACAAACACGTACGGGGTGGGGTCCTGGCCGTCCATGTCGAGTGGGACGGCGGCTGCACGAGCGGTCAAGTATGCGTGCGAAAAGGGCGATTTCTCCCGGGATGCACTGGCCGTCTACCTGGAGTTGTTGGATGAGGAAGAGATGGTCGAAATGCAACGTGAGGCCCGTGAAGAATGGGCGGACGAAAGGCGGCAGCGCGAGATTGTGGCCCAGCGTCCGGAGCATCTCTTTCGCATCGCCCGGCGCTACTATCGAGACCGAGTATCGGAGGAGAAACACCCCTACTCATTGTGGGGCGAAGCGTATCACAGCCTGGTCAAACCGGTGGCTCCGTGGTATATTCGCTGGCCGTTGGAATTGATCGCCTGGATAGACACGCTTCGCTGGCGCAGGCAACGAGATAGCGCTTCCACGGTGCGTCAGGCGGCGAATGAGGAAGGTAGATGACGCAAACGTCACCGGTTCTTGACCCGGTCCCAGATTCCCAACAGGGGGTAGCTGACGACGACAAAAACCACAGTCAGGAGCCAGGCTGTCATTGGGCTGACGACGTCGCCGTAATAGTACCACTGGTCCCCGTGAGCTTGCCATCCGGCGAACCGGATAGGCCAGGCGTGAATGGCGTGGTGGATGACATAGATGGCGAGGGAGAAACGGCTGTAACGGACAAAGAATGGAGAAATAGCCCGTGCCTTGTCTGGGCGGTCTACGGTCAACCGCAGGAGAGAAAACGTCAGCACTATGGCCCCCAGCGACGCGATCAACTGGGTGGTGGACAAGGGGTAAAAGCTCCAGTCGGATGCATATCCCCGCCACGGGCTGCTCGATGCCACTTGGGCCAACCGCTGTCCTACAAAGCCCAGGATGATGAGGGCCGCGCCCGCACCGGCCAGCCAGCCCAGGGGGAATTCCTTTTTACTCTGCGTTCCCATTGGCAGAAACAGTTTGCCGACGGAAAATCCGACCAGAGGGAAAGCGAGCCAGGGAAAAAGAGGAAAGTAGCCGTTGGCGACAAAACCCCGCAGCGCGTCGAGGAATGTGAGGTGGGGTTCATATTCGGACAATCCCCAGTAGGTTCTCCAATCGGCGGCGTAATGAGTCGCCCGGCGCAGCGGGGGGCTGATGGCGATGATGAGCATAGCCATCAGCAACAGTGTCGCGGGGGATCGTTCTCTGAGCAGAACAAGCAGCGCGATGGCTGCACCCAGCAAAGTCAGTATATCCCAATTGAGGGTAGAAGCTGGTCCCCAGATGAGGAACGAAAACAACAACCCTCCGGCAAAGACGAGTATGGCCCGCTTGAGCGCGCGCGCCACAATCGCCCGCTCCTGCCGTCCTCGCTCTCGTTGCCGTTCGATGGAGATGTACAGGCTCAATCCCAGCAGGAAGGAAAAGATAGGAGCAGCCAAGTCGCCGGGCACGTTACAAATGGCGGAAGGGAGCCAGTCGGGCCAGGGACGGTAGCCGGACATGTTCTGGACAAAGTGGATCTGGATCATCGAGAGTATGGCGATGCTCCTGAGAATATCTATTGATGGAAAGCGCGAGACAGAGTTTTTGGATACCATACTGATGAGTATATTCGGTTGTCGCAGACTGTCAAGGAGACATAGTTGATGGAATCTCGCCTGGACTTGAAACTGGACACGTTGACCTTCAAGCCCGACCCCGAACCGCACATCGTGGCCCAGAAAGAGCTATGCCTGGCGTGCGAGGAACGTCCCTGCACCATCGTCTGCCCGGCCAGGCTATACGTGTGGGAGAATGACCAGATGGTATACAATTGCGAAGGCTGCCTGGAATGTGGCTCGTGCCGGGCGGTTTGCCCGCGCGGGGCGATTACATGGCGCTATCCGCGCGGCGGATATGGCGTGCGCTACCGCTGGGGCTAAATCGAGGAGCAATCAATGGCAAGCAAAGTCATCATTTTGAAGGGTAGTCCGAGGAAAAATGGAAACAGCGCCATCCTGGCCGCGCAGGTGGCCGCGGGCGCTGAGGCTGTCGGAGCCGAGGTCAAGAGCTTTTACCTCCACGGTATGGACATTCAGCCGTGTGATGCGTGTGATGCCTGCCAGGGGGTCGCAGATTTGGATTGCGTCATCGAGGATGATATGCAAATCCTGTACCCCAAACTCCGAGAGGCCGATGCAGTCGTCT
>DUEK01000047.1 GCA_011192155.1 Thermoflexia bacterium
CATAGTTTACCGCCAGCGGGATGCTGAGATAGAACGCTTCGTTCACTTCCGTCTCTGGCAAGTCAATAGCACTCCAACCTCCGCGCAGGGCCACGACGCTCAACAGGAGCACGGCAATGATTGTGGCCATGACAAAAGGTCTACTGGGCGTGATCAACATACCGGCCGCAATGATAGCCGGTGTCAGAACGTAGGGCATGACAAAAAATATCAGGGGCGGCGCAGTCGGAGCCAGCAGCGCCCCAACGACGAGCAGCACCCATCCGCCCAGAAAAAGGGGCGCGGCCAGACGCAAGTGTCCCCGCCGCGACAGCCCATAGCACAGAGCCAACAGCAACAGCAACGCGCTTTGGGCGCCGATGATGGCGGGCGTGAGGGAGCGAATCAGCGAGACGATCAGCCCCACCGCAGCGAATGTACCGAAACTGGCGAGTAGGATATGCAGCAGGCGCGCCTTGCGTTGCTCTTCCATGCACTCGCGGGTTGAAATTGATGAACGTGATACGCTAGTCATTTTACCTCCACCGACATTTTGAGAAGATACCTCAGAACGTAACTGCTCAACCAGGTAGTCATTACACAGCAGCAGCAATTCCCGTTTTGTAGCCGCGATTTCCAAATCGCGTCTGTTTTCCCACGTAAAGCACCCTGCGCGATTGCGGAATCGCGGCTACGACCTGACTTTTCACCCATAACGGGAATTGCCGACACAGCAGCAGTTCTCAATTCGAGGTGTCATTGCGAGCCCCGGACGTTTTTTCCCGGGGCGAAGCAATCCCCCCCAATCCCCCCCATCCACTTGGATTGCTTCGTCGCACAAAACGCTCCTCGCAATGACATATATGCCCGAGTAATTACCTCAGAACAAGCTGCCGCCATCCGGTAGTAACGACGGCGGGACCTGCTGCCCCGCATCCTTGCGCTTTTTCCTCTCGCACTCTTCAAAATCCTCTTTGCAGTATTGGCCGACGTACTTTGACGTTTCCGAGGAGAACCGCTCGAATATCGGGCAGGCGGCAAAGTGCGGGCAAAGGCGATCCGACCCGATTGTGAACTCGGATACAGTCTGCTGCAAGCTGCCGGCTATCTCTGCCAGCATCTGGGCGGAACCGGCCACCTGCTCCATCGAAGCTACATGCTCCTCAATGGAGGCCGCGATCTCTTCGCTCGCCGCCGCGTTCTCCTCGGTCACCGCCGCCATCTCGTTCACCGCCTCCACCATTGCCTCCGAGGCGCTCTCTTGCTCCTGCGTCGCCGTTCCAACTTCTTGGGCCAGGGCTACCGTGTGAGCTGTTCCCTCCTGTGTCTCCCCCATCGCCGCCAGCGCCTCCTCCAGGCTGCTCCCAATCTCCTGGCTCAACGCCGCGATCTCTCCCACCGAGTCCGCCGAGTGGACCGCCAGCCGCCGCACCTCGTCGGCCACCACCGCGAAACCCGCGCCGTGCTCGCCCGCCCGCGCCGCCTCGATGGAGGCGTTCAGCGCCAGCAGGTTGGTCTGGTCGGCGATCTTTTCCACCAGCCTCACCACCCGCTCGATCTCGCCCAGTTTGTCGCCCAGAGCGCCCACCACCCGGGCTGAATCTTGCACCGATTTTTGAGCCTGGGCCAAGGCATCGTTGGCCTGGCGCGCATTGCCGGCGATCTGGCCGGTGGCGGCGGCCAACTGCGCCATAGAATGTGATACATCCTCCGTCTGGCGCGCCTGAGTGGCCGCTCCTTGCGCCATCTGCCCGGCGGTCACGGCGACCTGCTCGGAAGCAGCATTCATCTGCTCCATCATTGCCGCCAGTTCCTCGCTGGAAGCGGAGAGTTGCTGCGATGTATCCCCAATCCGCTCCAGCAGGTGACGCAGGTTTTCGATCATGTGGTTAAAGGCGCGGGCCAGCACGCCCACCTCATCCTCCGTGGTGACGGGGACAGTCTGGCTCAAGTCGCCCGCCGCCGCCCGCTTCGCCACGCGGCTCATCGCCGCCAGCGGAGCGGCGATGCGCTTGACGTTCACATAGGCCAGAACCAGCACGACCACCAGAACAAGTCCCCCCGCCAGCAATGATTCATTCCGGCCGCGCTGAATATCGCCCACGACGTCGTTGCGCAGCGCGCTGATCTCGACGACGCCGATCAGTTCGCCGGAATAGTCGTACAGCGGCCCGTCCAACACGCCATAGTGGTTGCCCGCGTGCGAGATTCTGCTGCTGACGGTCTCGCCGCTCTCGCGCACCTGCTCGTAGACCTCTGGGGGTACGGGCAACCGTTCGTCCAGAGTCGAGGCGTAGAGCCACAAGTCATCGCCCACCATCGCCCCTGCCTTCTCTGTGTCCTCGAACATGCTGATCTCGTCGCCGGTTTCGATCAAATAGACGCTCACGTCCAGTTCATAGTGCTCTGCATAATGGCGCAAAAACCGCTCCCCAAAATCCAGGCCCAGTTCCACCGTCCCGATGTGCTCTCCTTCGTAACTGACCGGCGCGATGCCCCGGATGAACACCCCGTACACGCCTTTTTCCAGGCCACTGATGTAAATCTGATCGGCGTTGGCCGCTACGACCAGGTGGCGAAAGGTGGACAGGTCGTCGTCGTACTTGTCCAGCTTGTGCAGCCGCAGGAACGAGGTGGCCGGAGGCAGATGGAAATGAAACACGGGAATGTCAAATTCTTCGTTCAGCGCCCGATAAACTGGCAAAGTCAACCGCGTCAACTCCTCCCGGTCATGTGCGGCGAACGCCTGCTGGACGTCGGGCATGTGGGCAAAATTGATCGCCAACGCCAAAGCGGTCTCCCCGTGCTCCTCTATCGTCGTCAAAAAACTGACGTAATGATCCCCAAAGCGCCGGTCTTCCTCCTGCTCGGCGATGCGGGTTTGTTTGACGACGGATAGGCTCACCAGCGCCCCCACGACCAAGAGGAGGCCGATCAGGATAAGCAAGAGCATACGCTGCGCGATCTTCATCTTGCCAAACAGCCCGTTCCGCTCCCCAACGCTCGATGAATTTTGTTCGCTCATTTTTCACTCCTTCATTTTTCGATAGATACGCAATCGCCCGTCCACCGCCTCCAGCCGGCTAGAGAGCGCCAGCGGGAGCATCTCCGCCATACCCAACGTCAGATAACCGCCCGGTTCCAAATAGTCGAGCAAGTGGCGCACAATGCTCTCCTGATACTCGCGGGCAAAGTAGATCAGCACGTTGCGGCACAGGATCAGATCGTAGCGTGGCAAGGGCGGCGGCGTGGTCAGATCGTGTTGCCGGAAAGTGACCAGTCGCCGGATGGCCGGCTGCAATGTGTACGTGTCTCCATCATGGGTGAAATACCGTTCGACGAACCCTGCCTGCAAATCCTGAAAACTGAGCGGCTTGTACACCCCCCGGCGGGCGCGGGCCAACACATTCGCGTCAATGTCGGTGGCCTGAATCTGCACGTCCCATTTGGATATGGCCGTCCCCAGTAAGTCAGTCAGGATCATTGCCACAGAGCAAGGCTCCTCGCCGCCGGCGCACCCCGCGCTCCACACAGTCAAACGCCGGGACTGCGCCCGTTTAGCGACGAGGGTTTCTAGAACAGCGTAACGCAGCGCCTCGAAGACAGCCGTGTCGCGGAAAAAATAAGACAAGTTGATGGTGAGAGCGACCAGCAAAGCGTCGAACTCGGCGGGATCGGAGCGCAGCACGCCCAGATAGGCCTGATACGTGTCAACGTCCCGCGCCCGCATACGCACCGTCAACCGGCGGCGCAGGAAACTCTCCTTGTATTGGCTGCAATCCAGCCTTCGTTCGCGGCGGATGTGAGCCAGCAAGGCATCGAACACCCGCTCCTCGTCCGCCGGAGACTTCTCAGACTCGGACACCATCACCACGTTTCACGTTTCACGTTTCACGTCTTTACGCTCAAATACTGCCGGACGGCTGTGAGCAACTGCTCGGCTTGAAATGGCTTGGATACGTGCCCATTCGCGCCCGCGGCCTTCATCTCCGCAATATCCACATCCTGCGATGAAGCGCTGGCGACGAGCACCGGCAAAGAACGAGTGACTGGGTCAGCTCGCAGGGCGCGGGTGGCTTCCAGACCATCCATGCGGGGCATGTTCCAATCCATGATCACCAGATCGGGCTTTTCGGCCCCCACCATGTCCAAACATTCCTGGCCGTCAACGGCGCACGCCACCTCGTACCCGGCCGCCTGCAAAATCTGTTCGAGCAAGCGTCGCATAAAAGCTGTATCGTCAACGATGAGAATTTTAGCCAAAATTCACCTCCTTTACTAGCGGTGCGTGTAGTGATGATAGCGAGGGAATCGCGATGCCCTTTGCGCCAGACGATCTTGTCAGTACCGGCGACTTCCAAGTCTCAGTAGATCCAAATTTCAGACCTCGGAGGTCTCGGAAAGTGACATTGGCAGCAAAATTGCTTAGATTGCGCCCGTTTTTACCGGCAAAGGCGCTCTCGAGAGACCTCCGAGGTCTTGTTGTCATAACATTTTGGATCTACCGAGTCTTCGAATTCCTCCCACGCCACTTTAGCGTTGATACGGCGTTCCAACACGCCCAGCATAGTGTCGTAGGGCGGTTTCGCTAATCGTTCCAGGTGGTTGCTGGACGTTTGCGATTCCTCAACGAGCGTTTGCGATGGCCCCAATGCCAATCCGCCCTATCTGAAATTCATTCTGGGCTTTCAAGCCTTTGTCGTTTCCTTCACCAGCACGAACAGCAGATCGTTCACGTTTGTCCCCGTTGGGCCGGTGCGGAGCAGATCACCTAGAGCGTCGAAGAAGGTATAGCTATCGTTGGTCTCCAGCGCCGACCGGGCGTCTAGTCCCAGCGCGCGGGCGCGGGCCATCGTCTCGCCGGTGATGACCGCGCCAGCCCCGTCGGTGGGGCCATCAGTGCCATCGGTCGCCAGCGCCATCAGCAGCACGCCCGGCCACCCGTCGAGCGCCAGCGCCGCCGCGAGCGCCAATTCCTGATTGCGTCCCCCCTTGCCTTCCCCCCGAATCATCACCGTCGTCTCGCCGCCCCAGACCAGGCAGGCAGGCGGGGATAGGGGGTCGCCGTGGGCGCGTATGCCCTTTGCCAGCGCCGCCGCCACCCGCGCTGCCTCGCGCGCTTCTCCCTCGACGTAGGTGCTCAGGAGCAGCGTATTGAATCCCATCCGACGAGCTTGCTCCACCGCCGCCAGCGCCGCCAGCCGGTTGGAGCCGACGATGACGTACTGCGTGTTCGCAAAGATTGGGTCACCCGGCTTGGGGGTTTCGTGCCAAGAAACCAGGTTTTTCTGTAAGCGGAGCGACAAAAACCTGGTTTCTTCTATCCTGTACCGCTCCAACACCGCCCGCGCATCCGCCGCCGTCGTCGGGTCGGGCACGGTGGGGCCGGAGGCGATAACGTCGAGCGGATCGCCGATCACGTCGGAGAGGACAAGCGTTATCAGTGTGGCCGGGGCGACCAGGCGGGCCAGGTTGCCGCCCTTGATGCGCGAGCAGTGCTTGCGCACGGTGTTGATCTCGTTGATCGTCGCGCCGGAGCGGAGGAGCGCGCCGGTGAGGGCTTGCAGATCGGACAGAGCCAGGCCCGGTGCGGGCAGCGTCAGCAGTGCAGAAGCCCCGCCAGAGATGAGACAGATGACTAGGTCGCGCTGCGTCGCTTGTTGCGCCAGGCGGGCGATGGCTTGCGCCCCGCGCACCGAGTTCTCGTCGGGTACCGGATGGCCGGCCTCGATGATTTGGAGATCGGGGCGACGCCCGGCGGGTCGCTTGGGAGATTGGGAAATTGCGTGGCCGTACTTGGTGACCACGACGCTCGCAGTCAGTCGGCCATCCAGAATATCTACGATGGCAAACGTCATCGGCGCGGCGGCTTTGCCTCCGCCGACGACGAACACGCGCTCATAATCGCGCAAATCATAGCTCCGACCAGCGATGGTGAGCATGTCGCCTTCTCTGTGAACGTGCCGGTGTACGGCAGCCGCCGGCTCGACGGCGTCCAGCGCGGCTTGCTGCAATTCGCGTGCGGCAGCGCGTAAATCTCGCTCGGCCATCGCATCACTGTCCGAGAATATCGCCCGCTGCAGCAGCCGCGTCCTCCGGGCTGACTCGTCTCCTCAGCAAAGCCTCCAGCGCCTCCTGCATGGCCCGCCCTGTGGTCGCCATCGCCTCTGGTGGGGGCGCAACGACAGCGGCCTCCATCGTGTTGCGCAATACAGCTCGATCTGCGTCAGATATATCCCACAGTCGCAGCGCGCCGCGCGTACCCGGCAGGAAACCGGCTGTCTGCGTCCACTGCGCACTGTGATCGGGCGAGACAAGCCATTCGAGCAGCAGCGTCGCCAATGACTGCCGCGCCGGGTCGTTGGCTACCATCGCCACTACCCAGCCCCGGGCAATGCTAAAGGGCCGCCCGTCGCGGGTGGGTATTGACGCGGCGGCGATGGTTTCGTCGGCCTCAAGCCAGTAGCGGCTGGCCCGCACCATCGTCATCTCGCCTTCTCCGGCCTTGAACCGCTCCCAGGCCTGGTCCGCGTCGGTGATGTTCAAAACGACCGTCGGCGAGATCGCGGGGGTGTGGTAAGTTGGTGAGATCGGCCCGATGCTGGTGCAATCGCTGTAAAAGCCTAGCACGCTCACCATCACCTCTTCATCCAGCCACGGGCGACCTTCAGGGTTGGTCAGTTGGCCGCCGCAGGCCAGGTATTGGATCAGCGTCGCGTCGTTGATCTGCCGGTCGCGTCCGCCGGCCGGGAAGAGGAAAGAAACGGGCGGGGAGATGACGTGCATCCAGGAGACGGGGGGCGAGTCAAGCAGGGCCGGGCGGTAGGCCATGTGCTGCATATCGGCGGCCACGACCAAGCCGAGCGTTTGATCGCCCACCGTCCCCAGTTCAGCGGCGAAAGGAAAGCGGTCAGTCATCTCTGCCGGCGCGAGGAGCGGATCGAGCGGTTGGACGAGGCCCGACCCGGCTGCGGTTTCCAGGTCAGCCGCGTCCAGCACGATCAGGTCCGGCAGCACCGAGGGGGCGGCCGCCCGCGCCGTGCGCAAAAAGTCGAGCAACCCGCCTCGCCCGTAGGCTTTCTTTACGGTCACTTCGACTTGCAGGTCGGGATGGGCGTGGCTGAACTCGGTCAGTTGCTGCGCCAGGACATCGGCCGCCGGCCCCTCGCCGTAAGGATCCAATTCCTCCGGCAGCCACAAACCGAGCGTGATGATCATCGGTTGCGATTCGGGAAGCAGCGTGGGGGTGGGAAGGGGAGATAACGGGCTGGATGTTGGAGTTGGAGTTGGGAGTGTCGGCGCTTGCGCTCCACAGCCGGCCAGAGCCAAGATAATGAACAATGAACAATGAGCAATAAACAATATCCAATGTGCAGTGTCCAATTTCCAATGTTTGGAGGTTTTAGACCGCATAATGTCTCCTGGATTCGTAAATTCGCCATTCGTACATTCGTCCATTTGCCCATTATAACATAATCTGGCTCAAATCCCACTTGTCAAGCACGCCGGGTTAAGGTATGATTGGCGTGCGCTCCCTGGAGGTTGATTTGACCAAATCCCAAACTCCAAATCCTAAATCGGCCGGCCATTGGACATTGTTCATTTTCATCCTGCTGCTGGCGGCCGCGCTGCGGCTGTACCGCCTGGATAGCGTCCCGCCCGGATTGACGCACGATGAGGCCGGACACGGCCACGACGGGATCGCCATACTGCGCGGCGCTAGGCCTATCTACGAGACGGTGGGGTACGGGCGCGAGCCTTTGTACGATTACGTGATCGCCGGGCTGATGGCGATGGGCGGCCCCACCGGTCGCGTGTTGCGATTTTCCCCTGTGCCTTTCGGTTTGCTTACATTGTTGGCTACCTTTGCTTGGGTGCGGCTGGCCTTTGATGGCCCGACAGCGCTGGCGGCTGTTGCGTTGCAGGCGGCTTCGTTTTGGTCGCTTGCAACCAGCCGGCAGGCTTTGCGCTCCGGCATGTTGCCGGCGTTGCTCGCATCCGCTGTTTACGTGTATTGGCGCTCGGTGCATAAACCACGAGAAATCATACAGAAAAAACTGGGTTTCTGGCTAGAAATGGGGGCGTTTGCTCTCCTCATCGGAGCTATGTTGTACACCTACATCCCGGCCCGCGTGTTGTGGGTTGTCTTTCCGGCTTTTCTGATCTATCTGGCAATCCTCCACCGGGCGACATTCCGCCGCGTGTGGCTGCCCACGTTGATCGCCGTTCTGGCCGGCCTGCTCCTATCCGCGCCGCTCTTTGCATACTTGCGGGCGCATCCTGGCGCGGAGCAGCGATTGGAGATGCTGGACGTTCCCTTGCAGGCGTTGTTGAGCGGCGATATTTCCGTCGTTCTGAACCGAGCCTGGGGCTGCATAGCCGGGTTCTTTGTCCCCGGCCGGGGCGACGATTTTCTGGCCTATACGATTCCCGGTCGCCCGTTCTTTGACCCGCTGACCGGCGCGCTGTTTCTGGCTGGAGTGGGGCTGTGCCTGGCGCGCTGGCGCGATCCGGCACGCGCATTCTCGTTGATGTGGTTTCTCGCCGGCATCTCTCCCTCCTTGATCACGGGTTCCGCCGCCAGCAGCACCCGCAGCATTGCGGCGCTGCCGGTTGCGTTTCTTTTCCCCGCCCTGGCGGTTGTGACGGGGGCGCGCTGGGCAATGGCGCGCTGGGGAGGGCGGATTGCCTGGGCCGTCGGGTTAGGGTTTGTCGGCCTGGTTCTCGCCACTGGCGTGGCCTCTGCCCGCGACTACTTTGTCGTGTGGGGAGAGTCGCCGGATGTGCGGGCGGCCTATCAGCACACGCTCGTCGAGGCTGCGGGCTACTTGGATGCTCAACCGGAGAGTGGGGTCGTGGCGCTTTCGACCGTCTACCCGCACGCCCCGCACGATCCTTACGTCTTTGAGATAAGTCTGCAAAGGCGCGATCTCTCGCTGCGCTGGTTCGACGCTCGCCGTGCGCTCCTCATCCCCCCCTCTTTCCCCCCCAGTGGGGGGGATGAAAAGGGGGGGGGCGCCCGCTTGATCGCTCCCGCCAGCGCATCTCTGGACACTTACTTTGCCGACTTGCCCAGCCTGCGCGTCCGCGAGCGCGTGGAGATGCGATCCGATGACCTGGACCCGTTCTTTATCGTCTACGACTGGGAGCCGCAGGTCGCTTGGGCCGCTTTGCGAGAGCGGGCGCAGGGCGCGCGGGCGGATTTTGGCGGCGCGTTGCGGCTTTTGGGCTACAATCTGCGCGCGCCGACGGTCGCGCCGGGCGGGACAATCGAACTAGTCACACTCTGGCAAGTGACCAATCCACAGCTGCTTCGTCCTCAGAATCTATCCAACGCCAACGAGGAGCTTGTGCTGTTCACCCACGCACTGGACGCGGCAGGGAATATCGTGGGACAGGAGGATCGGCTCGACGCGCCGGCCTGGGATTGGCAGACCGGGGACACGATTGCGCAAATCCACCGCTTCACGCTACCGCCCGACTTATCTCTGGGACCACTCGCGCTCAAAGTTGGTGTGTATCGGCGCTCCGATTTGGTCCGGTTGCCTGTTTTGGTGGACGGCGAGGGGGTTGGCGATGCCGTTTTGCTGCGGTACGTGGAGGTCGTGAGCGAGTGAATTCCAAATGGGAGTGGGTTTTTGTCGTCGTGCTGCTTTTGCTGGCCTGGGGCTTGCGTCTCTGCTGCCTGGAAACAGTCCCCCCCGGCTGGCGCGACGACGAACTGATCAACATCCACGCTCTCTCCGGCGAGTTGCTGGCGGGCCGCTTTCCGCTCTATTACACCGGGGCATCCGGCCATGAGCCGCTCTATCACCACCTGCACGCTGGGGTGCACGCCGTGTTAGGCTTCAATGTGTTGAGCGGCCATTTACTTTCTGTTGCGTTTGGTATGCTCACTGTCGCTCTGACATACACTCTGACCCGCCGCCTCTTTGGAAGCCGGGCTGCCGCCGCGATCACGTCGCTGGCGCTGGCGACATCTTTCTGGTCACTGATGTACAGCCGGACGGCCATACGCCACATCAGCTTGCCGCCGCTTGCCCTGGCGACCTTTTATCTATTTTGGCGCGCCATTTTCGAGAAACCAGGTTTTTCTGTGAGCGAAGGCGCTTCTGCTTCACCCGAAGCGACAAAAACCTGGTTTCTGGCCGGCCTCACTATGGGACTCTCTCTTTACACCTACCCCGCTGCTCGTCTGCTGCCGGTGCTGCTGGTTCTGTTCTTCGTCTATCTGGCCCTGTTCCACCGCGACCGATTCAGCCATCACTGGCGCAGTCCCCTCCTCGCGCTCCTAGTCGCGGCTGTGCTGGTCGCGCCAATGGGAATCGCCATATTTCAAGGGCGCAGCGAGACCGCTGCCGAGGGCATCGGGGCCGACGCCCGCATAGCGGAGCTGGCCGTGCCGCTGCGAGAGTTGCAGGCCGGCAACCCGCGCCCGCTGCTGGAGAACGTCTGGGAGACGCTGGGCATGTTCCACGCCACCGGCGACCCCGAATGGTTGTACAACATCTCAGGTCGCCCAGTGTTCAATCTTTTCGGCGGCGCTTTGTTGTGGGCCGGAGTCGCGCTCTGCCTGTATCACTGGCGGCAGCCACGTTACTTTTTCCTGCTCCTGTGGTTGGGGCTGGGGCTGCTCCCGGCCTTTGTCAGCACTCCGCCCGCCAGCCTGAGTCACACTATTCTGGCTCAACCCGTCGCCTACATCCTGCCTGCCCTGGCCCTGACCACAGCTTACCGTTGGCTTAAATCTCGCGGGTGGCAAGTGGCAAGTGGCAAGTGGTTGTTGATCATTGGTCGTTGGTCATTGATCATTCTTTTCCTGGCCGGCAACGCCGCCCGCGACCTCCGCGACTATTTTACCATCTGGCCGCAACAGGACATGGTGCGCTTTCTCTACCGCGCCGACTATCGCGAGGCAGCCCGGTACCTGGACGCTCACCCCGATATCACCAACGTCGCCATCTCTAGCACACTCATGGGCCCCTGGGATCTGCTGGCATTGGGCGTGGACATCCAGCGCGATGATGTCACCGTGCGTCTCTTTGATTCCAGCCGCGCGTTGATCTGGGTCGCTGAGGGTGCTTCCTCGCTCGCGCTGCTCACCACCTTTCCTGTCCCCGCCGCGCCGATTCAGGACATCCTAAAGGCGAACACCGATCCGCCGGAAGCTATCGCGCCCCATCTCAAACTTTACACGCTATCCCCAATCCCCAATCCGTCTGCTTCTGCGGAGCAGGAGACCCGATCCCCAACCTCCAACGTCCAATTCGCCAATGGGCTAAAGTTGACCGAAACTCGCTGGTTGGGCAATGACATCCTCCTCACCGTCTGGCTCGTCGCTGCGCCGCTCGACCTGCCGCCCATCCCCATCGTCGCCAACCCGCCCCCGCCCGACGTCTACACCGGACCGCGACTGGCCGTCTTTGCCCACCTGCTCAACGCCGACGGGGCGCTCGTGGCCGGCGACGACGGCCTGTGGGTGGATCCGCTCACGCTCCGGCCCGGCGACCGCTTTGTTCAAGTTCATCGCCTGACCAATGGGCCATACACCCTGGAGCTTGGTCTTTACGACCCGCTGACGGGCGAGCGGTGGTCTGTGTTGAATGCCGAGGGCCAACCCGTTGCCGATCACATTCTTCTACCATCCATGGATAGCATACCCTAGTTCTGAGATGGCTATTTATTTGTTGCTTTGAAAACCGTAAGCGTTCAGGTATACGTATGATTTTCACCGCAGAGGCCTCTGCTATGCAGAGCACGCAGAGAACGCCGAGTTTTCTCATTTTATCCCTGTGAGATGATATTTTCGCCCGGCTCTGCGACCTCTGCGATCTCTGCGGTAAGAAAAACGGCTATGCCTGAACGGTTACTGAAAACCTAGTGGCGCAACTCGTCTGACATTGACAAAGACTGTGCTCCGTAGTAGAATCTGGCATGCTCTGGTCGCCCGATTTGGCCTGGAGCCTACCTTCAAGCCAGACGTATTTTCGTCGTCTGGCGGTTTAGCTTGAGGAGACATAGTATGAAAATTTACAGGCAGAATAAGATGCGGCGTTCAACAGGGGCATTGCTGACAGGAGCTTTGGCATTGCTGCTCGTAGCGAGCTTGTCACTGTTGCTCTCTCACTTTCGGGCACTGGCCCAACCAGAGGCAGGTAATCTAGTGACCTCCAAGTCCGTGTATCCCTCCAGTGCTCGCCCTGGGGACCACTTGGCCTATACCGTTTATATTACTAATACCGGAGATGAACCTGTATCGGCGGCCTGGATGACCGACTCTTTACCTCTGGAAGTGAATTACTTTGGCGGCCTCACTGCCACGATGGGCACACCGGGGAGAGCGGGGGACGTCATCACCTGGACCGGCCTGCTGACGCCGAACGACGTAGTTGCGATTGACTTTACCGTTCAGATCACCGATGCCACAGGCGGAGATGCTCGTTTTAGCTTTGCCAATACAGCCAAAATCACCGGTGCGGGAAGCCTAGTGACTTCCTCAGTGGAAGCGACGGCCATTGTCACTTTCGAGGCTTGGTTTCCCATCATCTTTTACAAGTACCCACCCGTCCCTGATTTGAACGACATCCCCGAACCAAACCCGGCGGACAACTCTTTCACCGTGAGCTGGCAGGCTGTTAACGCCCCCATAGACCGGTACGTGCTCCAAGAATCCACGGACGCCAATTTTACCAGCGTCACGGAAGAGTGGGAGACCACAGCGACATCGCAACTCGTCACAAAAGGTACGGCCCAGGGCGCTCTCTACTACCGCGTGCGCGCCGACAAGGACGACCGCTGGGGCGAGGGGCCGTGGAGCGCCGTCAAATCGGTCACGCTCAAGCTCAATTACTACGATGGTTTCGATAGCTCCAGCAGCGGTTGGCGCACCCACACTGCTGATTGCTGCTTAACCGGTTGCGATGACACTTTTGGCGGCCGGGAGCACATGAGTTACAAATACAATCTGTATTATAGCGGAGGACGATATCACGTTTACATCCCTACGAATTGTTATGAAGGCGGCAATCATGGCTTTACACGTTTTGTATATCCCGTCTCGCTCGCTCCGGGGATCACACGCCCTTCCACTGAAACCTGTATTGAAATGAAAGGAAGCTTTGAGAAACCAAAATGGGTCTCTGGCTGGGGATTGGTATTTGCAGCGAGCGCTGATATGAATACCGTCTATTCGCTCTGGGTTGATAACCGTGGTGATTGGGGTATTGTAAAGCGCATAGGGTATCAATTCCCTGGCCCTAACTATTCTATGCAGACACACGAAAAGCGCATAAACATAGTGCCTGGCGTCGGTGGGCCGCGAACGCCCGCTAGGCCAGACAAAGAGGTAAATACGCTGAGGGCACAAGTTACAGGCAACCAGGTCAAATTGTACGTGAACGGTGAACACGTGCATACTTTCTCTGAGGGAGACATTTCGTCTCTGAACCGTGTCGGCATCATCGGCGGAAACTGGGAATGGGGAGACACTCAGATCGGCTACGACTATTTCTACATGGACGAAGGCTGCGACACCTACTAATCCATCATGTGTGGCGAGGGGAAACGGGGCTTTGCTGGATCGGGCCCCGTTTTCCTTGTCTATTTCTAAAGGCGGCAACGGAAGGAACTGATCTTGCCCCACAGACTTGAGCGAGCTTTTCTATCCCGGTTGGCAAGTAATGTTGGTTGGCCCTTGTTCATTGTCTCATTGTTCATTCTCCTCGCCACCGCCTACAGCCTCAACTCCCCCCTCTACGAACCGACCGACGAACTGCGCCACTTTCGCTACGTGCGCCACATCGCCGTCTACCACAGCCTGCCCGTGCAGTCCGTCGAAGGGCCGCGCGCCCAGAGCCACCATCCGCCCCTCTACTATGCCCTGGGCGCATTAGTCAGTGGGTGGGTGGACGTCGCGCAGGAGGTCTATTATGAGCCACTCGTCAACCCCCACTGGGATGAGCGCGTCTGGGAGATAAGCGCCGACAACAAAAACCAGTACCTCCACTCCGACGACGTAGGGCAATTTGGCAAATTGCCTCCCTTCCACGGCGTCGCGCTGGCCGTCTACTTGGTGCGTTGGATGACGATCATCATCGGCGCATCTGTCGTCTGGCTCACTTACCTCGTCGGGCGCGAAGTCTTTCCTGAGCTGGCCGTGAGTGGGGCGGCGCTGGTCGCCTTCAACCCGCAATTCCTCTACTTGAGCGGCGCGGTCAACAACGACATTCCGGCCGCTCTGTGCGGCGCGGCCGTGCTACTGGTGTGCGTGCGAATCGCGCGACGCGGCCCCAGCCCGCGCGCCGACGTGACGCTGGGCATCCTCTACGGCCTGGCGCTCCTCACCAAGCTCCACCTGGCGGCCCTGTTGGCACCCATCCTGTTAGCTTACCTGACCCCCATACCCCCACCCTCCCACACTCTCGCCCGGCGCTTATTTCTGACTCGAGCGGTGAGGGGCATCTTGATCATCCTGGGCCTGGCGGCCGCCATCTCCGGCTGGTGGTTCTGGCGCAACCTGGCGCTCTATGGCGATCTCACTGGCATGCGCAAAGTCAACGAACTCTGGGCCGGTCGCTCTCCGGCCGGCAACTGGTGGGCCGTGCAGCAGGGCTTGCCTTACCTGTGGAGCAGCCTGTGGGGCCGCTTTGGCTACGGCCAACTGCCCTTGCCGCCGACCGTCTACCGGGCGCTATTCTACTTTTGCGCGCTGGCGCTGGCCGGCTATCTGATTCCCCGGCGCGGTTCGCTCCCCTGGGCTGCCCTGGCGCTTTTGGGGACGCTCTGCCTCACCTTTATGGCCGTAGTAGTGTACTATATTTTGATCCAACCGGCCGGCGCGATGGGCCGCTTCCTGTTCCCCGCCCTGCCGGCCTTTACGATTCTGCTGATGGGGGGATTGAGCCGTTTTCTCCCCCGTCGCCTGACCTGGGCGGCGAGCCTAGTCGTGACACTTGGTATGGCGGCGCTGGCCGTCTACGCCCTGATCGGCGTGCTGGCTCCGGCTTTCGCCCGCCCTCGCCCACTGACCGAATCCGAAATCGAGGCCGCGCCCAACCCGGTTGGACTTGAACTGGGGGGCGTGGCGCGGCTGCTGGGCTACCGGGTCGAGCCGGGCGAGGTCAAGCCGGGCGGCTCGCTGGAGGTCACCGTCTACTGGCAGGCGCTGGCCCAGGCCGACCAGAACTATGTCGTCTTTGTTCACCTGTTGAGCGATGTGGGTACAATAGTGGCCCAGTGCGACACCCATCCCGGCCTGGGCAGCTACCCCGCCACCGCCTGGCAGCCGGGCGTCGCCTTTGCTGATACCTACCGCCTTCACCTACCGGAGACGGCCTACGCGCCGGACGAGGGCTACATTCAGGTCGGCCTCTACCTGCCCGGCGGCCCGCGCCTCCTCACTCCTGATGGGCACAACGCGCTGCGCCTGGCGGAGGTCGAAATCCAGCCGCGGCCCGGCGAGTTCCCCAATCCGGTAGATGTGAATTTCGACGGCCAGATCATGCTGACCGGCTACGAGCTTGACCGGCGGGTGGCCTGCCCCGGCGAGACAATTCGCCTGACGCTCTACTGGCGTCCGTTAGCCTCGATAGATGAGAACTATCGCGTCTTTGCCCACGTTCTCGGCGTCCAAGACCAGGTCTGGGCCAACAGCGATAGTCCACTGGCCAGCGACGCCGTCCCCACCGGCCAAATAATCGAGGACGTCCGCGATCTGACGGTTGGATTGACCACCCCGCCCGGCTTTTACGATATCGAAGTCGGCCTGCACACTGGCGGCGACCGCTTGCCTGTTGTGGCAGAGGACGGCCATTGGTTGGGCGGGCGAGTGCTGTTGAGCAAAATACGGGTGGTGAGCGAATGAATACCCTGCGGGCGGCGGGCCTCGTCGGCGGGGTGATTTATGGCCTTGAAGGGCTGCTTGCATCATTCAAATTCACGCAGTGACTTGTATCGAAAACACAGGTTTGTCGCTGCGCGCCTACCCCGCTGTTCTGCGATCCGTTCACCCGAAATCGCACGATGCGAAAGTTCGCCCAATGTGCAGGGGATGGGTGGGCAAGGTTCGCAGTTGATTTTAAGAACCTTGTACAACTGTGTGTCCAAGTAGGTGCGGTGAGCGCGACCCACCAACTCCTACCCTCAGGAGGTCCGAAAATGACGTTATCCGTACAATCCTACCACGATACCAAGGGCTTTGAGGCCCTGACTGGGGAGTGGAACGCTCTACTGCACCGCTCCCCCGCCGACACCATCTTTCTCACGCTCGAATACCAGCGTACCTGGTGGCGAAACCTGGGTGAGGGAGAACTGCTCATCCTGGCCGTGCGCGACGATGGGAAACTGGTCGGCATTGCCCCGCTCTTTGCTACCGAGGACGCGCAGGGGCAGCGGGTGCTGACGACCGTCGGCTGCGTGGAGGTATCCGACTATCTTGACCTCATCGTGGCGCGGGAGCGAGAGGGCGAGGTCTACGGCGCGCTGGTGGACTATTTGGCGGGACCGGGCGCGCCCGCCTGGGATGCGCTCGACCTGTGCAATATCCACCAGGATTCGCCCACGCTGGAACTGCTGCCCGCTTTGGCGGAGACGCGCGGTTGGGCCATCGAGACGGCCCGGGACGACGTGTGTCCCATCGTGCAGTTGCCTGCCACCTGGGACGAGTACCTGCAAATGCTGAGTAAAAAGCAGCGGCACGAGGTGCGGCGCAAAATGCGCCGCCTAGAAGCCCAAGTCGAGACAAATTGGTACATCGTCGGCCCGGAGCACGACCTGCAAACCGAGACGGAGGACTTTTTGGACCTTATGGCGGCCAGTACCCCTGGCAAAGCCGAGTTCCTTACCCCGCGTATGCGCAACTTCTTCCGTCAACTGACGCCCGTAGCCTACGATGCCGGCTGGCTGCAATTGGCTTTCCTCAAAGTCGGCGGGCAAAAAGCGGCCGCTTACCTCAATTTCATCTACGACAACCGCGTGTTGGTCTACAACTCTGGTCTCGACTGGCGGACGTTCCCCAAGCTGGGCGCGGGTATCGTCCTCACAGCCTACTGCATTCGCCACGCCATTGAGCGGGGGCGTGAGGCTTTCGACTTTATGCAGGGCGACGAGCGCTACAAGTACCAGTTTGGCGGTCAAGACATCGAGGTGCAGCGACTCGTCATTCGCAGAACGTAAACCTGATTTGGATTGGTGATTACCCACATCTTACCACAGAGGCACGGAGGGCACAGAGAAAAACAAAAGTAGACTCTAAAACTCTGTGTTCTCCGTGTCTCTGTGGTGAAATTGTCGAGCCTGGAAAGGCGCTACAG
>DUEK01000048.1 GCA_011192155.1 Thermoflexia bacterium
CCAGGCGCGGGCAGGGCGGATAGCCGACCACCAGGCCGGTTGCCAGATGGATGACGTCGGCGCCGTTCTTTTTCATCTCTGCCGGAGCGTATTCCACGTTGCCTCCCGGGCAGCCTCCGCAGGTGGTATAACCCACCAACTCGACTTCCTCTCCCTCGTACAGCGCAAAGGCTCCCTCCCGATTTCGCAGAGACCGCAAACACTTGCCGCCCGCACAGGTATGGTAGCGATTGCAGATGATGATACCGATTTTCTTCACGCTAATTGTCCCTCCTTTTAACTGTTCAGGCTCTTCTAGTTTGGACACAGAGAATACAACAAAAATGTTCTTGTCTCCGTGTTCCTCTGTGAAATGCTCCGCGCAACTCTGTGTAACAGCCCAGGCCGAGTAGTTACCTCCTTTATCCTCTATCCTTGCTTGAGTATGATACTTCCAACCGGCACGCCTGCGTCGCGGGCGATAACGGGGCATTTCACTTGCAACAGGAAGAATACTTTGGATCCTTCATCACTTAACGTCTCGTAATTGGCCTGCCCCTTGGCGATCACCATTTTGGCCCCGTTGTACAAATGGCGAAAGTCATCGGAACAGCGATTCAAGACCGTCCCCATAGCGTTCGTCCCGTTATCCACGATAGTCGCCACCCGGTCCAGTCCGGCCGCTTTTGCATCCTCCCGCGTCGCATCGTTCAGCACCGGGCCGCCTTTGACCACATAGACCACCGGGACAGGCAACGTCTCAATCAGCAGCCGGTCAAAGACTGTCTCACCGGCGTTGTCGGCCAGGTAAAGTAGGGGCGCAGTGCCTGCGCCCTTCCCCACCCTATCCAGCGATTCTCGAAAAGCCGCTCTGTCGTCTACAGAGAACGGTTGAGCCAGCACCCGTTCCACCGTGTCCCACAGATCGTACTTTTGTACCGGCCCAAAGTCAATAATGTTGCCGGCGATGCTCAGACGCGCGGCCATTTCCAGCGGATCGTCCGCCTCGGCCAACAACGCCTTCAGCCGAGGGTAGAGGGCCAACGCCCGGCGGGTGCTGATCTCTTTGACCGCCCGGTACGGATCGCCGCTCTCGATCTCCTGGCGCACGAGGCGATGCACCTGGTCGCCGATCTCTGGCGGCGTGCTCGCCAAGTCAATATGCTTGAGCAAGTCGAGCACGCGGTCGAGTATCACCTTTTGC
The DNA here is from genome assembly GCA_011192155.1 of Thermoflexia bacterium. Taxonomy (GTDB): domain Bacteria; phylum Chloroflexota; class Anaerolineae; order B4-G1; family B4-G1; genus B4-G1. Next base: position 1,184 of record DUEK01000048.1, read on the forward strand.
TGCGGTTCGCTGGCCTCGGCCAACCGCGCCGCCGCCAACGCCTGGCGCAGAAAACAGGGATAACAATCCAAGTAGGTTTTCACAATTAAAGTCCACCGATCACTAGACGAAAATCGGCACGCTCTTTGTCGCCGGGAGCCGTTCTGTCACCTTTGCGGCCAGCGCGTCAAAGATGTCGCTTTCGTGCTGCTCCACCTTTCCCGCGTCGCAACGAGTGGCCAGGTCGGGGTCCAACGGGATTTGCGCCAGCACTGGCAAGCCCAGTTGATTTGCCGTGCGCATTGCCTGGCTGGGACCAAAAACCTCAATCCGCTCGTCACACTTGGGGCAGATGAGGTAACTCATATTTTCCACCAATCCTACCACATTCACATTCAAGTGTTGAGCCATCTTGGCTGCTTTACGTACCACCATCCCGGCCAAATCCTGCGGCGATGTGACCAACAGCACTCCATTGAGCGGTAGAGACTGCATCACCGTCAGCGAGGCGTCAGAGGTGCCCGGCGGTAAATCTACTACCAACACATCCAGGTCGCCCCACACCACATCGCCCCAGAACTGTTTGATGGCTCCACCGATGAGCGGGCCGCGCCAGATGACGGCCTCGTCCTCGCTTGGCAGGAGCAGGTTGATGGACATCACTCGAATGCCGGTCTTGGTTTCGGCCGGCAGGATACCCACCGGGCCTGCCGGCGGCGGGCCGTGGAGGCCAAACATCTTGGGGATGCTGGGGCCGGTGATGTCTGCGTCGAGCACGCCGACCCGCTTTCCCTGCCGTCGCAGCGCCACGGCCATCATCGCCGCCACCGACGACTTGCCCACCCCGCCCTTGCCGCTCATCACGGCCAGCACGCGCTCAATATGATTGAGGTGCAACGCTGCCCCTTCCTTCTGTTGCTGCTGCTGTTTAGGCCAGATGCGCTCTTTTTCCTCTCGCGTCATCTCCCGCAGCTCGATCTGCACGTCCTCGACGCCGTCCAGCGCCAGCACCGCCTGACGGGCATCGTCCACGATGCGCTCCTTGAGAGGGCAGGCGATGGTGGTCAGCGCCAGGGTAAAGCTCGCGCCGCCGCCCTCCACGTTGACATCATGCACCATCCCCAACTCGACCAGGCTCTTTTCCAGCTCGGGGTCGTTCACGCTTTTTAATGCTTCGATTACCAGTTGTTGGTCAGTCATTCTGTCTCCTTAAACTAATATGTATTTCGTATCATCGTGAGCAGACGCAGACCGCCCGCCCGTTTGATCTGTCGAAAAGTCGCCCCCTGGCCAACCGACTGCAACACCCGCTCCGGGTCTATGACCAGGGTACCGCTCACTGCATCCACCCCCATCTCAAAGAGCGCCGGCGAGAGCGGCGCGCTAGGCCCCAGGAGGAGAACAAAAGCATTGGGCCGGCAAAGGCGAATTAAATCATCGAACGTAATGTTTCAGTGATGCTCACCTTCACCTTCCTCCATGTGGTGACGATAGACTGTCAGGAGATGATCAATCCTCTTTCTGCCCTCCGTCAAATCCTGGATCCACAGAGCCAACACGTCATTTCCCGACGCGGTGAGACAATAGACCCGGCGGGGCGGGCCTTGCGACTGTTCCTCGTCCCAAGCCGAGGTGACCCAGCCTTGCGCTTCCATGTCCCGCAGCAACCGGTAGACCACACTGGGATTCAGACCTCCCAAACCAAACTCTCCCAACTGTTCCAGGAGCGTGTAGCCGTGAGCAGGGCCGTGGTGCAACAGCAAAAGCAGCGCTGGCTCCAACATTCGTGCTGTCCGGCGACCTCGCCCCCGCCCACCTCGTCCTCGCCACCGCATCTTTTCTCCTCCTTCGCCAGGCCATCCAACGCAGGCGCAGTATATCACACTATGTGCAATTTGTCAATAGTCAAATTGTTTATAGATCAGGGCTGTTCAGTTCTAGATTTCCAAGGCTCTAGCCCTCGTCCCCGAGGGCGATTTTGGGTAGAAAATTACCCAAAAGTTGATGTTTTGTTGCATGGGCCGCCCCCGGGACGGTGGCTGTGAGCGCTCTGTACTGAGAGAGCATTAGAACTGAACAGCCCTGGTTTATAGATGACCTTGCCGGCCTGGACCGGCTCACCCACAACGCACACATAGTGATCATCACCGTCGACTCGCCGGTGAGCTAGAAATCGACTATCGTCACTTTTTTTGCGCCTGGAATTTCGCCATCGCCATCGCTCCGAGTGGCCCATCTTGGGTGAAAACCCCTGGCCCCATGATGGGCGAAAATTGACAGGCAGAAAGTTATATTTTTACGGACCCGTAGTGAGAGCGATAGGCTTTTTGGGGGGAAGAAGGCATGTCAAGTGGAAAAGGCCAATGCAGAGACAGGCAGTTTTGCAGCCCGATCAGGCTGCACTGAGCCACGAAGGTTGGGCCATGGGCACAAGTCTCGACCGTGGTGAGGTTAGCGGCCATGACGCCATTCTCTCCGCCGCAGCCAGCGTCGGCGGCCTCATAGTCGGCCAGAGTGTAGCGTCCCAGGAATATGCGCAGGAGTTGGGATTGGGATGGGTGACGCAACCAGACCAGGGTTTCAGTGTGTAACTGATGAGCCCGTTCACCGTTGATCCCCAAGGCGGCTCCGATGTGGCGCTAGATGGCTGGGGGATTGCCGTCCAGACCGTAGCGTGTCACGACGACCTCTCGCAGTCGCTGAGACAGGTGTCGTACCATATCGTGAAGCACCTGTCGCACTGCCGTCGCTTCCTGCAGTGCGGCAGGGCCTGGTGCTTCGGAGAGTACCAGTCCACCATCAGCCACAGGCCGCGAATGTAACCGAGTGTGCACCAATACGTGCTGGTGATTACCCACATGTCAGAACACGAGGCAGTGACGGCGTTTTCTTTGAACCGCAAAGAGCGCGAAGGACGCAAAGAAACCCCCTTTTTGATTCTCTTTGCGCTCTTTGCGTGCTTTGCGGTAAGATGTGGGCAATCACCAGAATACGTGGGGTTGACAAATCGCGCCCCCAACGGTACAATGCCCCCCGATGCAAGAAACTATCAAACCTCTAGATCGCAATCGGTTGAGCGTGCTGATGGCCGTACTCTTGCTGGGCAGTGTGCTCTTTCGCTTCATTGAGCTGCCCGAGCACGTCTGGAACCTGGAGCCTCTGGGCTCACCCCTGACGATTCACGTCACCGGTACCTGGTTGCTGGTTACATTGATGGTTGGGCTTGTGTGTACGGGCGCTAACTTCATCCTGCATGGTCACCCGCACTTGGGGGAATACCTGGGGCGGCCAATTTATATCGCCTGGATTTTGCCTGGCGTGGTGGCTGGACTCTCTGCTTACGTGTTGGCAGGCGCCTCCACTTGGCCCGTGTGGGTTGGCATGTTGTTGGCGGCCGGTATTGGCATCAGCCTAGTCGTCTCTGCTGAGTACAGTGCTATTTCTCCTGATGCTCCTGGCTACCCGATGGCCCGCCTTGTCCTTAACATGCTGGCTTACCTGTTGGCGTTTGTCCTTTTTACCATCATCTACCACACGCGCACGCGCAGCCTGGTGACTGCCACCCTGACAACGCTATCTGCTGCGCTCCTGGCACTTGACCTGTTGAGTGTGGCGGACGTGCCAATAGGGCGTATGTTCCCTTTTGCTGGCGCGGTTGGCATCATCGTTGGCGAGAGCACTTGGGCGGTGAACTATTGGCAGATCAGCGCCTGGATAGGCGGACTATCTCTATTACTGGTCTTTTACGTCACCATTAACTTGGCCCATCAGCACTTGCTGGAGCGGTTGAAATTGTCAACCCTGGTCGAGTTCGTCATAGTTGCCGCCATTGTGTTGGTCATCATTTTGCTCAAAGCCCCCTAGTGATGCAAAGGGCCGTGAGGTAGAAATCTCGACCACAAAAATGCTCTCGGAGTAAACTTTATGTTTTCTGACAAGATTCCCCCGCGCATTGCGCGCCTGGAGGAACTGGCCTACAACTTTTGGTGGAGTTGGCACCGCGAGGCCCGCGACCTGTTCAAGATGCTCGACTATACGCTGTGGCGCAGCACCAGGCACAACCCTGTGCAGATGCTGTTGGAAATCTCGCCAGAGCGTCTGATGGAATTGGCTACTGATCCGCTCTTTCTCCGCCAGTACGACGCTGTGTTAATAGCGCTGGATATTGATCTGAAAAACGGCCACCTTTGGTTTCCGACCAAGTACCCCGATCTGACGACCCGCTCTGTCGCCTACTTTTCCGCCGAGTTTGGGCTGCACCAATCGCTGCCCATCTATTCAGGCGGTTTGGGGGTGCTGGCCGGCGATCACTGCAAGGAGGCCAGCGATATTGGTCTGCCTCTGGTGGCGATGGGCTTTTTGTACGAGATGGGGTACTTTCGCCAGAGCATCACGGCCGATGGGTGGCAGGAGGCGATCTACCCGCGCTTCAAACCGGAGGAGGCTGCCATTCGCGAGATGCTGCGCGAGGATGGAGAGAGCCTCTTTATTCCGGTCGAGGTGGGCGATCACACGGTACATTTGCAGATCTGGCACGCACGGGCTGGACGCACGCATTTCTATCTGATGGACGCCGACAATGACAGAAACGCTCCCTGGGAACGGGAGCTTACCGCCCGGTTGTACGGCGGCGACCGCGAGATGCGCATCCAGCAAGAGATCGTACTGGGTATTGGCGGTATGCGTATTTTGCGGGAACTGGGGATCGCTCCGCTCGTCTTTCATCTCAACGAGGGACATTCCGCTTTCCTGGTGCTAGAGCGGGCACGCGAGTTGGTCGAGGCGGGGCAGTCGTTCGACGAGGCCCGGCGAGCGGTGCGGGCGACAACTCTCTTCACCACCCACACACCGGTGCCGGCCGGGCACGATGTCTTTCCCTTTCACATGATCGAGAAATACTTTCACGCTTATTGGCCTCACCTGGGGTTGAGCCGGGAGCAGTTCCTGGCGCTGGGCAGCCACGAGGGAGGCTTCAATATGACTGTGCTGGCATTGGGCATGTCTGGGCAATGTAATGGTGTGAGCAAGCTGCACGGCGAGGTGGCGCGTCAGATGTTCCAATCGATCTGGCCTGATAGGCCGGCGGAAGAGGTGCCCATTTCGCACATCACCAACGGCATCCATGTGCCGGCCTGGATCGGTGGGGCAATGAACCGGATTTACCGCAAGCACTTGGGGCCCGACTGGATCGAGCGGCATGACGATCCTGCGCTGTGGGAGCGCATCTTTGACGTGCCCGACGACGAGTTATGGGACGCTCATCTGCGCCTCAAGCGCAAGCTGACGAGCCTGATCCGCGAGCGGGCGCGGAGGCGGCGCATCGAACGAAAACTGAACGCCGAACAAGTGTTGTGCGCTGGAACCTTTCTCGACCCCGACGCACTCATCATCGGATTTGCGCGTCGCTTTGCCACGTACAAACGAGCCACTCTCATCTTTCACGACGCGGAGCGGCTAAAGCGGCTGCTGCACGATCGCTACCGGCCTGTGCAGTTCATCTTTGCCGGCAAGGCCCATCCTGCCGACGAGGGGGGCAAACTGCTCATCCAACACGTCTACAACGGAGCCAAAGACCCGGCGATGGGTGGCCGTATCGCCTTTGTCGAGGACTATGATCTACAGGTGGCGCGTTACCTGGTGCAGGGGGTGGACGTGTGGCTGAACACCCCGCGCCGGCCCCGCGAGGCCAGCGGCACCAGCGGTCAAAAGGCGGCCATCAACGGCGTCCCCAACTTGAGCGTGCTCGACGGCTGGTGGGCCGAGGGATACAACGGCGCCAACGGTTGGGCAATCGGCGCCGAGCAACAGCACGACGATCCGGCAGTGCAGGACGCGGCCGACGCTGACGCGCTCTATCGCCTGCTAGAAAATGAAGTGACCCCCCTGTTCTACAAGCGCGACGCTGGCAACGTACCCCGAGGCTGGGTACAGGTGATGAAGGAGGCGATTCGCACGTCGGTGCCCGTCTTTTGCACCCGCCGTATGGTCAAAGAGTACACTGAGCGATTCTACATCCCGGCGGCGGAGCGGGCGACGGCTCAATAAAAGAGTTCCCGAATTTGGGCTCACTGTAGGGCAAGTTGCCAACTTGCCAGGACGCAATTTAGGATCGATCCTAAGCCCAATACGGTTCAGTTAAGGTCTCAACAGAAAGTAAGGCGGATTGCCAATCCGCCCTACAGTGCTTAACTGAACCGTATTGATCCTAAGCCGGTGATTTATACGGCAATTGGAGAGCCCTACGTCGTGGGGCGGTTTTTAGCTGCTATGGGAAGAACTGGGCGGTTATCAGTCCGCCCTAAGCCTATTTTCCGCACCTCTGAACAGCTTGATTTGGGGCTTGACACTTTGTTCTTCCAAACCCAATTTGGGCAGATTCGCCGTCTGGGTCAGCAAGAAACCAGGTTTTTCAGAAAAAACCTGGTTTCTTGCCCCGCTTTTTGAAAAAGACACAAATAGGCTGCGTCAGGATGCGAAATATAGGCTAAGTTGATTGAATAAGCGCAGATAGTCGGCCAGATGGCGCGTGATGAGGAAATTGCGCCGCACGTGCTCCCGCGCTATCGCTCCCATTCGTATTGCTTCTTTGGGATGTTCCAGGAGATACAAAGCTTTCTCCGCGCACTCCTCGACCGAGTCCACTAAGAAGCCGGTTTCGCCATCTATGACTTGCAGCGGGATGCCGCCCGCGTTGCCGCCGACTACCGGTTTCCCTTTCCACAGCGGCTCAGTCACCACCAGCCCAAATCCCTCGCGGGTGGATTTTTGGACGACGACGTCGCTGACGATCTGGAAAGCTCCCACCTCGAACGCGCCCACGCCGTGAAAGTTGTGAAGGATGTATATGTCCTCGTCCTCACCGGCGTGGCGGATGGTCTTGTCTAGGTAGTACCAACCTTCGGGGTCATCGGAGGCCATTGAACCGACCAGCGCCAGTTGCACCTCCGGTATTTGCTGCTTGACGATGCGGTAGGCGTCAATTACGCCCAGCGGGTCCTTCCAGGGGTCAAAGCGGCTGACCTGGGTGATGAGCGGGCGATCCACGTCTATGCCAAAGCGGGCCACGACCTCGCTCGCTTTGGCCTCCGCCATCGGCGCGTTCTTGGGCGAGAGGGGGTCAATTGTCGGCGTGATGATCGCCAGGTGGTCGTAGGAAACGCCGGGGCCAACGTACTGCTCCATCGTAAAGATGCCGGCCTCGTACTCGCCGATGTAGGGCGCGAAAAAGTCCCAGTAGGCCGGATTGGGGTGGGAGGTATCAATGTGGCAGCGCCAGGCCCAATGTTTCCCCGCCTCGCGTCCGTGGTAGCGGAGCAGGCCGGCGGGCTGAGGATCGTGGACGATGACAAAGTCGTATTCTCCTTCAAACTTGGCCGCGTTCATCTCGTTGTAGCGCTGCCAGATTTCCCTCATCTCTTTGGTGAGGGAAATGTCCATCCCCTGCAAGCCGTTGTGGCAGGCTTTGGTGACGTTGAAGAATTCGTCCTCGCCCTCGATGATCTGCCATCTGGCRTCGAGCCCCACGTCGCGCATCARSGGMAYGAGTGTGACCAGCATCTCGGCCACGCCGCCGCCAAAGGCTGTGGCRTTGACGTGTACCACSCGCGCYCCYTTYARCGGCGCGGCYAKTTTCTCRATCTCRGCAATCACYTCGTCRCCGACGATGGGRCGATAATCTGATAGTTGCTTGGRTTCTAGTTCGACCTGTTGTAGCACTTGATGGCCTCCTTGTTTTCTAGTCAGTGGTTTCGGATTGCTGATTCGTCCCACGACTTGCCTGGATCGCCAGGTCAATAAAGACGGCCGCCGTCCATCCAAAAGCATCGGCAGCGGTGGGCGGCGGCGCGCCGGTTTCCGAGTTATAGTATTCATAGATGCTGGACTGGCTCATCACCAGGTCCAGCGTCTTTGTCAGCAAGGTGTGCGCTAGAGCGGGCTCGCCGGCCTGGCGTAGCGCCTCGATGAAGAAATAGTTGATGTTGGCCCACACCGGCCCGCGCCACATCGTCTGCGGGTCAAAGTGTGGATCGTTGCGCGCCACCGTGGGGATGATATACTCGCCCCAGAACTCGTCTGGGTTTGTGAGATGGGCGACGAGTCGGGCGCGGATGTGGTCGGGTAATTGGCCGGTCCACAATGGGTAGAGGTTGAAGGGCGTGACCACCGGGATAGGCTGCTCGTTGTGCAGCGCGTGGAACAGGCCCGCATCTTTGTCCCAAAAGTCCTCGATCATGCGGCGCACGATCGAGGCGGCGCGCCGGTGCCACATCCCGGCTTCGGCCTCCATCCCCAATGCCTCGGCCATCATCGCCAGTGAACCCATCTGGACGCACAGGTAGGTGTTCAAGTCGGGCGATTCGACCGGCATCCCGTAATCCCACAGCGGGCTGTCGTCCAGACCGGATGAGTAGGGGTGGTTATATTGCGCCAATCCGTCTACGTCGTCGTCGTTCATACTGAACCACCAGGCGTTCCATTGCACCAGCGGCGCATAGATCTCTTGCAAAAAGTCCAGATTGGGGTCGGTCTCGTGCAGCTTGAGCGCCGCCCAGGCCAGGATCGGGGGTTTGGTGACCTCGGCGTGGATTGGATGGTCGATCTCCGAGATGATGCCCTCGTCGTAAACGGCATCGGGCAGCATGCCGTTGGGAAGCTGGCAAGCCAGCATGGCGCGGATTTGATTGCGCGCCAGTTCCGGATCGGCGTGACGGTAGGCCAGTGCGTGCATCGCACTGTCCCACAGCCACAGTCCCACGTAATTGACTTTGGAGGGCATCATGGCCTCGTAGGCCACGTACCCCTGTGGGCTGATGAGGTTGTTTGCCATAATCCACCAGGCGTACGCGTAGGTGGAGCGATAGCGCTCGTCCACGGGGGGAACGCGGCTGAACCAACTGTGCCAGCGTTCCTCGGCAGCCGCGCACGCGGTGGAAAAAGGCATTGCCTCTTGACGGTCCGTGCTGTCGCCGATGCTGAGCGTGATAGCACAATCGTTGCCGGCGTTGATGACAAAGTCAACGGTGTAGCCGCCTTCGTCGGGCGTAATTTGATTGTTGGCGATCTTGCCGTTGCTGGCGTAGGACAAATTATGCACTGTCTTGAACACGCCCCCCTGCCCGCTTATTTGCCAGAACTGGGGCGAGACGTGAAACCGAAGCCCGGCAGTTACCTGGAATGGCAGACCGAAGGCGAGGGTTTGACCATCCTGAAAGACCAGTCTGAAATCACCCAGATTGGTGTGAAGGTACACCATGTGAGGATAGGTCTCGGCCTCAAAGTCAAGCGTCGCGCCCTTTTCATCCACCAGGCAAAGGTCGCGGATGAACGGAGGACGGTGCCGGTACGTATCCAGGCCAGGATGAAGCCACGTCATCCGCTCGGCCAACTTTATCACCAAGCGACTTGACTTGGGCGTTTGAAAGAGCATCAGGCGCGAGCCACGGTCGCTAAAGGGCACGCGCCTGATGTCAATGTGGTTTTTGAGCAGGTTGAGATAGGGAGATTGTGTTGGCTCTTTCACTGGTGTCCTGTTCAGGGCGAAAAAGTTTGACCTGTGTACCCTACGTAGACGCGGTTTCCATACCGCGCATTACGTGTAGAAGGACCTCGCGCTATGGAAAGCGCGGCTACGGCTGCGAAGTTTTATTGTACCTGACTTTTACCGGATCGCCAACTCGGTCTGTTTGTCAAAGATGTGCACGTGATCCATATTGAAAGCCACGCCCACGGTGTTGCCCACCCGCGCCTGTGTGCGCGAGTCAAAGATACCCACGAACTGGATGTTCTTCGACGCCAGATGGATGACGACCTCTCTGCCGAGCAGTTCGGTCACATCTGCCTTGACCTCCACCAGTGCCTTGTTGATGCCGGCCGGGCAGTACTCGGCGTCGTGAGTGTCCTCGGGGCGGATACCCAAGATGACGTCCTTGCCCAGGTGCTGACGGTAGACTTGTGCCTTGTCCTCAGGAATATCCAGGATAAAGTCCCTGCAATCGGCGGCCACCTTGCCGTCCCGCTCCACGAGTTTTACGTCCATAAAGTTCATAGCGGGGCTACCGATGAAGCCGGCAACGAAGAGGTTAGTCGGATACTCGTAGAGATTCTGCGGCGTGTCAATTTGCTGCTTGACGCCGTCCTTGATCACCATGATACGGGTGCCCATGGTCATTGCCTCGACCTGGTCGTGGGTCACGTAGATGAAGGTCGTCTCTAGCCGCTGATGGAGCTTGCTGATCTCGGCGCGGGCCTGCACGCGCAGTTTGGCGTCCAGGTTGGAGAGCGGCTCGTCCATCAGGAACACGTTCGGCTCCCGTACGATGGCGCGGCCGATCGCCACGCGCTGCCGCTGGCCGCCGGAGAGTTGCCCCGGCTTGCGATCCAGCAGTTTCTCGATGCCCAGGATGTCGCCCGCCTCGCGCACGCGCCTATCAATTTCGCTCTTGGGGGTCTTGCGCTGCCTGAGGCCAAAAGCCATATTCTCATAGACCGACATGTGGGGATAAAGCGCGTAGGACTGAAAGACCATGGCGATGTCCCGATCCTTGGACTTTACATCGTTGACCACCCGGTCGTCAATATAGATTTTTCCCTCGGTGATAGATTCCAGGCCGGCCAGCAGCCGGAGAGCGGTGGATTTGCCGCATCCGGAAGGGCCAACGTAGACGACGAATTCCTTGTCCGCGATATCTATACTGAGGTCATTGATCCCTACAACATTGCCCCACCGCTTGACTACATGCTCATATTTTACGCTTGCCATTTGATTGTACTCCTTTTCCGATTAAGCTGTTGCTTTTCTACTGCAATGCGTCGAGACCTACCCCTTCACCGCGCCGGCCAGCATGCCACGCACGAAGAAGCGTTGTAGGCCAAAGAACACGATCATGGGTAAGGCCATTGAGACGAACGCAGCGGCTGTCAGCAAGTGCCAGCCTGCGCCTAACGAACTCACCATGTTGCCGATCTGGTAAGTGAGCACAGGTTTCTGCCCTCCCAAAAAGACCAGGGCCACCAGCAGGTCATTCCAGATCCATAGGAATTGGAAGATAGCCAGTGATGCCAGGGCCGGCACCGAAAGCGGCAGCGCCAGCTTGTAAAAGACCGTCCAGTGCGACATACCATCGAGGTACGCCGACTCGAAAATCTCTCTGGGC
>DUEK01000049.1 GCA_011192155.1 Thermoflexia bacterium
AACCCAATTTGGGCAGATTCGCCGTCTGTCAGTGAGAAACCAGGTTTTTTCTGAAAAAACCTGGTTTCTTTCCCCGACTTTTTGAAAAAGACACAAATAGGCTGCGTCAGGATGCGAAATATAGGCTTAGGGTCTGCTCTCGTTACAATCAACCCATCGTGGGGTAGAGGGCGATGCCGACAGTCCCCGGCCCGAGGTGAGCGCCGATGACGGGGCTGACTCCGGTACGATGAATTACGGAAACGCCCAATCGTTTCTTTGCTTGTTCGGCGAGAGCGTCTCCTTCGTCGGGGACGTTCACGTCGAGCACGGCCACCTCCGCTACCGGCTTCCCGCCCAGTCGCTCCTCGGCGATTTCTAACATCTGCGTGACCGCCTTGCGCTTGGTGCGCACTTGGGCCAGCGGTTCGACGCGCCCATCCTCCAGGTGCAACAGGGGCTTGATGTTCAGCATAGTGCCCATTAACCGCTTGGCCCCGCCGATACGCCCGCCCCGGTGAAGATAATCGAGTGTGCCTACGGTGAACAGGATGTGCACCGTGTCACGCACCTGCTCGGCCGTAGCGACGACCTCATCCATAGATTTACCGGCTGCTGCCGCTCTGGCAGCGGCTAGCGCGATGAACCCCAGGCTCATTGAGGTCCCGAGCGAATCCACGACCTGGATGTTGAGATCGGTCAGCTGCGCCCGTGCTGCCTGGGCGTTGGGGACGGTGCCGCTGAGCTTTGAAGAGATAAAGATTCCCACAATACCCTCGGCCCCATCACTTGCCTGCCGGAAAAACTCGGTAAACTCCCCGGCCGAGGGCTGCGAGGTAGTGGGAAAGGTCTTGGCGCCCTGAAGGCGGCGATAAAAGTCGGGTGGGTTTATGTCTACCCCGTCCCGAAAGCGCTCGTCACCCCAGATGAGCCACAGAGGGATCACCGGGATGTTCAAATCCCCCATAGCCTCTTGGGGGATGTAGGCCGTGCTGTCCGTCACTACTATGATCTTTTGATTGCTCATGATTGCCTCCCTTTTTGTGATGATTTTTACACCGACAACTATAACACTCTAATTACGGGAGGGATACGGAAATAAGCGGGGCGTGTTTCAGATGAGTAGCCGCGCTTTCCATAGCGCGCGGTATGGAAAGCGCGACTACCTCCAACTAGCAAGTCTCAGTAGATCCAAAATGTTACGACAACAAGACCTCGGAGGTCTCTCGAGAGCCTTCCGAGACCTCCGAGGTCTGAAATTTGGATCTACCGAGTCTTTATCACAGCGCCGCAGTAGATGCACTCGGCGGTGTGGGCGTCGTGCCACTCCACCTCGTCGGGGAGGAGCGGGGCGCCGCAGCCTGCGCAGTTAGCTGGCAGGGAGCCGCGCTTTTCGGTCACCTGAGGGACTTGGCGCCTTGCTTCGTCGAGTGAGAGCCCCATTGCTTCAAGCATCTGTGCGGTTTCTTGTTCCAATTGGTTGGCCTGCGCGTTGTATCCTTTCTCGCGCAACGCAGCCGTCATCTTGGAGAGAACGTAGGATGCGCGCCCGGCGCGGTCACTGCGGACGAGCAATCGCAGTCCGTTCTTGGCGCGCACCAGCGCAGCTTCTACGTCACCGGCAGCAAAGTGGGCGCGAGATGCCTGGAGCGACAGATTGGCGGCGCGAACGAGCAGGCCGCGCCGTTTGGCTCCTTCGGACAAGCGACCAAAGATTGTGGCGGCTTGGGTGAACTGTCCACCTTCCATCAAATTGTTGGCGCGGGTCAGCGCCCGGCGCGCCCTGGGCGCTAGTGGGCGGCGAGGTGGGGGAACGGCGGGGTGGGGCGGTGGTCGGCGGCGCAACAGCGGCCGGCGGAATGGATGTCTATGTGGCATAAACGGCCTCTTTTGAAAGCTGACGATGCTGCTGCTATGGTGATAGTGGCAGCAGAGCATTGATCGCGATGGCTGCTATGCCCGCCACAATGGTGCGCAATCCGTAGCCGATGAGGCTGCGCTCGGATATGTGTCCCAGGAACATCCCCAGCCCGAACAATCCGAGCAACCCAACAACTATTGAGAGCGCGTAACTGACCATGATGTTGCCGATCAGCGGCGCGAAGAAGAAGGGAATAAGCACAATCAGCGAAGAGACAAGGGGCGATATGCCATCTACCAGCGATACGACAATCACTGCCACGCGCGAGGCGCGCCCGATTTTGGTCTTGCTTAGGTTAGTCAGCGATATCCTTTCCAGTTCGGCCAGTTCGCGCCCGCGCTCGGCCGATTCGGCCAGGTAGGCGCCCCACAATCCGGAAACCCCTATTGAGACTGAGGTGGCGATACCGATGCGGATCACGGTGTTGGCGCTGTCGACGTCGCCCAGGTAATTGCCCATCAGCACGCCGATCATGGTCAACACACCGTCGAAAGAGTTGTTCGCCAGTGCGCGGCGGGCGATCTTGGAAAAACCGGCGATGCGCTCGTATTCGCGGATGTTGTTTATGCTTTGGGCCAGAGGCCCAGGGGAGTTGTTCGAATCTGCCACGGTTAGTCTTGCGGCGTGATGACGTCCTCGATGAGCACCCGGCCGGCGGCCACTTCGTCAATAGAGTGAATCGAGCCGCCGTTCTCCTCAATGACGTGCGTGATCTCGTTATAGCGCAGGTCTTGCCCTTCAATGGTGATCTTGGCGTTCTCCACGCGGCGATCAATCTCATAGATCGAGATGTTGGCTCCGTCAACGCCTTCCAGTTCGGCCACTAATTGCACCAGTTCCACAATGTTCGGGTCCAGGGGTTTCAACACGTCCAGCACCAAGCGTCGTAGGTTTCCCATAGTTTCTTTTCATTCCTCCAATGGTATGAGCGCCCGCGCGAATATCAGGTAGCCGGTGTGGGCCACCATGCGGTCCATTGGCCGCAAGCGGGCGGGTATTGCCTTGTATTGCCGCAGTAACAGTTCTTCCACTTCGATCATGCCGAAACTGGACTCTTCTAGCGCGCCGATCAATTGGCTGACTTGGTTGGTGGTGGGCAAAATGCAGCCGAAGAAGCCGCCGCCGCTGAGAGCAGCGTGAGATTGGGCCAGGTAGTCCCAGGGATTACGCACATCCAGGAAGAGAGCGTCGGCGCCGCACTCATCGAAGCCTGCGGAGATGTCTCGCAGTTTGAATTCCACAAAATCGGCCAATCCAAGTTGCTCCAGGTTGCTGCGGGCCAGTTGCTGCATCTTTGGGCGAACCTCGTAGGAGTAGACGCGGCCTGCGGGGCTGACCGCCTGGGCAAAGATCAGCGTGAGTCCGCCGCTGCCGCTGCCGGCTTCGACCACACGGCAACCAGGGGTGATGCGCATCTTTATCAGAATGTAGCCCGCGTCTTTGGGGTAGACAATTTGGGTGGTGCGTTTGAGTTTGCGCACGAGGTCGTCTGTGGAGGGCCTGAGCAATAGGAACGGATACCCCATGTGGGTGAATAGTTGCGTCCCCCAGGGGAACCCAATCAAATCGTCATGGGACACAGTGCCACGATGGGTGTGTAGCTGTGAACCTTCCTCCAGCCGGATGATGAACGATTTGCGGTCGCTGCCAACCAGCAGGGCCAGGTCATTATGTTGTGCGATCTGTACAGCTTTCTCGGCGATCAACTTGTCTCTAAAGTTTTGTGAAGGTTTTGTATCCAGTGTATTGCTCTTTTCAATTATAACGCACTCTCACCGTAGCGCAACTTTTGATTTTACCGCTCTAGCCCCTTGAGGTTTTCTGAAATCTCAAAAGGCTTGTCCAGCGCGAGAGCGCAAACCTGCCAAGTTTTTGCAGTTTGACTTGAAAGCAAGATAGTGGTACACTAACGCATAGCAGTGGTCTGCTATGACGTTGATGTTTGGGATTATGTGTAAATTTTCCGGTCTAGTACGATAAGGAGGAACACTGCATGGCACAGGAGAAAAAAGTAGTTGTCTGCGTTGAGGACGAGCTTGAGATGATTGACCTGGTCAAACTCATTCTTGGGCGTAAAGGCTTTGATCTCGTCGGCGCCGTCGGCGGCAGGGAAGGACTGGAGACGGTACGCGAGATCAAGCCGGATCTGGTGCTGTTGGACCTGATGATGCCGGATATGGATGGGTGGGAGGTCTATCAGCAGATGAAGGCTGACGATGAACTGAAGGACATTCCCGTCATCGTCGTCACAGCCAAGGCCCAGAGCATAGACAAGGTCCTGGGTCTCCACATCGCCAAAGTGGACGACTATGTGACAAAGCCGTTCGGCCCGCAAGAGCTATTGCAGAGCGTGAACAAAGTTTTGGGGCTTCAGATCTGAGCCTAAAGGTTCGCATCGCTGCTCCTCAATAACCGCACACGTCGCCCTCGGTAGATGGCAGCCGAGGCAGGCGTGTGCCGGTTGTTTGGGCTGGCATAGGGGCAGTATTGGGTTTCGGGAGGAGGGAACGGTGGAACTTGTGGTAGCGTCGGTTGAGAAGCCGGAAGTCGTAAACCTTATTCTCGGCCAGTCGCACTTTATCAAGACAGTGGAAGACTTGCACGAGGCGTTGGTTGGAACCGTGCCCGGTATCAAGTTTGGGCTGGCTTTTTGCGAGGCTTCAGGCCCAGCGTTGGTACGCGCCAGTGGTACAGACGATGAGTTGACCGAACTGGCCCAGCGAAACGCGCTGGCGTTGAGTGCGGGTCACAGTTTCATCATATTTCTCGGCGAAGGTTTTTACCCCGTCAACGTACTGAACGCAATCAAGATGGTGCCTGAGGTATGCCGCATCTTTTGCGCCACGGCTAACCCAGTCGAGGTCATCCTCGTCGAGACGGAGCGAGGACGCGGCATCCTGGGTGTGGTGGATGGCGTCAAGCCCCAGGGCATTGAGATGGAGGATGACGTCGTTCAGCGCAAGGATTTTCTCCGTATGATTGGCTACAAGCTGTGAGGTGTGAAACGTGAGACGTGATGTTCTTAGAGTTCACGCCTTATAAGCTTCCTCTTGCCGGTTATGATCTCTATTCCCTCACGTGATTGCTGGTTGCACGCGGATGCTGAATGTTGTAGAGTTTGGCAAATCACTCCGGAATATCGAAATACTGTGTGAGTGATATGGATAGCATGATAACAACAGTATGGAACGAGACGCGGGGTGAACGGGTGCTAGGGCGTGCGCGTCGTTGCGCCAGTTTTCTCTGTCGCCTGCGGGGACTGACTTTCCGGCGCTCCCTGGATGACGACGAGGGGCTGTTGTTGGTGGGACGCCGGGAGAGCCGCGCCGACACTGCAATTCACATGTTCTTTGTCTTTTTTCCCATCGCCGCTGTATGGTTGGATCAGAGCGGGCGGGTGGTGGATGCGCAGTTGGCGCGACCTTTCCGTCCACTCTACGTCCCTCGCGCGCCAGCGCGCGATGTATTGGAAGGCCCTCCCGCTTTGCTGAAGCGGGCGCAAATAGGGGACCAATTAAGGTTTGGAGAGTGATCGAGTGAATCGAAAGACCGCCTTTTTTTTGATCGTTCTGTTGTTGATCAGTGTTTCGGCGACGACGGCCCTGGCCCAATCGGACGGACCGTTACCACAAGATGTGGTGCACATTGTTCAGCGAGGCGAGACACTGTTCTCCATCGCTCAACGATACGGCTTGACAGTGGACGGCATCGCACACGCCAACGGTATCCCCGATCCCCGTCAGATTTACGTTGGACAACGGCTCATCATCCCCGGCGGAGAGAGGGGGGAGGGCGTGCAGGAAACGGCCCCCTACGTGGTTCAAGCGGGCGACACGCTGTCATCTATTGCCAGACGTTATCATACTACTTGGCAGTCGCTGGCCCAAATCAACAGAGTGCTTTCTCCCAACGGGCTTTACGTGGGGCAAGTCGTCCAAGCGCCAGTACTCGGCGCGCCTGTCGATGTGCTCGTTGTTGATAAAGAGGCGGCTGCCCGTCCGCCAGTGGGTGGAGGCACGCTCTACACCGTACGCTCCGATGATACACTGTTCCACGTTGCGTTACGCTATGGCGTCTCGCCGTGGACGTTGGCGTCCGCCAGCCGCCTCGCAAATCCAACCCTGATCTATCCGGGGCAAGAGCTAGTGATCCCCAACAGCGAGCCGGGTTTTTTGCCTGCTCCTTTTGCCTTTGTCGAGGTGCGGCCATTACCGGTGGCCCAGGGGATACCAATGGCCATTGTCGTGCATACGACGGAACCCGTTGCGCTGGAGGGAAGACTATTTGGGCAGGATGTACACTTTGCTGAAGAAGGAGGCGTATACTACGGCTTGGTGGGCGTGCACGTGTTCACTGAACCCGGCCTGTACCAATTGGAATTGACTGCCATGGATGACGCAGGGCGCAGGACGGTGATTACAACAGGCATAATCGTGCAGGACGGACACTTTGGCTATGAGCGAATTGACATGCCTGACGGCCTCAATAACCTGCTCGACCCGGCCATAATCGCCGCGGAGCGCGAGCGACTCAACGCGTTGCGCTTTACGTTTACGCCAGAGCGACATTGGGAAACGCCGCTTCAACGCCCGTGCGTGGGTGCGATTTCCTCTTACTTTGGCACTCACCGGGCCTACGGCGACGGCCCCTACACCAGCTACCACAGCGGCGTAGACTTTCGAGCACCGACGGGGGTGCCGGTACATACGCCTGCCGGGGGCATTGTGGTGCTGGCCGAGCCACTGATTGTGCGAGGCAACGTCGTTGTGGTAGATCACGGTTGGGGCCTGCTGACGGGCTATTGGCACCTTGCAGAGATCAATGTTCAGGTTGGTCAACAGATTGCGACGGGGGATATGATTGGCAAGGTGGGCAGTACAGGGTTATCCACGGGCGCACACCTACATTGGGAGGTGTGGGTTGGCGGAGTCAGCGTGAACGGTGTGGAGTGGTTGGAAGAGTTCCAGCTTGAACCAGAGTCCGAGTGGCGAGCGGTTGGTGGTTAGCGGGCCAGAACCCTAACGTGTTCTTCTTTCGGCAACAGCAATTCCCGTTATGGGGGAAAAGTCAGGTCGTAGCGCGATTTCGCAATCACGCAGGGCGCTTTACGCGGAAAAATAGACGCGATTTGGAAATCGCGGCTACAAAACGGGAATTGCTGTTTCGGCAAGAAGCTGCTCAAGCGCGGGTTCTGGCCCCGTTTGCAGTTTGTTGGGAGTGGGCCAGAACCCTAACGTGTTCTTCTTTCGGCAAGAAGCTGCTCAAGCGCGGGTTCTGGCCCCGTTTGCAGTTTGTTGGGAGCGCCCAAAATTCTTGCAGCTCCTGCCAATGTAAAGGGAAAGTAAAAGCAGTAGTTTGGCGGGTTTGAGCCTTTTCACAAGCTGTTCTTAGCAGCAGCCTCCCTTGATCTATTGCTCTTTGATGAGCATCCACGCTTCTTTGGCGTATCTGGTTGGCACTTGGACGTGCACCTCTCCCAAGCCGTCCACCGTGATTCCTATGACTGGGCCTGCGCTCTCATACCTCAGCAAGGCAGGGATGCCTGCATATTCCAACTTGGCCTGGATAACGTGAGCTTCTGGCAGCCCTTGCGCGATGTGAACCGTGGTCAGATCAGGGTGACGTGATCGCTCATTCTGTTTCCCGTCTCTTGTTTTTTGCATTTTACCTCCTGTTCCTTGTTTCTTTAGTGTGCCTCAACTAGGCGCATTTGTCAAACCGGCGCAAGCCTGGTATAATCGCCCCTGATACTTTGGCAACGAACCGCATCTAGGAGATATAACTTTGATCCAGCGAAAGACTCAGAACCCAGACTATTGGGGCGATGAGTTTGTGATTACGCCCGACGATTTACAATACCTGAGCACGCTACTAGTCGAAGATGAGTTACCGCGTTCGGCAGCGGAATTAGGTCGTGTGTTGATTTTGTATCGCTGCCAACAGGAAGAGATGCTCATAGAGCGTGCCATGTCCAAAGGCATCCCCTATCAGCCCAAGCGCAGCTACAAGGAGGGGGAGGAAGTGGTCTTCCCAGCGATGGACTATCGGGTGGGGAAAGTCGTGGGAACACGTCCTGGCCGCAACCCTGAATACGGCGCGTTTCAGGTCATCCAGGTAGAGTTTGAGACGGGCAAGAAGCGAGAGTTTGCCTCCGAATTGACGGCCGAACACCCCCTCAATCACGAGCCGCAAGCCAGTGTCGTGGAGGATGCCGACCTGCACTCGCCAGAGGAATTGGTCGAAATGTATGGCGCGCAGGTCGTGGAGAAGCTGGAGCAGGGACTTGAATCTGAGCCTGACTTTACTCGACTGGCCGGCAAGTGGTTCCCCAAGGACTTGTTGGTGGAGATACACGTTGGTCACCTGAACCTAGCAGAAGCTGTCCTTGATATGGCGAGTGGAGGGCCTTTGCCAACAGAAGACCTGCTGGGCGATCTGGAACTGCCGGAGGAGATTACGCCTCAGCTACGCATCTTTTCGCTGAACTATGCCCTGCAGGAGGACGAGCGATTTGACGAAGTCGGACCGGCGGGTGAAGTGCTTTGGTTCCTCCGCCGGTTGGAACCAGCAGCGGTGCAATCCGCTCCCCTCTATTTGCAATACGAGCCTCTGGAGTACGACCCTGCGTTGCTGACCAGCGAGATGCAGGCATTGGAGCAGCAACTGGATGACGAGTGGTCGGACATAGATGGTGCTGACAAAGCGCCCGGCCCGATAATGGTCGTGTTGACCTATCCCCACTGGAAATCCGGCACGCTGCCTCTTTCGAAGCAGCTAGCGTGCTTGTTCCCGACTGGCCGCACGCGTCGTATTCGTTTCACGTTTGTCGATGGCGATACGGGCGAGGAGATGCCGGGCTGGGTCGTGCGTGAACGTCGCTACGTCTGTGGCCTGGAGGAATGGTACGAGAAGCACGACGTACTCGTAGGGACTTGTCTCGAATTGGAGCGTGGTGAAAAGCCAGGAACGGTCATAGTCCGGCCACGCAGCCGCCGCCCCAGGCGAGAGTGGGTACGCGTTGCGTTACCGATCGGGGGACGGCTCACTTTTGAGACGCGTAAGCAACTCATTGCCTGTGATTACGATGAATTGATGATCGTGGTGGAGGAAAATCCCCAGGCGGTGGAAGAAATATGGAGTAGCGTGCGCGAGCAGGGGCTTCCGTTGAGCCACTTGATTTCCGAGATATTTCCAGAATTGGCCAAGCTGAGCCCTCAAGGGACTGTCCATGCTGCTGCGCTCTACAGTGCGGTTAACGTCATAACGCGCACCCCCCCGGGGCCATTGCTGGCTGAACTGGTCGTTGGCGATACCTACGCTCCGGTGGGCGATAATTACTGGGTCTTGCGCACAACATCCGATGGGTTTTAGATTTCAATGAGTAAAATGACTGTTCCTCCTTTGTTGCCAGCACTGGTCAAGCCCACGCTTGATACGCCATTTCACATTGATTATGATTGGTGGGAGCGGAAGCAACTGCACATCGGCGTGGAACTGCAATCCCACCTCTGTCAGGAGCATCGGGCTGTTTTCGACAAGGAACACTTTGACCTGGAAAAAATAGACTGGGTGGATGAAAAGACAGGTCAGGTCAAACAAGTGATTGGCCTGCAACACGTGCTGCAAGTTCATTGCAGCAAGCAGCCCGACTATATCCACGAAGGCCTGTCGTTGGTAGATACAGTTTTTCGCATCTTTTTGGCTAATGGCAACACGCCCCTGACTTGCCGGGAGTTGAGCAGCATCGTTGGCGGCCTTCCAAAGAGGATACTACGTACGCTATCAGGAACGAGTGTCTACAAGGGCATCCGACCTGCGCCACAAGATTGACCATCGCTTGTCCCACTATCCCTGATACTCGCGCCGCGACGACAGTCGCGGCGTTGTCATTTACCATCACGTTTGCATCATCACGTCTGTTAAAGTGCGTGAGGCTTGACAGGGATGTTTCATTCGGTTAGAATACCACCGTCGCGCCCCAGTAGCTCAACTGGATAGAGCACCGGACTTCTAATCCGACGGTTGCAGGTTCAAGTCCTGCCTGGGGTGCTTGACATATGGATTGTTGCAAGGAGGGCGATGGGCGAAAAGGGCGGGATGACCGAGGTCATGCCCAGAATGCGACAATGAGCGCACCCGTACTTGTTACCGGTGCAACCGGTTTCCTGGGGCACACGCTGTGCCCCTATCTTGTTGAGCGTGGGTATCGGTTGCGGGCGCTCGTGCGTACTTCCAGCGCTTGGGAATTCTTATCCCCTCTGGGAGTGGAGTTGGCCTGGGGTGATGTCTGTGACGCCGAGACCGTCCGCGCGGCTGCTGAAGGCTGTCGGATGGTGGTACATGCCGCGGGCAAATTCCGCTTCTGGGGACAGCGCGAGGACTTTTTCGCCGTCAACCTGGATGGGACACGCAATGTGCTGGAGGCGGCGCGACAGGCTGGCACCGAGCGATTTATCTTTATATCCACCATTGCTGTCATCGGCGCACCCCGCGCCCAAGTGACGATAGACGAGACCTATCCTCCTACCCCGTGGGACGCCTATCAGCGCAGCAAGCTGGAGGCCGAACGGCTGACCTTGCGCTATCATCAAGAGCATGGATTGCCCGCTCTCGTACTTCGGCCCGGCGCGTTCTATGGGCCAGGCAGTCGCTACGCCTTCAATCGTTTGTTCTTCGGGGATCTGCTAAAGGGCCTGCCGGTACAGATACACGGCGGACGCCGCATCACTTTTCCCGTATACATCCGTGACGTGGCCCAGGGCATCGCCCTGTCGCTCGAGCGGGGGCGGCCAGGTGAGATATACGATATCTGCGGCCCCAGCATGAGCCATCGGGAGGTCAACAGCATAGTGGATGGATTGCTGGGCTACCGCACCCGACGACTTGACGCGCCTTCCTGGGCCATGCTGACCCTGGCGCGGGCGTGGACCTGGCTTTCACGCTACACCGGCCGCGAGCCTTACTACCCTCTCAACCTGGCCCTCTACGTCTTTTATGACTGGAGGATATCTAGCGAGAAGGCTCAGCGTGAGTTAGGATTTGTTCCCACCCCGTTCGAAGAAGGCGCGCGAGCGACGTTGGCGTGGTATCGGGAGATTGGCGTAGGGCCAACCAACTGGCTGACGAGGTTAGTGGCGTCCATAACCCGGAGGGAACTATGAAGATCGTTAGCGTAAGCCAAATGCGCCTTATTGAGGCCGCTTCGGATGCGGCGGGCCACTCCTATGCGGCGATGATGGAGCAGGCCGGTCGAGCCGTGGCCGAGGCCATCACCGCGCGGCGAGATGTGCAGGATAAGCTAGCGCTCGTTTTGGTGGGGCCGGGCAATAACGGCGGCGATGGACTGGTGGCCGCGCGCTATCTGGCCGAGGCCGGTTCGCGTCCCGTATGTTACCTGCTCAAGCCCCGTGACCCCGCTCAAGACGAGAACTTTCGCCTAGTGCAAGAGCGGGGACTGATCATCGTGCTTGCTGATGAGGATGGAAACGAGGGTGAGAGATGGCGCAAACTCCACCGCCTAGCGCGCGAGGCCGATGTGGTGGTAGACGCCCTGCTGGGCACCGGAGCGCGGCTTCCCTTGCGAGGCCCGTTGGCCGAGACGCTGACTGTGGTTGGGCGGACGCTGGCGGCGCGCAAGAGAGACCCTCGCAGGCAGTTGACGTCGTTAGCCCACGCTTCCGCCCCTGCCGGGCGGGATTATCCATTCAGTGTGGCCGTGGATGGCCCTAGCGGACTAGACTATGACGATGGTGCGTTGGACGCGGCTGCGCTCCCGGCCGATCTCACCGTGACCTTTGCCTACCCCAAACCCGGTCACTTTCGCTTCCCCGGCGCTGGCTCCCTGGGCGAGTTGGTCGTCGCCGACATTGGCACCGACCCGGATCTGGCGACCGAAGTATCGCTGGAGGTCGTCACGCCAGAGATGGTGAGAGAATGGTTGCCGCTCCGCCCGCCAGACAGCCACAAGGGAACTTTTGGCAAAACGTTGATCGTGGCCGGATCGGTCAACTATACCGGCGCGGCCTACCTCTCCGGCGCGGCGGCGACCCGGGCCGGGACCGGCCTGGCGACAATGGCGCTGCCGGCAGCTATCCACACTGCCGTCGCGGCTCGGCTAGCTGAGGCGACTTATCTCCTGCTGCCTCACGAACTGGGCGTCATTGCATCTAGCGCCGCCCGCGTGGTGGCCGAGAGAATAGAAGAATACGACGCCTTGCTTTTAGGGCCGGGCCTGGGATGCGAACGGGAAACCATAGCCTTTGTCGAGGCCCTGTTGGGCGGCGGAGGACGGAGACGTTTGGGTTTTGGGGGCGGCGAGGAGGACAAAGCTTTGCCATCTCCATTGCCTCCCCTGGTGGTGGACGCCGATGGATTGAACATCCTGGCCCAGATGGAGAATTGGCCGGAGCGGTTGCCGCCTGAAAGCGTCTTGACCCCACACCCCGGCGAGATGGCGCGGCTGATGAACTGCACCATCGGTGACGTGCAGGCCGACCGGGTGGCTGCGGCGCGGTCGCAATCCGCCGCCTGGGGCCAGGTGGTCGTGCTCAAGGGAGCGCACACCGTTGTCGCTGCGCCCGATGGTCGAATCGGAATCGAACCTTTTGTCAATTCTGGGTTGGCTACAGCCGGGACAGGGGACGTTTTAGCGGGGACGATCGTAGCTCTACTGGCGCAGGAGTTGGGCGCGTTCGAGGCCGCTGCCGCTGGCGCTTACCTGCACGGATTGGCCGGAGAACTGGCGCGGGCAGAGTTGGGTGCGGCAGGGATGGTCGCTGGAGACGTGCTGGCCCGTTTGCCACAGGCGTGGCGACACACAGTCGGCGCGTGATGCGATCAACTGCTGCTAAGAAACAGCTTTTTTGGAAAAACCCCCAAACCCGCCCTCGCTGTTTCGTAACTACCCAGCCACTGCTTACAGCTCCCGTCCCAGGGGCGCCTTGTGCGGAGGATGGCTACTCAGAATACAGTGCTCTCGCCCACACCGCCCTCGGGGACGAGGGCTGAGAGCCTGAAACGTTCAAATTTGCGCTGGTCTGGGTAGTTACGCTGTTTCTTGTAAAATGAAGAACGTCGTAGGGGTTTGGGGCGCTGACCATCGGCCCACGGGGCCAATGGTCAGCTGACGGATAATATGCTATGCGGCCGCGGCGGGCTCGGGTTCCGCTTTCTTCTGGCCCTTGACAGAGGAGGTAGCGGCCTTTTTTGTCGCTTCGACCGCCTCTGCCAATTGCTTCTGACCTTCTTCCAAAACGACCTTGCTCTGGCGTTGGAGTTCCTCGGTGCGGCGCTTGATGTCGGCGGCCACTGCCTCGGCCTTGGCCCGAGCTTCGCCCAGAGTATCCTCGGCCTTGCTCTGCAACTCGACGCCCCTCTGCCGAATCTGCTCGCGGGTTTCCTCTCCTGATTGTGGAGCCAGGAGCAGGGCGGCCGCTGCGCCAACCAGCCCGCCTACCAGAAAACCTGCAAAGAAGGACCCAATCTCACTACCACTATTGTTGCTCATTGACTTACCTCCCTCAATATACTAGTTGTTCTACTCTTCATTTTTGGGATCGCGTCCGCGACCACTTTCGCGCAATCCACCGATTTCGCGCGCGATGCGCTGCAACCCGGACAAATAACCAGACCACTTTATCACCGGCGAGACGACGTTGTGGCTGACGAACTGGGTCGTCCCGCGCACGGTCGCCAGCGTCTCGTTGACCGCTTCCAACATCGGCTTGATCTCGTCCCGCAGCAACACGACCAGCGATTGTACTTGCAGCATCAGGATGATCAGCAACAGGCCGATGAGCAGCGTCTCGAACGCGACAAAGATGATGGCTGCATCTCGTAGCAACCCCACCACGATCGAGCCGGGGCTGGGGGGACCGCCGACTTGCGCGGCCTGATATGCGTCCATCGAAAGGAACACCAGCAATGCGATCAAGCTCAACAGCAACAGGCCGGCTACAACCAGGCCAGTGATCAACATCTTTCGCGCTCGTAGCTCTGCGGGCGATGGTTCAGCGGGCAGTTCAACGGTTGCTGATGGTTCCAATTTAGGCGACTCTTCTGCGGGCACGGAGGATTGAGCTTTCATAAAAGTCATTATAGCATAGATTCTTGGGCTTTACAAATGGCCCCTCCACCTAGCACAATTTCGCCGTCGTATAACACCAGAAACTGGCCTGGCGTGACGTCTCGCTGAGGTGAGGTGAAGCGCACGCTCGCTCGTCCGTGCGGCAGCGGCGTCACTGTGACATCGGTAGACCGCGCCTGGTAGCGGATCTGGGCCTCGGCGCGGAAGGTCGCCGTGGGAGGCTCTCCATTGATATAGTGCATCCCTGTGACGATACACTCATCCCGCCCTAGCTCGCTCGCCGGCCCAATGATGAGGGCATTCTCGCCCGGCTCGATTGCGAGCACATAGAGCGGCTCCGGCGCCGCGATTCCCAATCCCTTGCGCTGTCCGATGGTGTAGGCGGGCAACCCCCGGTGCTGACCCAGCACACGCCCGGAGGTATCGCGGATGGGGCCGGGACGGAACAGGTGCGGGGCGCGCTGGGCCAGAAAGCGGCGGTAGTCGCCGTCGGCCAGGAAGCAGACGTCCTGGCTCTCTGGCTGCTCCGCCACAGGCAGGCCGCGTTGGCGAGCGATCTGGCGCACTTTCTCTTTGGTCAGATCGCCCAGGGGAAAGAGAACGTGGGCCAGTTGCTTTTGATTTAGTATGTGCAGAAAGTAAGATTGATCCTTCTTGGGATCGCGTCCGCGAAAAAGCCGGTAGCGATCCCCGATCTGCTGTACGCGGGCATAGTGTCCTGTAGCCATAAACGGCGCGCCATGTGCCAGTATTTGATCCAAGAGAAAGCCAAAGCGGATGACTCGGTTGCAGGGGATGCAGGGGTTGGGCGTGCGCGCGGCTCCGTACTCGGCGACAAAGTAATCCACCACCTGAGCCTCAAAGTCGGCCCTGGCGTCAATGAGAGAGAAGGGGATATCGAGTTGGTCGGCGACCTGCCGGGCGCGGGCCACCGCTTCGGGCGTACAGCAGGCATTGACGCGAGCCTCGTCTGGCCCAGGCTCGGCCCACAGCCGCAGCATCGCGCTGCTGATCTTGTACCCCCGCTCTACCAGGAGCGCGGCGGCGACGCTGCTATCCACACCGCCGCTGAGGGCGACGACGACGTGCTCTTTGTTCATCTGCTGCACATTCGTCCGCGCGCCCGCAGCCGCTCGACGATGGGCGGCAACACCTCTAGCACGCGCGCCACGTCGCTCTCGTCGTTGGCGCGGCCCAGCGTGATGCGCAGGCTGCCGATGCCCCAGTCGCGCGGAATCCCCATCGCTGTTAGCACAAAGGATGGTTCCGCCTCTCCCTCGGCGCAAGCGGCGCCAGAACTGACCGCGATGCCTTCCAAGTCGAGGTCAAGCACCACCGACTCTCCCTCGACGCCACAAAAGGCAAAGCTGGCGTGGTGGGGCAAGCGGGTTGTGGGGTGGCCGGTCAGACGGCTCTCTGGGATGGCGTTCAGGATGCCTTTGATGAGTTGATCGCGCAGGCGACGCAGGCGGATTGTTTCGGCCACCCGCCCATCCTCTACCAATTGTAGTGCGGTCGCCAGCCCCACCGCCCCAGCGACGTTGGACGTACCAGGCCGTCGGCCGCGCTCGTGTCCACCGCCGGTGATGGCGGGTATGAGCGTGGTATTGCGCCGCACGTAGAGCAGGCCCACTCCCTTGGGGCCGTAGAACTTGTGGGCCGAAAGGGCCATCAGGTCCACGTTCATATTGTCCAGCTCCAGCGGAAGCCGTCCTGCGGCCTGCACCGCGTCGGTGTGGAAGAGTACGCCGCGCTCGCGGCAGATGCGCCCGATTTTGACCATCGGCTGCACCGTGCCGACCTCGTTGTTAGCCATCATCACGCTCACCAGCACTGTGTCTGGGCGGATGGCGGCCGCCACGTCATCGGGGGCCACGCGCCCGCGCTCGTCCACTGGCACGCGCGTGATCTCGAAATCAAACAGAGCGCGCAATTGGTCGGTCGTGTGCCCCACGGCGTGGTGCTCGATGGTGGTGGTGACGATATGGTTGCCGCGTCCACTCTGGCGGGCGGCCCATGCCGCGCCCCGCAGCGCCAGGTTGTCGGCCTCGGTGCCAGAAGCGGTAAAGACGATCTCGGAGGGGCGGCAGTTCAGCACATCGGCGACGGTTTGGCGCGCTTCTTCCAGCGCGCTGGCGGCGGCTTGACCGAACGTGTGGGCCGATTCGTTGTTGGCAAAGATTTCGTTCCAGTAGGGGGCCATCGCCTCGACCACCCGTGGGTCTACGGGTGTGGTGGCAGAGTGGTCCAGGTAGATGTGGTGATTGGGTGTGTTCATAGGTTGTCCTTTGTTTGATGGTTGAGGGGTATTGTAGCACGCGGTGGGGGAGGTGTCAATGGATTGGGGAGGGTGGGGCTAAAAAGAAACCGCCGTGACAATTCTTCGGCGGTTCATAGTACCCCCGCCGCGATTTGAACGCGGGCCACCGGCTTCGGAGGCCGGTGCTCTATCCACTGAGCTACGGGGGCATACGCCTCTTATACCACACAAGGCGCAAAGGCGCAAATCAGAGCCGATTGCTCACAGCCGCAGTTCCAGTTGGATCTCGTCCCGCACTGGGATGTCAGCAAAGCCCGCTTCCACGCCGCCGTGATGCTCAACCAACCTGCCCGCAAGTATTCCCGTGATTGTGAACCCAACCCGCTGGTAGAGCGCCAGTGCAGGCAGATCATCGTTGCTCGTGGCGACGATGATGCGTGTTGCGCCCTCAGCACGTGCAGCCTCGGCTACCGCTGCGATCAGTTTCCTCGCCACACCCCGGCCTTGCCACTGGGGCAGGACGTTGAGAGTTATCAAGGTATCTGCATCTCCTTTGCGGGCATAGCTGACCGCGCCGACGATTTCGCCTTCATCGCAGGCGACGTAGGCTGGCAGTGTGTCTACCTGGTAACTGTGGTCAAAGCACTCGATCTCTGTCTCGCCCCAAAAGTAGTAGGTCAACTCGGCGATTTGTCGGCGGTCGGCGGGAGTGGATGGTCGGATGGTGAGCGGCGGACGCGGCGCCTCTCCGCGTGGGCCGGTCACCTCCAATCGAGCATGGGTCAGGCACAAATAGTCCCCGTTACCACGGTCACGATAAAGGGCATTGGCATCGCAGTAAGCACACGAATTCATCTTTTGCTCCTTGCGTCAGATGGTGTTACAATTACGCTGTTCGGAGTGAGAGTGTCGGAAAAAGGTATCTGGCTGCATTGTCAGTTTACGATGATTCCCATATTACTTGGGTTACGGCCCTGTTACAGTGAGGTTTCTCCTAGTGGGCAGCGTGTAGATTATACCCTCTTGTGACGGGGAGAGTAATCAAGGGGTAAACAAACCTGTGAGCGGCTACCCATTTGTAACTTGGCGATTGCTTCGCTCAGTTCCGGCTGGCGGGGCGATCAATATGGCGCTGGACGAGGCGATTTTGCGGGCGGTCGCGGCGGGACGTGTTTTGCCCACGCTGCGTCTCTATGCCTGGGAGCCGGCGTGCCTTTCGCTGGGCCGGGCGCAAAGCATTGCCGACGTAGACGCGGACGCTCTGCGGGCCGCGGGCTTGGGCCTGGTGCGCCGGTCTACCGGCGGTAAGGCCATCCTTCACGCAGACGAACTGACCTATAGCGTGGTCGCGCCGGAGGCGGAGCCTCGTGTGGCGGGGTCTATCGTGGAAAGCTATCGCCGCCTCAGCGCCGGGTTGGTGCGCGGGCTGGAGCAGTTGGGGGCCGCGGGGGTTGCAGCCGACCAGCGCTGGGGTGGGCGCCGCCTCGAAGGGCCGGTTTGCTTCGAGACGCCCTCCGATTATGAGGTTACGTTCGACGGGCGGAAGCTGGTGGGCAGCGCTCAGATGCGGTCTCTGGGAGTGGTGCTCCAGCATGGCGCGCTGCCCCTGTGCGGCGACGTTGCCCGAATTTGCCGCTTTTTGATCCCGCGCGCTGACCCTGCCCGCGTACGCGCCCGCGCCATTACCATTGAGCAAGTCCTAGGGCGACAGGCCGCCTGGAGCGAGGCCGCCGCCGCGTTCGCGACGGGCTTTGCCGAATCGCTGAACCTTCACCTGAAGCCGGGCGCGTTGACCAAAGATGAAGTCGCCTGGGCGGAAGAGCTGCGAGTGAAGAAATACGCGACCCACGAGTGGACATATAAAGTTTGACTATCCTCCTTGCTGTGTTATACTGAACACATCCCAACTACGAATTACTATGGTCATCGGCGCCTGTATTCTCGAACTGTATCTCCCCGGCAACGGCTCACTGAAGGGCAAGCGCAGTATCCTCAAGCCTCTTCTGGCCCGGCTGCGCCGTGAGTTCAACCTGGCTGCCGCCGAAGTGGGGAGCAACGATTTCTGGCAGTCGGCGGAAATAGCCTTTGTCACCGTCGCCAACGACGCTGGCCGTGTTCACGCAATGCTCGAACGGACTGTGCACTGGATTGAGGCTCTCCGCCCCGAAGTACAGGTTGTGGACTGGGAGATTGAGATTCTGTGAGTGTTGTGATGAAAAGGGGAAAAATATAGACAGGGTGTCAAAAGAAATCGGCTGGTGCATAGGGTTGTGTATAGCAGTGTCAAGTGACAAATAGCCAGCCTAACTGCTCGTGGACTGTCCAACGACAATCCTTATCACAATATGGAGTGTTGCAAAGGAGAAAGTGAATAATGGCAGACGCATTGGATTTACCTGATATGGATGAATTGGCACGTCAGATGGAAGATGCAATGAACGAAGCGCAAAAAGTGATGCAAGATTTGCCCATGCAGACGGGTGATATGGAAAACGTTATGGGATCGCTTTCGGCGCTGGTGGGAGGAATGCCCACGCAGATGGGAGAACTAGGTGCAGCTATGACGGGGTTAGGAGAAAAGCATGAAGCGAACGTCGCATCATTGGCCGGGGAGCCAGACTGGTCAGTGGAAGCGAACATTCGAGTGGGAGAAAAGCTACACCTGGTTGTAAGCGCGGCGTTTGATTTGGAAAAGGTCAGGGAAGCGTGGAGCAGCACGCAAGGCGTGGGGTTCGAGTTGTTCGTGGAGGGAGCGGTCGCGGGGACCGCGGGAGAGATGGAAGCGGGCCTAATGGATCAAATTATGGGGCAATTGAAAAAGGGGCGCAGTATAGCTGTTGTGGAGGACGTGCAAGTACTCGCGTGCCGGATACAAGGGGCGCCTGGGGACGCCGCCGAGAAGCTACAGTTATCTCCCGAGGCCAACATTCCATTGATGATGGATGAGGGTGGACTGGGATTCGAGTTCGCGCCGCTGCTGACGATACGCAACAGATGGGAGAGCGCAAATATACCGACGTTTTCGCCGCTGGGGAAAGAAATCGTGGTCCAACTAGAACATTTTGAAAGTGGAGAAGCGTTCAAGCTCAAGTTTGAACCGACTGGGCAAGAAGACAATATGACGGTAGAGTTGAGTTTTCAGCCGTTAGCATTACCCTTGACCACGGTGAACAAATCACATAATTAGAATGTAGCCGCAGATGAACGCAAATGAACACTGATAAATTGGGCAGAAGTAGAACGTGATTTACATGCAATACGGTTTAGATAAGCGGTTGGAGTGGAGCCTTCAGGCGGAAAAACCCGGCTAAAGCCTCGACTCCTGGCCTTAACTAAACCGTATTGTATTTACATGTATCCTCTCAAAAAGTGGAGGCGAGAGTAAGTTGGAATACCATTCCGACTTACATTGCCCCGGTTCATTGAAAAGGTGCTTTACATCCATCGGCGTTCATTGGCGTGTATCTGCGGTTCTAGTTATGCCTTTTCAAGACGTGTTCAAAACTGATGCTAGGTTGAGAGACCTGGCAGGCCAAAGGGTGGTTTGCGCAAGCGGCGTTGTCGGAATATAATCCAGGGGACTTGGCGCCCGACGAAAAGGAGATTTTTAACCGTGAACGCTCCCCTTCAACTGACCATGGCCATCACGCCGGCCCACCGCAACCAATACCTCTTTTCCGACCATTACCTGAACAACCTGCTCTGCCGTGACCCTCGCTGGGACGCAGCCCTGCCGGAGGCTGAGACGTTCCTGGCCTGGTGAACGTCTACCGCGCTCACAGCCCCGCCTACCGTGAACTGGTCGCCCGCATCGCGGCCACCGACTGGCTGATTGACCAGATCGTCTACAAGCTGTACGGTCTGACGGAGGAAGAGATCGCGATTGTGGAGGGGAAGTGAGCGGCGCAAATCAAAACCAAACAGCGTACCGCGCCGCCGATGTACTACGAACTTGGAAAGATGACGCCGGCCAGCGGTCGGCGTTGCTTCCCCTCCCGATCCTCGAACTCGACGCTTACCAGGTGAGGCTTGTCGAGAAAGGCGTGGATGGCCCGCTCCAGCCGCGCAAAGTCGCGGCGCAGTTCCCACGTGCGGTCAGGGTCGGCCCCGTTGTGCAAGACGACAAATATCCGGTTAGCGGCATGGAAGCGGCCCTGCTTCGACTGGTGGACGTATAGCCAACGGGCCAACTCCTCCGGGTGGGCGCGAGCGTAGGCGATGTCGTGCCCGAATCCGCGCGGCAGAGTCGTCAGCTTGAGGTCGAACCCCAACGGATGTCGTTTATCCGCATCATCCAGGTAAAAGTCCACTGTGTGGTGGAAGGGGTCAGGCTCGGGCCGGGTGCGCGGGTGGGCCAGGATGAGGTCGAGCGCGGCCTGGTGGGTGTGAAAGTTGTACCAGCGGCGGATGACGTAACTGCCAAAATCCCAAAGCGGCAGGTTCATCTTGGCGGCCACGCGCCTCGTCTCACTGCGCAGCGCGTCCAGATCCTCAATCTGGTAGATAAAGCGGCTGGCGCGATCCCACGCATTTCCTTGCACCCGCCCCCACGGGGGCATGTGCTTGACCTTGAGCAGTTCGCGGCGCACGTTGGCCGGGTGTCGTTTATGCGCCATTGGCCGGTTTTTGAAAGATGATGATGTATTCGTGCTTGAAAATGTAAAACCCCCACGTCAGCGCCCGATAGCGCCACAGGTTGCTGTCTTGTCCTTTTCCCCTTTCGTTGCCCGTGATGTTTTTGACCACGATGGCCTTTGTGCGAAATCCGGCCCGCTGCATGCGCTCCAGGCAATAAAAGCCCAGGGGAATCAATTCCCCTTTGGTGTACTTGTCGCCAATGACCAGCGCGGCAAAGCGGCCTGGCTCCAACAGACCAAAGCCGTGACGGGCGACGGTCTCGAACAGATTGAGAAAATTCTCCAGGTTGGACGAGTTAGAGAGATCGGCGGGATCGTCGGAAAAAGAGATAATGTCGTGGTAGGGTGGATGGAGCACTAGCAATTGGGCGTGCTCGGCGTCCATTGACGCGAGTGTTTTCCGCACGCGGGTTGCTGTTTCTTCATTGGTGGAATCGCCCTGGAGGATGTGGATACGGTCATCCAGCAGGGTGGGGGAGATTTTATCGCGCACGTACTCGACCAGGTCGGGCTTTAGCTCGACGCCGACCAGCCGCCGC
Organism: Thermoflexia bacterium; assembly: GCA_011192155.1. GTDB lineage: Bacteria > Chloroflexota > Anaerolineae > B4-G1 > B4-G1 > B4-G1. Next base: position 21,422 of record DUEK01000049.1, read on the forward strand.
TTTAGCCGCGCGGCCTCAATAGCCGAGGTCCCCGAACCGAGAAATAGATCGAGGATAATATCGTTTTCTTTCGTATAGCGCAGATAGGTCTGGGCAGCGATCTGGGGGATAAAGTTGCCGTGATAGTCTAGTTGATGGCCGCCGGTGCGGTCGCGGGATTCCATCAACCACAGCGAGTCGGTCAAAACGTGGTCGTACTCCCGCCAGCGGTTGAGGTCAATGTCGGAGTAGGGCGGAGTCTTGAGAGGTTTTTGGGGTTCGCTGGTCATTTATGTTTCGGCGTCCCCATTTTCCATCCCAAAGTGCTGAGGGCGGTCGCCGCGGGGATGTACACGATTCCTGCTATGCAAGCCACAAACGGCCACGTCGAGGTGTTGGGCTGGGCGCTACTCAGAGCCGCCGCCCAGATGATGCTCCCAATCACTTGCCCCAGCCATCCACCCAGCCCAGTGATGCCCCCCGCGATTATTGCGTGAATCGCATCTGAGGATTGGTCGCCCTTGCCGGCCTGACGCGCGATCAGCATTCCGGTGACAAAAGCGACAGCCAGCGAGAGGAAGAACCCGCAGCATGATTGGGCCCCGCCACCGGCGACTATACCGTTCACCGCGCCCGCGATCAGGCCGGTGCGTACTGTGGAGACCCAATCCGCCGGCACGATTTGGTCAAGCGCCAAGGTGGAGGAGGGTGGCTTGATGAGAGTGGGGCGTCTCGTGGGCGTAAGCGGGATGGGCCGCCTTTGAACGATTGGCGCTGCGGCACTGGATAACTCGTCCAGTTGGCTCTGGGCCATGTAGGCGATGTCTTTGCTATCCGCCAGGTCGCGGGCCTGTTCGAGTTCCCAGCGGGCCTGGTCGAGCATTCCCTGGCGGATGGCCTCAAATCCTCGCGCGACGTGCTCGCGGGCCAGTTCATCATCTGAGGGTTGGTCGGGCGGCAGCTCTTTTGTTGCAATGATTTCAACTGCATCCTCGACGCTCTCGATTTTGGTAGCCTCTTTGGACTCTGGCGGGGCGGGTTGGATTTCGATCTCTAGCGGGTCGGGTATTTCGATGGTGGGAAAATCCGGCCACGCCGCCTGGCTGAGACTGAGGCTGAATCCGCACTGGTGACAACTGTTGGCGTCGGGCCCGTTTTCCGCGTTACAGATTGGGCATTTCATTACAGTGCTCCATGAGGGAATGGTTTATGCCAGGTTGGCGTAGCGCTTCTCTATGCCTGACATTGCGCCCATATTATACCCCAACTGTGGCGTGGAGGGCAAGTCGGAGCAGGCGAGGGCTGAAAGGCGCGACGCACTTCTGAAGCGCATCGCACCTCCTTTGGTCACAAACTACAAAAGCTCCCGTTTTTGTGGTACAATAACATCAATGGACATTGCCTACCATCCCGAACTCGTTCACCCGACCGCTTACGTCGCGCCCAATGCGACTATCGTTGGTGAGGTACACATCGCTGCTGAGGCGAGCGTCTGGTTTGGTTGCGTGCTGCGGGCCGATAACGCGCCCATCGTCATCGGGGCGCGCACCAACGTCCAGGACCTGGTCGTGATTCACGTGGATGAAGGGCAGCCTTGCACGTTGGGCGAGGGGGTCACTGTGGGCCACCGGGCGGTGTTGCACAGCGCGACTATCGAGGATGGCGCATTGGTGGGCATCGGAGCCATCGTGCTGAACGGCGCGGTCGTGGGCCGGGAGGCGCTGCTGGGGGCCAGCGCGTTGGTGACGGAAGGGATGGTTGTCCCGCCCCGGCACTTGGCGCTGGGCGCGCCGGCGCGGGCGGTGCGAGAACTTACCGTAGAGGAGATCGAACGCTTGCACAACGACGCCGCGCATTACGTCGCGCGGGCGCGAGCATTCCTGATAACAGGGAAAGGAGAATAATCATGTCAGTTACCGAGTTGTTGCAACGCAGCGAGTTGTTCGCCGAGCTTGGCCTTGAAAAGATCGAGCAAATCGCCGCCCTGGGCCGTGAGGTCGTCTATGACAGTGGCGACATCATCATCAGCGAGGGCGATCCTTCCGACGAGATATACGTCATTTGCAAGGGTATGGTCGAGGTGGAGGTTTCCACAAGTATGCCAGGGCCTTCTCAACCGAGTTCCATTGTGCGATTGGGTCAGGGGCAAACGTTCGGCGAGATGGCGCTGGTGGATCGCGGGGCGCGTTCAGCGACGGTGCGCTGTGTGCAGGATGACACCGCGCTTCACGTCATCCCGCGTGAGGACTTTTGGGCCCTCTGTAACAAAGATACCCGTATTGGCTTTATCGTGATGCGCAACATTGCCTTTGATCTCTCGTTCAAACTGCGCCACCGCAACTTGCAGATGGGGATGGCGGGAGGCGAGGCATGATCTACAAAGTGAGCTATGTCGTCGTGGGCAAGCCGCACTTGGGCGCGATCGTCAACCTGGACGGGCCGCCGCGCGTCGGCGATCAGGTGAAGCTGGGCGATGAGCTGTGTGAAGTGATCGAGATCGTTGACCTGATCCCGCCGCGTGGGGACTTTGCCTTTCTACACGTCACCTGCCGGCCGGTGCAAGACGAATTATGAGATTGTACTATTTGCTCGTGTCATCCTGACTGGGACTTGGGTTCATCGAGGTTGCCTGAAAGTTCCCCCGTTAACCGCTGGCGCACCGCCGGTAAGCAGTTGCTTCTGGCAAAGACTGTCACCCTGTCACTGTCTTGTATCGTCGTGTAGCCGTGGGCTACGTGTAGCTTGCGCCCTCGCCGCACGGAGACAATCAGACATTCATCGGGAAAGTCAATTTCGCTGACTCGTTGTCCAATGATCGGCGATTGCGAGGGGATGTCTATATGTACGAATCCTACGCCGTCTAACTGGCCCAGGCGCAGTGTCTCGACCTGGAGTTGGTGGTGCGCGCGTTGAGCGATAGCGTGGTTGTAAGCGCGGATGATGTCGGATCGGCGCACTATACCCACCAACTGGCGCGATTCCTCTTGCGCGACCACTGGCAATCGCCCCACGTCGCGGGCGCCTAATCGGCGCAGCGCTTTCCACATCGGCTCGTAGGGGTAGGCCACCTGCAAGTCCTGGATGGTGGCGATGTCGGCCACTGTTTTCTCCGCAATCGGTTCCCTCGCCAGTGCGCGTTCCAGATCTTGAATACCGACAATCCCAATCAACTCGCCGGCGTCGTCTACTACCGGGAACCCGTGGTGGTGTGTGCGGGCAAATTTGTTCTCCAATTTCTCCAATGGCATGTTTAGAGTGACCACGTCTATGTCGGTGGTCATAGCCTCGCCGACGGTCACGCTCTGCATCACGTCAATATCGTGCCCCTGCTGCAAGTGGACGCCGCGCCGACTCAGTTTGAGAGTATAGATAGATTCGCGGCTAATGACTCGTGAGACCAGGGTGCTCATTACCGTTGCCAGCATGAGCGGCAGCATGATGCGATATTCGCCCGTCATCTCGAACAGGATGAGGATGGCCGTGATCGGTGCGTGGGCGGCGCCGCTGAAAAAGGCGGACATCCCTACAAGCGCGTAAGCGCCGGGGGGCGCCGTGATGGTGGGAAACAGTTGGTTCGCTACTTGACCAAAGGCATTGCCCAGCATCGCGCCCATAAAGAGGGCGGGAGCAAAGACGCCGCCAGACCCGCCGGAGCCGAGGGTGATGATCGTGGCGAGTAGTTTGATCAACAAGAGTGCCAGTGTCACCTGGAGCGTCAGCCTGTTGAACAGCGCGTGGCCGATGCTGTCGTAGCCGACGCCAAAAGCGCGCGGATAGCCGTCAATCTTGAATGTGAGGATGCCTACGACTCCCAACAAAAGGCCGCCGAGCACCGGCTTGAAGTATTCGGGGAAGTGTAACTTGTCCCACACGTCTTCCGACAGGTAGAGCAATCGAGTAAAGATGACGGCTGCCACCGCTGCCAGGGCGCCCATCAGGGCATATAATACCAATTCCCACGGGCTGACCAGCATGTAAGCGGGCACGATGAAAGCGCGCAGGTCTCCTTCAAAGGCGTGGGCAACGACGTCGGCGGTAACGGCCGAGATGACCACCGCGCCAAAGTAAACGGCGTGGAACTGGCCCAGGATGACCTCCAGGGCAAAGAGCGCGCCGGCGATGGGCGCGTTAAAAGTGGCGGCGATACCGCCGGCCGCGCCGCAAGCGACCAGGTTACGCACTCGTTCGTCGGAGAGATGGAGCGCCTGGCCGATCGTCGAACCCAATGCCGAACCGATCTGGGCGATTGGGCCTTCGCGTCCCACCGAGCCGCCGGTGCCAATGCAGATGGCTGACGCCAATGATTTGATGACGGCTACTCGTGGCCGTATGCGCCCGCCGCGCAACGCCACAGCTTCCATTACCTCGGGCACGCCGTGCCCTTTGGCCTCACGGGCAAAGCGGTAGATGAGCGGCCCAAAGATCAATCCACCCACGGCCGGAATGATGAGCAGGTGGAACGGCGCAATGCCGGCCAGCAATCCACCCAATCCGTCATAGGCCAGCGATTGCATACCACTAATGAGCCGTCTAAAGACGACGGCGCCCAGGCCGGCCCCGACGCCTACCACCAGGGCCGTGAGCACGATGGTGGCCGACTCGGGCACAGTGTGCCGGTCGAGCCAGCGACGTAGATGCCGGCCCCACCGCGGGTTGAATGAGTTACCTCTATTGTGGAAGGATGATCGAGACAAAGACACGTGTGACTCCTTTTTAAAAAGTCTATTGTGTGAATGGCAATCGGCTCAAACTATACTGCTTTTGTGAAGAATTGGCAAGCGGGCGTGTGATCTGTGTGACCAATTACGTTTCGTATTTCACGCTTTGTGTGTTATACTTTGTAAACTTGGTAAGTTTCTATGCATATTCTAAAGCGCCTTTTGGGCTACACGGGATCCTATTGGAAGTCTCTGGTTGTCACAGGCATCCTGCTGTTGCTCCACGCTGGCCTGAGCCTGCTCCCGCCCCTCGTTCAACGGGAGATTGTGGATCAGGTGATCATTGCCCGCGATCTCTCCCGCCTGGGCGCGCTGATTACCATATTGGTCGCCGTCCACATCCTCTCGCGGCTGGCGAACGCGGGCGACCTGTACATCCGCCACGCGCTAGGCGAGCGCTTTATTTTTGAGTTGCGCGTGCGCATCTACGATCACGTGCAGCGCCTCTCCCTCTCCTTCTTCGAGCGCACCTCCACCGGCGAGTTGATGTCGCGAGTGACCAACGACGTCAACGCGCTGGAGCAGTTTGTCACCCACGGCGTCGCTCTCACGACTGTGGCTCTGCTGCGGCTGCTGGGGGCATCGGCGGTGCTGTTGCTGCTCGACTGGCGGCTGGCGCTGGTCGTGCTGATCCCGTTGCCGATTATGGCCGTCGGCCTGCGCTACTTTAACCGGCGCGTGCGTCCCGTTTACCGCCGCGTGCGCGACCGGCTGGGCGATATCAACGCCAGGTTACAGGACAGCCTGGCCGGAATCCGCGTCATTCAGGCCTTTGGGCAGGAGGAGGCGGAGGCGGCGCACTTTCGCGACACCAGCGAGCGTTACTACCGGGAAAGAGTGGATGGCGTCCGCGCCTGGGCCACTTTCTTCCCTGCTCTGCACTTTGTGGGCACCCTGGGCGGAGTGCTGGCGCTCGGTTTTGGGGCGCGTATGGTCGTCGAGGGCCGGCTCTCGCTGGGGACGCTGGTAGCTTTTCTTTCCTACGTAATTTCCTTCTACGATCCTCTGCAGCGGCTGACGGAGGTGGATAACGTTTTCCAGCAGGCCATCGCCTCCGGGGAGCGCATTTTCGAGATGCTGGACGAGGCGCCAGAGATTCAGGATGCGCCGGGCGCGGTCGCGCTGGACGAGATTGAGGGAGACGTGCTGTTTGATGATGTGCACTTTCGCTATGGCGAGGGGGACGAAGTGCTACACGACGTCAAGTTCCGTATAGCTCCCGGCGAGGTAGTGGCGCTGGTCGGGCCGAGCGGGGCGGGCAAGACCAGCATCGCCAACCTGGTGTGTCGCTTTTATGATCCCATTCACGGCCGCATTCTGGTGGACGGGCGCGACCTGCGCGGGGTGCAGATCCGGTCGCTACGCAAGCAGGTGGCGGTGGTGCTGCAAGATACGTTTCTCTTTAACACCACTGTGCGCGAGAACCTGCGCTACGGCAAACCCGACGCCAGCGATGAGGAGATGGTCGCCGCCGCAAAGGCGGCCTACGCTCACGAGTTCATCAAGCAACTTCCCCAAGGGTACGATACCGAGATCGGCGAGCGTGGGGTTAAACTAAGCGGTGGGCAGAAGCAACGGCTGTCGCTGGCGAGGGCCATCCTGGCCGATCCGCGCATCCTGATCCTGGACGAGGCTACATCATCGGTGGACGCCGAGGCGGAATACTTGATCCAGCAGGCGTTGGAGGAGGTGATGAAGGGGCGCACGTCGCTCGTCATCGCCCACCGGCTGAGCACCATCCGCAACGCCGACAAGATTATCGCATTGGAGGAAGGCCGCATCCTCGAGGTGGGGGATCACAAAGAGTTGTTGGCGCGGGATGGGCTAAAAGCCCGCTCTACCAGCGGCAGTTGGAACTGGCGGCGAGTAGGGGGGTGTTGATGTGGGGTCTTTGGTCAGAGCCAGGGCAATGCTTTGTTTGGCTTTGAGATGGGTTTTGGTCAAACGACCAGTGAGTTGGAGAAACCCACCGGTCGTTTTCTTTTATTTGGTTTTGAGCGGGCGTTGCTGCTAGGCGGTACGGGTGGAGCCGTCGCGCATGATGACGGTGTCTTCGGGGTGCAATTTCAGGTACTCGAACAGTTGTTGGTTGGGGGCAAGGGACATTCAGCATCCTTCGCTTATCAGGCATGCTTGATTGTAGCCCAGGTGAGAGATAGGGTCAAGTCAGCGCGGCTATGGGACAGAGCAATTACGATATAACACATTGAGGCAAAAGTCGCACTGTTACGCAGAGATGCGCAGAGAAGACACAGAGATACAGCGTGAACGAAAGTTCACACGAAAAGCGCTCTGAGCGCTCTCCGTGACTCCTCTGTGTGGCTCTGTATAACAAACGTGTCACTTTTGCCGTAATGCGTTTGATCATCACGCCTGCTACCGGTGGGGCATTCTTTGCCTTTTCGTTATTCCTCCCGCTCCAACACCCGCAGCCGCACCTGGGCCAGCGCGGCGTCGGCGGCCCACTGCCGCGCGCGGGCGCGGTCGCCGTTAAAGCTGAGGCGGCGACAGGTCTCTTTTCCCCGTATATTCACCGCCACGTAAACCAGGCCGTAGGGTCGCTCCGGGGTGCTATCCTCAGGAACGAGAATCGGCCCCACGCCCACGCCGATGTCGGCGGGGGATGTTTGCCGAATACTGCTTGCCATTGCGAGCGCGTCATCCTCGTGGGTCAGGCTGCTGTCTTTCCCTCTGCCAGATGCTTCTTTCTCCGAGCTAAAGATCATGCTGCGGCGGAACCAGCGCTCGCTCCCTTCCGGCTCGGTCAGCCGGGCGGCCACCAGCCCGCCGCTGCCCAATTCCACCGTGGCGATGGTCAGACCGCGCTCGACCAGTAAATCGGCCACCACCTGGGGCAGATCGCGTTCGTTCTCGCTGATGACGTACCGGCCCAACTCGGTTCGCAACGCCGCCAGGTCCGCCTCCAAAAGTCGTTCTGCTTCCTCTGGCGTACTACTGGCAGCGACCACCTCAATGGTGATAGTGCCCCGATGGGGCAGCAGCCCCAGGAGCGGATTGCGCCCCCGCGCCATCAGCGGACGGATGCGCTCGTTGATGCCCGATTCCGGCAATCCATAGACCTTGAGCGCGGCCCGCCGGATGTGGCGGCCGTCTTCCACCAACTCTCGCAGCCGGGGCAGGATAAAGCCTTCCAACATGCCATCCATCTCGTAGGGGACGCCGGGGGTGACGAAAATGTGCTTTCCGTCCGCCGGCAGGTAGAACCCGGCGGCGGTGCCCCGGTCGTTGTGGATGATGGCGCTGCCGGCGGGTATCTGAGCCTGGATGCGGTTGCTCTCTGGCATCTCGCGCCCAAAGCGGGCGAATCGCTCCTGGATGCGGGCCAGCGCGTCTCCGTCCTCCACCAATTCCAGGCCAAAGTAGGCGGCGACGGCCTGACGGGTCAGGTCGTCCTCGGTTGGCCCCAGCCCGCCGCTGACGATGACGACATTGGCGGCTTCTAGCGCGACCCCCAGATATTTCTGGATGGTTTCCATTTCGTCGCCCGCGCTGAGGTGCAGGACGACGTCGGCGGGCAGGAGCGTCAGCCGGCGGGAGATGGCCTGGGAATTGGTGTCCAGGCGATAGCCGCAGGTCAGTTCGTCGCCGATGGCAAAGATAGCTGCCTTCATTTCATTGCCTCCTGCGCCACTCGCCGCCCCATCTCCACTGCGTAATTGCTGCCCCGATCCCAGGGGTAAACCTGGCTCATGTTCGCCAGCCACAGCCCAGGGATGGGGGTCTTGAGCGCGGGAATGTTGTGCGAGTGGTCGAGTGTGGGCACCGGCTGGGCGTACTTTTCGGTGAACATCCAACTGGCGCGTATCCAATCGAGGTCGAAATCGGGGTTGATCTTGAGCAGCCCCGGCAAATAGGTCTCTAATAATTGTTCCTTGCTGTAATCAAAGTAAGGATGGTCGGGCGGCAGGTAGTCTCCGCAGTAGACCAGGTGGTCATCCCCATAGTGTTTCCGGCTGACGTAATTGGTGTGCTCAACCAGCCCCATAAAGGGCAGTCCCTCCCCAGCCGGTACATTGATCCAATAGTGGCCCTCGGTCAGGCGATGTTTGAGGGCCAGGACGAGCACCAACGCGCCCATTGATTTGAGCTGGCTCAACTTGGCGGCATAGTCGGCGGGGAGGCTGGGGGACAGTCGCAGCATCTCTTGAGGGGAGCAGGTGGCGATGACCCGGTTGTGCTCAATGTCACCCGCCGCTGTCTTTAGCCGCAGGCGACCATCAATGGTGGGGAGGACGGATTGTACCGCTGTCTCCAATCGTATTTCTCCGCCCTGTGCCTGCACCCGCTCGACCAGCAGGTCTGCAAAGCCCTGGAACCCGCCGGCAAAGTAGCCCAGGCGGGCGGTGCGCTTGTGCAACCTGGCCCACATCCAGGCCATATTTACGTCTTGATAGTTCTCCGCGCCGAATTTACTGATGAGGAGCGGTTTCCACCACAAGTCGTAGGCCCGCTCGCCGACCGCCCGGCGCAGCCACTCGTCGGCCGAGACGCGCTCCAATGGACGCCAGTTCTTGGTCAGAGTCAGATAAAGCGAGATCAGCCCAACCCGCAAGCGGTCTATCAGCGGCGAGGGCGCGAACTGGAGCACGCGGATAGCGCGGTGCAGTTGCGATACCGGGATGAACTTGAGCGCGGGAACGGGGCTATCCAATGGGTAAACGCGCCCCTGGTGATAGATGGAGGTGGTGGGCCAGGGGAAGAAGAGCCGGTCGCGCGCGCCCAGTTCCTCGATCAGGTTGATGACGTCGGCGTCGGAGGCGAACCAGTGATGGTAGAAGTGGTCGAGGGGCCATTCCCAGCGTTCGTCGCGAAAGCCGGCCGCCAGTCCTCCGGCCTGGGGGCGGGCCTCGTAGAGGGTGACGGTGTGGTCTTGTTTGGTCAGATCGTAGGCGGCTGTGAGGCCGGTGATTCCTGCGCCGATGATGCCAATGTCCATAGATTCAGGCTCCTTGGTAGTTGCTAGTGTTAGGGGGCTATTTTACCATCGGAGGCAGGAGCGGGCAATTCAGAGAGAAGCGTGGGATACGTGCTCTTGCCAAGTGAATTGGAGGATGGTATAATCTGCGCCGTAGCAAGTTTGGAGAGGTTGCATAGTCCGGCCTAATGCGCGCGCCTGGAGAGCGCGTGAGCAGAAATGCTCCGTGGGTTCGAATCCCACCCTCTCCGCCACAATTGGCGGCCCTGTGAGGGGCCGCCCTGTTTTTTGGGAGGGATGTCGATGGAGATCACTATCCGCCGCGCCACGTCCGACGACGCCGAGGCCATTTCTGCCGTGTGGGAGGTTGTCTGCGCGGAGCGGGTTTATACTGCCATAAATCGGGCCTTTACGCCTCGGCAGGAGCGGGAGTACATAGCCACTCTCTCTGACCGCGAGGGAATCTTTGTGGCCGAGGTGAAAGGCCAGGTTGTTGGCTTCCAGTCTCTCGATCTTTGGGCCAAGTACACCGATTCTTTCGATCACGTTGGCGTGATGGGTACCATCATCTTGCCAAAGTGGCGACGGGAAGGTGTCGGCCGCCGGTTGGCGGAGCACACGCTTGATTTCGCCCGCGCTAACGGCTACGAGAAGATGGTCATCTATGTGCGGGGAGGTAATGCCAGGGGGCGGGCTTTCTATCGCAGTCTGGGCTTTGCGCCCAAGGGCGTACTGGCGCAACAGGTCAAGATAGATGGGCAGTACGAGGACGAGGTCTTTATGGAGTTGTTTTTGTGATCAGCGGATGCGCAGGGGGGCAATGCCGCCGGCCTCAAAGCCGCAGGCCTGGTAGAACTCACGGGCGGCGGCGTCGCCCCGTGATGTATCCACCAGCAGGTGCGTGGCGCTGCGTTGGTCGGCCCGCTGTATGGCCGCCTCCAGCAGCGCCGCGCCGATTCCCTGACGCTGACATTTTGGGTCTACGGCCATATCGTCAATCAAAGCGCGCAGCCCGGAGAGAACGGGGACGAACGAGAGGGCGAGGAAGCCTACCGCCCGCCCGTCCACCTCGGCCACCAGCACGTCCAGCGCCAGGCTCTCGCGGAAGCGTTGCGCGGCCGCTCGCTTTGCCGGGTCGCTCAAACCTGCGTTTTGGGGGATCAAGGGCAGCAATTCCAGTATTCGCGCTTCATCTGCGGCGCGCGCCTCTCGGATGAGGATGTCGGGCGCGCCGGTGTGAGATTCGGGCGAGCGGCTGCGCGTCCAGCGCGCCAGTACCTGGCGGTGGGTACGAAAGGCCAATTGCTCCGGCAGATCGTCTGGGGGGAATACGCGCGCATCCTGGGCGTCATCTCCGGCCCGCAGTTCCCCGCCCACAGGGCGGGCGCGGTAAAAGATGATGAGGCCAGGCTGTACCGGCCCCTCCGGGAAGGAGTAGACGCCGAATAATTCCAGCAGTTCGACCTCCAGCCCGGTCTCCTCTTGGCACTCTCGCACCGCTGCCTGCTCGACGCTTTCGTCGGCCTCAATGTATCCGGCCGGGAGCGCCCACCAGCCCACGAACGGCGGCTGGCCCCGTTGAACCAGGACGATACCGGTCTCCATCTCCACCAGCACGCCCGCGCCGGGCACCGGGTTGCGGTACAGGACAAAGCCGCAGGCGGGACAGGCCTGGCGAACCCTCCCCGCTATTTTGGCCTCTTCCGTTTCTGTCCCACAGCGGGGGCAGAAAGTGGTCGTTCTATTCTTCATTCTCTATCGTGGAATCCTGGTAGGGCTGCGAAATCAGTCGCGCCGCCATCTGCCGCCCGATCCACAGGCCCGCCAGCCCGACCATGATCAGCGCGGGCGCGCACAACCATTCCTGTGTGGTTCCCAGACCGATCCCACCTGCAACGAGCAGCAGGGCTATGCCCAGAATGAACCAGCGCTCTCGCAGGCGCAAGCGGCGCGCAATCGTGATCGCCGTTAGGCTCAGTATTCCGCCCAGGATGAGGGATGCCGCTGCCCAGGGCCCATTGCTGCGCGCCAACCAGAGGACGATGGGCGAGATTCGTTGCTGTTCTTGCGCCTGCACGCTGACGAATCCCTCTTGCCCCTGCCAGGCAAAGGTCTCGACGCGGTAGGGTTGCAGCAGCGGGCTGCCGGTCGCCGGGATGTCTTGCACGGTCTGGATGGCCGGTTGGCCTCCCCATTCTCCCACCGTCGTGCGAGGGCGCATCACGCCCGACAGTCTGCTACTGAACGTCCCCAGGTTTGTCAGGTATGAATCTGGCTCGTAGGTGAATACGATCAGGTGGTCGGTGTAGTGCAGCGGCGTGACAAAGTCCCCTAGTTGGCTGTCTCCTTCCTCGGTGAAAATGAGCAATTCGGGAAAGCCGTCGCCGCTCAGATCGCGCAACTCGGCGCTGCCGTTGACGCCATCCAGTTGGCGGCTGTCGGTGAGGCTCCACGCTCCTCCGCGCTGGCTAAAGAGCATGGCGTAGGAATCGCCCAGGTATGATTGCTCTAGGGGGAGTTTGATGGTCAGGACTGCCAGCGCTTCTACGAGGCCGTCGTCGTTGGCGTCCAGTTCGTAATAGCCGGCCGCTTCGTATCCGGCCTGGAGGAGGGGCTGGGCAAGCATGAGCGGCATCTGGTCAACCGCTGCGGCGGGGACGGGTCCCGGGGTTGCCTGGTTGCTGCATCCGACCAATAACAGGCTCAATACGACCACGACGGCGATTTCCGGTATTTTCGTCAATGAGAAACCAGGGTTTTTCCGAAAAACCCGGTTTCTTTTCCCGAATTTTGCTTTGTTCATCCCGCACGTCTCCCTGCTCACGCTGGCAGCAGCTCGGCCCGCAGCTTGGGCGCGTAGGCGTCAATGATCTGGGGGGTGATGGCGTTGGCCTGGATGACATTGGCATAGAGCGCGGCGCTGGGGCGCGGAGTGCGGGTCTGGGTCTCGGCGTCGAGCGCGATGAGACCAAAGCGCAGCGTCCACCCCTCAGCCCACTCAAAGTTGTCCGTCAGCGTCCAGTGATAGTAGCCCATCACAGGGTAGCAGAGTTGGATCGCGCGCCACATCTGATGCAGGTGGGTCAGGAGATAGCGCGGCCGCTGGTCGTCGTCATCGTCGGGGAGGCCATTCTCCGTGATATAGATGGGCAGGTTGAGGCGCGCCAGGTGTTGAATGGAGCGGAACATGCCGTGGGGGTAGAACTCGCCGTAGCCGCCGTCGAGTAGTTCGGCGTCGTCGGCGTGCAGGCGGCGGCTAAAGAGCGTTTGGCGCTGCGCGCTATCAAAGGCGACCAGATCGCGGGTGTAATAGTTGAGTCCGATCCAATCGAGGGTGCGGCGCAGTTTCCAGGCCAGGCCAAAGCCCAGGGGCAGCATCCAGCGGCCTGTGGTCAGAGCGGTGAGGGGCGCTTGATTGTAGGCTCTGTCCGCCAGCCGGGCGACGCGCCGGTCCAGTGGCGAGCGCGGGTTGGCGGGGTCGAGGATGCGCACGTTGTGGGCCAGCCCCACGCGAGCGTTGGGTTGGATGGCGTGAATCTCTTTGTAGGCGGCGGCGTGGCCCAAGAGCAGATGGCGAATGACGCGCATCGCTGTTTTGAAATCAGACTGGCCGGGAGGAAAGTCTCCCTCCAGGTATCCCATATAGCCGTAGACGTTAGGCTCGTTGATAGTACACCACATATCGCAGTGCTGGCCCAACCGCTCGACGACGCGGCGGGTGAAGCGGGCAAAGAGCGCGACGGTCTCGGGGTTTTCCCATCCGCCCTGGTCGGCCAGCCAGCGGGGGTTGGTAAAGTGGTGGAGCGTGACCAGCGGCTCGATGTTGCGCGCCCGTAATTCTTGCAGCATGTGGCTGTAGCGCTCCAGGGCCGAGTCGTCGAATTCGCCAGGGCGCGGTTCGACGCGCGACCACTCAACCGAGAGACGCAGTGCGTTCACGCCTAATGCGGCGGCGTGGCTAAAGTCGGTTTCGGTATTTTCCCACCAGTTACAGGCCAGGCCAGATTTGTGCCTCTCTTTGATGTGGCCCTCTTGTTGTTCCCAGGCCCACCAGTCGTTGCCGGTGTTGTTGCCCTCGACCTGGTGGGCGGCGGCGGCGACGCCCCATTTAAAGCCGGCGGGGAAGTGGAAGGTGGCTTGGGGCGTGGGGATTCTTTCTCCTGGTGAGGCAGCGTCGGTAGGACGTCCTACCTGTAGCGGTTCTACAGGTTGGATCTGAACCAGTGGTTCAATCTCTGCGGCGATCGCTTGCTTGAGAACGGACGTAGACGGCGGGCTTGCGACAGTCTTGACCGGGGTTTTTATGCCCGTGATCTCAATTCCTTCCTGGGCTGCCAGGGAGAGCGGTGTATCCTCTGGGCCGATTTCTTTCATCTCCGTCTGGGTCAGCAGGGGGAATAGTTCATCCTCTTCGTCTACATCTATTCCTTCCGCTTCCATATCTGCGAATGGGTCGTCACCCAGAATTTCGAGAGGTAGTTCCTCCTCTTCTTGGTCTATCCCTGCCATATCCAGGCCCTCAAGCGGGTCGTGGCCTAGTTTTTGGGGTTTCCGCTTGCTTTTAGCCATTGCGAAGAATCCTCTCTACCAGAAGCGTATAGTCGGCTGCGGCGTTGCTGCGGGGCGAGTACTCGTAGATGGTCTGGTGGTGACTGGGTGCTTCTACGAGTTTCAAGCTTTTCCGAATTGGGTTAGCCACCTTGTGGCCGAAATGGCGTCGCAATATGCTCAACACCTCGCGGTCCTGTTGTACCCGGGCGGAAAAGATGGTGGGCAAGACGCAGTAGAGCCGGGCGCGATTTCTGGGTACTTGGCTGATGTCTTTGAGCCTTTGAATCACCTGCCGGATGCCTACCATAGCCAGGTAACTCATCGAGACCGGCACGACAAGCTCGCGGATGTATCGCAGCCCGCTCTCGCTCAAGAGGCTGACCGAGGGTGAAAAATCAATCAGGATGTAATCATACCTGTCGTCAATGCTGCCTAGTTTGTCGGCCAGGATGTGCCGGACTATGCCGTTATCTTGCATGCGCCACATATTTCCTTCCGCCTGGAGCAGGTTGCCATCGCTGGGGATGAGATCAAGATTTTCTCGCGCCTGGACGATGCAGTCATTCAGGTTGGCCTGATCTAGCAATACGTGAGCCAGGGAATTGGTATAGCTCACACCCAGATATGTTGCCAGGCTGCCCTGAGCGTCCAGGTCAATGCAAAGGGTGCGTTTCCCACGCACGGCCAGTCCGGCGCCCAGATTGACGACCGTGGTCGTTTTTCCTGTGCCACCTTTGTAGTTTAACACGCCGACGCGTCTGCTCATCTTGATTTCCCTCGGCTCGTCGTGTTGTATTTCCAGGGCAGTGTCCTGGTATCCAGATGGGCCAATGTTATTGTAAAAAGTTGTTTGATCATTGTTATCCTCTCCCAGAAACAATTGTGTGTGTCGCAATGCCCACCCCTGCTAGCATTTCTCCCCAGTTCTACATTATAGCGCAAAGTGAGAAAAATGCTATTGCCTACTTTTTGGTGATTACCCACATCTTACCACAGAGGCACGGAGGGTACAGAGAAAAACAAAAGTAGACTCTAAAACTCTGTGTTCTCCGTGTCTCTGTGGTGAAATTGTCGAGCCTGGAAAGGCGCTACAGACATGTGGGTAATCACCAGCCTACTTTCCCTCTCTTTTCGCGACGTTGCCTTGTAAGGGATGTGGGCGACGTTGACTTTTGACAGTGAATGTGCTAAGATAGCGATGGTTTTGTCAATAGGTATTTATTTTTGCCCATTATATGATTTTGTTGTGTGTAATCATTGATTGTACTCGTTAATTCTACATCGCAAAGTCAATTGGCACAAGACTGGAATTTTAGTGCCAGTGCTACATTACAACCTGGGCGGAGTGCCTTTTGACAGGTGAGGGCCATTGCTGGCGCTCGCCTGTTTTCATTATTCTCATTCAGGTTTTGCAGGTCAGGTCTCATTTATTAAAGGAGGTGCTTGTGAGTACGGAATTTATTTCTCGTATTATTGGTATGGTCGTGGGGGCTGTTGGTGGAGCCTTTGGGGGTATTTACATAGCAGACCGAGTGGCAGCCTCATCGCCATATCAATACGGGGTGCTTTTTTTGCTCGTCGGTGCGTTGGTTGGTCTGGTGTTGACGCCATACATAACAGTGTGGCCTTTCATGGCCTTGCGCAGGCGCATTCGCCAGGCGCCGGCCCAGCAAATCCTAGCCGTCGTGTTTGGCCTGATCGTTGGCTTGATCATCGCTGGCTTGGTCGCTTTTCCACTTTCGATGCTCCCGGAACCGTACAGTCAGATTTTACCCTTTGTCGCTGCCATACTCTTTGGCTATCTGGGAATCACGGTGATGATTACCCGCCAGCGCGATATTTTCAACATCGTTCGAGGACGGCTGTCGGGGGGAAGGGATGACCAAGGAGCCGAGGATGACTGGCATAGACCCGTGCTGTTGGATACCAGCGTCATCATTGACGGGCGCATTGCCGACATCAGCCGCACAGGCTTTATCGAGGGTGAAATGCTAGTCCCGCGCTTTGTGCTCAACGAGCTTCAACACGTCGCTGATTCTTCTGATAGCCTGCGCCGCAATCGGGGACGTCGGGGTTTGGAGATGCTGCGCCGGCTTCAGGATGAATCTATCACACCGGTGCGCATCACCGATATGGACGTCGAAGAGGTGCGTGAGGTGGACGACAAGCTGGTGGTGTTGGGGAAGCGGTTGCACTGTCCCATTGTCACCAACGATTACAATCTCAACCGTGTGGCAGAGCTACAAGGTGTGAGAGTGCTCAACATCAACGAGTTGGCTAATGCCGTCAAGGCCCTCTTGCTCCCCGGCGAACCGTTGACCGTCAAGATCGTTCAGGTGGGGAAGGAGGTTGGCCAGGGAGTAGGATACCTGGATGATGGCACTATGGTTGTGGTGGCCGAGGGCAAGTCACACATCAACCAGAGAAAGGAAGTGATCGTGACCAAGGTACTGCAGACGGCGGCCGGTCGTATGCTTTTTGCTCGATTAGCATAGTAGGGATCAACGGAGGATGACGCAATGAGCTTGCAAGTTTTCAACTATTTGACCCGCGAGAAGGAAACCTTCAAATCACTAGAAAGGGATTGCGTTGGAATGTACGTCTGCGGCCCGACGGTGTACGATCACGCTCACCTGGGCCATGCCAAGTTGTACGTGGCTATGGACGTCATCGTGCGCTACCTGCGTTATCTGAGTTATAAAGTACGCTATGTGCAGAATATCACCGACGTGGGTCATCTCCTGGATAGCGGCGAGGATCGCATCATGAAGGGCGCCAGACGGGAGCGGGTCGAGCCGATGGAGGTGGTAGAGACTTACACCCGCTCATACTTCGAGGATATGGACGCGCTCGGGGTGGTGCGCCCCAATATCTCTCCTCGCGCCAGCGCTCACATCCCGGAGCAGATCGAGATGGTCAAGTCGCTATTGGAAAAGGGGTACGCCTACGAGACGCCAGAGGGCGACGTCTATTTCTCGGTGGAAAAGTTCCCCGAGTATGGCAAACTCTCTGGGCGCAAGGTCGACGAGTTGGAGCCAGGGGCGCGGGTGGTGGTGCGGGAGGAAAAGCGCCACCCGGCCGATTTTGCGTTGTGGAAACACGCCGAACCGGAGCACATTTTGCGCTGGCCTTCTCCCTGGGGGTGGGGCTATCCGGGCTGGCACGCCGAGTGCACGGCTATGGCCACAAAGTACCTGGGAGAGACGATTGACATTCACGGCGGCGGGTTGGAGAATATCTTTCCCCACAACGAATGTGAACTTGCCCAGTCGGAGGCTGTCAATGGCAAACAGTTCGCCCGCTATTGGATCTTGGCCGGTTCTCTGACCGTCAACGGAGTCAAGATGAGCAAGAGTCTGGGCAACTTTCTCACCATCAAGGAAGCGCTCAAGCTCTACACCCCGGAGGCGATTCGGTTCTTTATCCTATCGAGCCACTACCGGGGGCCAATGGACTATAGCCGAGACGCGATGATGGCCGCCCAGCGAGGGGTCGAGCGGTTGCATAACACTGTGCGCGCGTTGCGGGCGCGGGCACAGCACTCGGTGCCTTCAGGCACAGCCGATCTCTCTTACATTGCCGATATTGACCCTCATCGCGACGCGTTCATAGAAGCGATGAACGATGATTTCAACACACCCAGAGCCATCGCCGCCCTTTTTGACTTTAACAAAGAAGTGAACGCTCTACTGGCTTCGGAGCAGCCGGCGAGCCGGGGCACGCTGGCGGTGATAGACCGTCTCTATCGTGAATTGGGCGGACGGGTGTTGGGCATCATCCCCGATGACCTCACTCAAGACATCGGCGGTGAATTGGTCGAGGGACTGATGGACGTCATTTTGGGCATTCGTCAGCAATATCGCGCGGCCAGTGATTGGGATCAGGCGGACCTGCTGCGCCGACAGTTGGCTGGGCTGGGCGTTGTGGTTGATGACCGGCCTGATGGGACGGCCTGGCGGTTGGAGCGTGCTGGATGAGGGAAGTTCTCTACGGCCGGAACGCGGTTCGTGAATCGCTGCGGGCCGGCCGGCGTCAAGCGTACAAACTATTGCTGGCCGAAGGCGTCCGACAAACGGACATCGTCGGCCAGATTGTTTCTTTGGCCGAGCAAACCGGGGCGGTGGTGCAGCGCGTTGAGCGGCGCGATCTGAACCGGCTGGGCGACATCCACCACCAAGGTGTGGCGTTGGAGACGAGCCGCTATCCCTACAGTTCACTCGACGATATCCTGACACTGGCCCGGTCGCGCGACGAGCTTCCCTTGCTGCTATTGCTTGATTTGTTGAAGGACCCCCAGAACGTGGGGAGCCTGGTGCGCACAGCTGAGGCCGTGGGCGTGCACGGGATGGTGATTCAGCGACGGCGAGCGGTGGGCATCACGCCGGCGGTGGTGCATACCTCGGCCGGCGCTGTGGAGCACATGCTGGTGGCGCAGGTGACCAACCTGGTGCGCGCTATCGAGAGCCTCAAAGAGCGCGACGTATGGGTGGCCGGCCTGGAAGCAGTGCGCGACGCTCAACTTTATCACCAGACTGACCTAAACGGTGCGCTCGCGCTGGTGGTGGGCAGCGAGGGGCAAGGGCTGCGGCGATTGGTGCAGGAGCGGTGCGACTTTCTCTTGCAACTGCCCATACTGGGCCGGGTCACATCGCTCAACGCGAGTGTGGCGGGGTCGGTGGTGCTCTACGATGCGCTGCGGCAGCGCCAGAGTGAACAGGCATGAGCCTTGAACGCCGGTGGCCCGTTTTCATCGTCGGACTTGTGGTCAGTGTGGCCCTTCTGTGGTTCGCCCTCCGCGATTTGCACCTCGAGGAAATCTGGGCAGCGTTACGAGAGGCTAACTATTGGTGGCTCCTTCCCGGCGTGGCGGTCTACTTTGTATCCGTCTGGTTCCGTGCCTGGCGCTGGGGCTTTTTGTTGCGGGGCAGCAAAAGGGTCTCCACTGCTGAGAAACATCTTTTTGGAAAAACCCAAAACCCCGCCCGTGCTGTTTCTCGTAAAATGAAGATTGTCACAGGGGTTTTGGGCGCTAACCGGCTCTTTCCCGTCGTTGTCATTGGTTACATGGGCAACAACATCCTTCCCTTTCGCCTGGGTGAAGTCCTGCGGGCCTACGTCCTATGGCGCAAGGAGGGTATCAACGTCGGCGCCACCCTCACTACCGCTGTGCTAGAGCGGCTGTTCGACGGCCTGACGATGGTGCTGTTCGTCCTCTTTGGCCTCTTGTTCATACCGCTCTCGGATTCCCTGAACCGCTTGGTGACCGTTGCCAGCGTGACCTTTTTTGGCGCGTTGGCAGTGTTTCTCTTCTTGGCTGCCCGGCCCAACCTGCTTCAGCGCGTTGCTTATTTTTTCATCGAACGATTGTCACCAGCGCGGTTTTGTTCCCCACTGATGGAGTTGGTCGAGGGGATCGTGGCGGGGCTGGAGAGTTTGCGCAGCGGACGGGACGTTCTCGCGCTCTTTGGCGTGACGCTGTGGGTGTGGATTTTGGAGACGGCCAAGTATTGGCTGGTCAGTTTCGCCTTTCCAGACCTGCGCTTGTCCTACATCGGCATTGTGCTGATGGGCGGCGCGGTCAACTTGCTGACCGCACTGCCTTCGCTCCCCGGCTACATTGGCACATTTGAGATGGGCATCAAGATTTTGGAAGGGATCGGCGCACCCTCATCCCTGGCGGGGAGCTATATTCTGCTGCTCCACGCTATCCTCTGGCTGCCGGTGACGCTTTTGGGATTGGTGTTTATGGCGCGTGAGGGAGTGCAGTGGGCGGAAGTCGCAAGTCAGGGGCTTGATTCGGCGAGGCCCAGAAAGTAACGGTGGAATCGGTCGTCCTCCGTCAGTTCGGGATGGAAGGCGGTCGCCAGCAGATTTCCCTGCCGAACCGCCACCACTGTACCGTCCTCAAGTTGAGCCAGGGTTTCTACCCTCTCACCCACGCGCTCGATCAGTGGGGCGCGGATAAAGACGGCGTGGAAGAGCGAATCCCCCAACGCGGGAACGTCCAGATTGGCCTCAAAGCTATCCACCTGGCGACCAAAGGCGTTGCGGCGGACGGTCACGTCCATCAACTCCAGCAGGGGTTGGTCCGGCATGCGATCACCCACTTTCTTCGCCATCAGAATCATCCCCGCACAGGTGCCCCAGAGCGGACAGCCCGACTCGGCAAAGGCGCGCATAGGCTCCATCAGTCCCCACTCCGAGGCCACCTTGCCGATTGTGGTGGACTCGCCGCCGGGGATGATTAGGCCATCCAACCCCTCTAAATGTTCCGGCAGCCGCACCTCGACCGTCTCCGCCTCCAGCCGGCGCAGCATCTTTTCGTGTTCGATAAAAGCCCCTTGCGCAGCCAGGACGCCAATTCTCATCTAACCCCCTACTCCAGCTTTAACCTCATCTCATTGCTGTCCACAAATCCCAGTTCTTCGTATAGCGGTTTTCCCATCTCTGTCGTATGCAGCGACACGCGCTCAATTCCCCGTTCCGCCAGCCACGCCAGCATAGTCTGCATGATGCGGCGCGCGACGCCCAGCCGGCGATAGCGGGGGATAGGTGACCACGTTCATGATGTACCCTACCTGGCCCGACAGATTGCCGGGGCCAGGCGGGTGTTGATCGAACGCCACACTGCCGCTGCTCACTGCCTCACCTGCGGGCGTGACCGCCAGCCAGCCGTGGAACTCGCCGGCAGGGATAGCTGAGGCAAAGTAAGCTGCGGCCGCGGCATCGCTGGTGTCCAACTGCGCCGGATCGCTGTACCCCATCGCCTCGAACATCATCCGCCGTAAGCGCACCAGGTCGGCAATGTCGGCGACGGCAGCCTGGCGGATGGTGATCTCGACTACCACCCGCGCTTTGCCAGTCGTTCCGGTTCGGGAATATCGGCGACATGGATGCCGACCATCGCTTCGCCCAGATTGCGGCTCACCTTGGCCAGGATTTCCGGGTTGTCGTAATGCGTGACCGCCTGGACGATGGCGTGAGCGCGCTTGGCGGGGTCGCCGGATTTAAAGATGCCGCTGCCCACAAAGACGCCATCCACACCCAACTGCATCATCAGCGCGGCGTCGGCCGGCGTGGCGACTCCGCCGGCGGCAAAGTTGACCACCGGCAGCCGGCCCAATTGCGCCGTCTCGACCACCAAATTGTAGGGCGCGCCGATCTCTTTGGCGTAGGCCATCATCTCCTCGGAAGCCATCGTCGTCAGACGGCGGATCTCTCCCAGCACAGAGCGAGCGTGACGCACCGCCTCGACGACGTCGCCGGTGCCGGCCTCCCCCTTGGTGCGGATCATGGCCGCCCCTTCGCCCAAGCGACGCAGCGCCTCCCCCAGATTGCGGCAGCCGCAGACAAAGGGGACGTTGAACTTGCGCTTGTCAATGTGATGCGCCTCGTCGGCCGGAGTGAGCACCTCGCTCTCGTCAATATAGTCCACCCCCAGCGATTCCAAAATCTGCGCTTCGACAAAGTGCCCGATACGGCACTTGGCCATCACCGGAATAGAGACCGTCTCCATGATCTCGATTATTTTTTCCGGGGCGGACATGCGAACAACGCCGCCCTGGGCGCGGATGTCGGCCGGGACGCGCTCCAGGGCCATCACCGCGCAGGCCCCCGCCTCCTCAGCGATGCGGGCGTGCTCGGCGCTGACCACATCCATGATCACGCCGCCCTTGAGCATCTGCGCCAGGCCGCGCTTGACTTTATCTGTACCAA
>DUEK01000005.1 GCA_011192155.1 Thermoflexia bacterium
CATCATTCTTGTGCGAAACTTCCATTGGGCAGCCTCCTTGCTAGTATGGATGTGGGTTACAAGCATACTTTGCACGGATTGCTGCCTTTTGTCAACTCAAGCTATGCACAATTTCAGATACACACCCGCTGTGCAAGCAGGTCGCATCGGCCTCTGGCGGGCTATTCTGGGCTTTGACCCCGTGCGGGGTCTGGCCTTTTCCACCTATGCCTGACCCTGCATCACGCGCCACGTCTGGCGAGCGGCTAAGCCTATATTTCGCATCCTGACGCAGCCTATTTGTGTCTTTTTCAAAAAGCGGGGAAAGAAACCGGGTTTTTTCTGAAAAACCTGGTTTCTCACTGACCCAGACGGCGAATCTGTCCAAATTGGGTTTGGAAGAACAAAGTGTCAAGCCCCAAATCAAGCTGTCCAGAGGTGCGGAAAATAGGCTAAGGAGTACGCCCGGTTCTATTCGCCGCCCACTGCCGACGATGGAGCCTGGCCTGGCGAAACACCAGACCCGGCTCTGGTGATATACTGAACGCAAATCAAATGGGTGAATTGCTCCAGTCTCGAAAACATTGCAAGAGGGCCGGAATAGAGGCTTTAGCCGGGTAAACGTGGCAAAACTGGGTCAAATCCGGCTAAAGCCTCCAATCCAAATTCACTCAACTCAATTGCGCTCAGTATAGAAAGCCCCCTGGGAGCACCAGGGGGCCTGCCGTATTGATTGGGGTCAGGCTAACTCAGCAATCCATGTCCGCAATCATTTGTTGCTTGCCCCGTTCGCGCCATTCTTCCCACAACATCAAGATTGCCAACATGGAGACGCCGGTCACGACGGAGATATCCGCCACGTTGGATACCGGCCACTCGCGCATTGGCCAAAAATTCAGGTCTATGAAATCCACCACCGACCCACAGCGCAGCCGATCCACCAGGTTGCCAATGGCTCCGCCGAGTTGAAGGCCCAGCGCCGCCCGCGCCAACCACTGTCCATTGGGTAAATAGCGTTGGTAAATGATGATCGCCACGATGACGATTATGGCGACACCGATAAAGAAATTACCAAATTGGGGAAACAGCCCAAAGGCCGCTCCTGTGTTCGTCACGTGGGTGATGCGCAAAACAGGAGTCAGCCAGGACGCGACGTCCCATGACTGGCCTTCCTCCAACCGGGTCATCACAAAATGCTTGCTGATTTGGTCAACGAGCACGACTAACGCAGCCATAGCCAGCAAGATTAGAATATCGCGTCTTTGTCGCTTCAATGTTAACCTTCCTGTGTCCCGCCGTGTTCGCGACGCGCCTGACAGTCCATGCAGCGCCTCGCTTGGGGCAGCGCCTCCAGGCGCGCGCGATCAATTCTGCCGCCACAGGTCTCGCAGATGCCATAGGTGCCATCGTCGAGCTTGCCCAACGCACGCTCTGTCTCTTTTAGAGAGGTCTCAATCTTGCGTTTCAGCGCCACGTCCACGGCCTGGTCAAAAGCGTCTGTCGCGTCATCGGCCATGTGGTTGCTGTAGCCAATGCTCTCATACTCGACAGCCTCTAGTTGTTCTAATTGCTCGCTGAGTTTTGCACGTTCATCTAATAGTTCTTGTTTTGCTCTTTCATACGAAAAGGGCATATCCACTCCTCCCGCGCCCAATCAATCAAGTGGACTGTATTCTACCCCACTCGGCTTGAATTGACAAGAAGAGATTTTGCCGGGGTCCTCATTCCCTAATCGAAAGGCCTAGATCGCCCGGCGACACTTTGCACGCGAGATCGTAGAAAACGTGATAATCGCCGATTTGCGTCTCGGCATAGCTCACGCCCAAACCGTCTAATTGCTCCCTCAATAGACTATCCAGCAGCGGATGGTTGGTGGTGACATAGACCGCCGTAGGACTCTGTTCAACCGACTCCCCATAAGGCGCGTACCGGTCGTCGCGGGGAGTGTATCGCAGGTCAGCTTTGTAGGGCAGGCGGGGTGTGAGAATGATCTCTTCCCCAGAGAGAAATGCAATGGGGTAGGTCACCCAGTAGTTAGCGTAGCCTCGCGCGCCGTTGTGCGCTTGCAGAAAGTCAATCAACTCGGCGTCGTAATGATGGTCAACTTGGGTGATGGCCTCGAACTGGGTGGTGATGCCAGGGAGATTGGTCAGTGCAGCCTGAGCTGTACCGGCCAAATTGAAAACCAGGACAGCCCCTAGCAGTCCCCAAGCCCAGCGCCCGACGCGTTCGCGCAGCATGGTCAACGTCTCAGCGGTGAAAATGAACAGAGGCAGGTAGAGCGGCAAAAAGTACCGTCCAGAAGGATCGCCCCCAAAGGGAGTCAATATAAAGCCGAGAAACAAGGCTCCGCAGCTTGCCCACAGCAGCAGATGGCCGGAACGTATTGCCGGCTTGACCCGCCGGCGCAATCCATACGCCATCGCTCCCAGGTAGAGTGACAGCGCGGGCACGGCCAGCCATAGAGGCGGCCCCTCCACGCTCCAGGGGAAGCGCAGTCCCCAAAGCGCGGGCAAGCCCAGCAGAAAGAAACTAAAGGTCCGCAGGCCGACGTTTCCCCAGAAACTAGCCGCCGTAGCCGTGCTGCTAACCGCCGTCCCGAGCAATTCCGCCACGCCGGCGTCCATCTGGCCCAGGTTGCCCAACCACCAGGGCAAACTGCCCAGGGCAAAGCCTAGCAGGAGGCAGGAGGCAGGAGGCAGGAGGCGGGAGGCGTGAAACTTGCATCTTGATATCCGCCACAAGAGCCACAGAGCCACAGGAACCAGGTAAACCAAAGTCAGCCCAAAAGCCCAGAAACCCAGGCCCGCTACCAGTCCCCACGCTAGCCACAACCCCCAACAATCGGTATCCTCGTGGCCCAGACGATGCCCCCACCAGAGTAGGAGATTGCCCGCCAGCAGCGCCTCTCCATAGCCGCCCAACGTCGCGGTCGTGTAGAGGGTGAGCAGCACGGGGGGAAATGCCAGTAGCAGCATGGTCAGCCGGGCAGCGCGGTGGTCGCCCGTGATGCGCCGGGCCGCACCGTAGCCGGTCAACAGCACGGCGACAAAGAGGAATACTTGCGCCGCCCGCACCGCCAGCACGCTTTCCCTCAGCAACGCGAACGCCCCGGCCACCAGATAGGCATCCAGGCTGCCCATATAGGCCTGACCGTAAAAGAACCAGGGCCGCTCCCCTTGCAGGATGTGACGCGCCATCAGCGCCACCACCGCTTCGTCCGAGTTGAAAGGGATCGCGTCGAGGGCCAGCAACGCCGCTTTGAGCGCTACCGCCCCGACCAGGATCGCAATCAGAGGCCATGCCTTACGCAAGTTGGTCATTGTGCGAATGTACGAATTTACGAATGTACGAAATCTGTGTATAATGGCGTGTGTGGATAAGCGCACAATTCGCGCCGAGTGGTTGTTGATCACAGTGTTGCTGGCTGTGGCGGTGCTGGCCCGCCTCTTGCCGGGCGAACGCATGGTGGACGATGCCTACATCACCTTTCGCTACGCCCGCAACCTGGTCGCGGGTCGCGGATTTGTCTACAATCCGGGCGAGTGGGTGCTGGGCACGACCACGCCGCTCTACACGCTGTTGTTGGCAGGATCGGCGCTGGCGACCGGCTCGCGCGATTTTCCTGCCCTGGCGCTGGCGATCAATGCGCTGAGCGGCGCGGCCTCGGTAGGGCTGCTCTACGGGCTGGGCAAGCGGTTCGCCGGGCGCAAGGCCCCCGCCGCTGCCACCGCTCTCCTCTGGGCTGTGGCTCCCTACAGCGTCTCCTTTGCCGTGGGCGGGATGGAGACCGATCTGACAGTAACGCTGCTCCTCGCCGCCGCCTATGCCCACGTGACCAAACACCCGCGCGCGCTGGCCGCTCTCTCGGCGCTGGCGCTCTTGGCCCGTCCAGATACGGCCATCCTGCTGGGGCTGCTCTGGCTGGACCTGACCCTGACGCGGCGCCGGCTGCCCTGGAGAGAGGGGCTGATCGCGCTGGCGCTCCTGTCTCCCTGGCTCGTCTTTGGCGCGCTCGCCTTTGGCAGCCCGCTGACCGGCTCTATCGCTGCCAAATCGGTCACCTATCGCCTGGATCCCGCCGAGGGATTGGTGCGATTGATTCAACACTATAGCAATCCCTTCTTTGGCGATGCGTTGCTGGGCCAAGCCTGGCACCTGGCCGGCTTTGCGGTCTACCTGCTGCTGGGCGGCCTGGGCGGGCTGCGAGCGATCCGCCGCAACCGGAGCGTGTGGCCTGTGCTGGCCTATCCCTATCTTTACCTGATCGTATTTGCCGCCGCCAATCCGCTCATCTTTCGGTGGTATCTCTCCCCGCCGCTGCCGTTCTACTTTTTACTCATCTTTGCCGGCGTCTGGACCGTGGCAGGCGACGCGATCAGGTTGATTCCCTGGGCCGCAATTCGCAATTCACTATTTGCCATTTTCACCATCGCCGCACTTGCTCTCACGCTCAATGCCTGGGACCTGCACTCCGACCACGGCCCCGACCGGCCCGCGCCGGAGATGGCCTGGTTCGAACTAGAGTTGCTCTATGCGCAAGCCTCCGACGTCGTGCTCGCCCACGCCCAGCCCGGCGATACGCTCTGCGCCGGAGATATCGGCGTGCTGGGCTACCGCACCGATCTGCGCATCTTGGATACCGTCGGGCTGGTGACGCCAGAGAGCAGGCGTCACTATCCAACCGCCCCCGACATCTATGTCATCAACTATGCTATTCCAGCCGACCTGGTGCTGGCGCTAAACCCCGACTATATCGTCATTCTCGAGGTCTATGGACGGCGCGGACTGTTGCCCGATCCGCGCTTCCAGTCCCAGTACCGGCTGCTGGAAAAGTTCGAGACGGACATCTATGGCAGCGATGGGATGCTGGTGTTCCAACGGGCATCTTATTAAGACCAAGACCCAAAACCCCGGCCCTCGGGCTGCTTCTTGTAAAATGAAGCAAGCCGCAGGGGTTTTGGGCATCGTCACCCTGATAAAGAGCCGCGCTTCCTCCACCGAGATGCTGTCTCAGACGCCCAGGGCCAGACGCTGACGATAATGACCAGCAAAGGTACAAGGGCGGCAGCCTCATACCATCCCCTCCCCAGTAATGGCAATCCGGTGAGCGCCCACTCTGCCAGGGAAACGGGAAAAACCAGCAATATGAGCAATTGATAGGCCGGGAAATAGGGCCAGCTCAATGCCGTCGCCGCCATCACACAGCGTAACCGGGATAATCGTCTCATTGGCGTCAACACGACCGGCAGCCAAATCAGCCACGTCCACCATCCCAACCACGGTACTGGGCTCGAGTTGGCCCAGTCAGCCTTTAGCGCGCCCACTTGGCCCAATATGCCGTGCACCCAACGAAGGGGCCAATCCCACCCCCACTGCGCCAGCGAAATTGCTCCAAGCACGGCCGGGATCACGAGGGGTTTCCATTTATTTGGCGACCAAAGCCACAGACACAATGCGGCAAAGATACCCATCTGAGGTTTGAGCAAGCAGGCGAAAGAAAGTCCTATCCCCATGATCCAGAACCGTTTGTGTCGCAACGCCCACCAGGCCAGCGCGATGCCGGCGGCCACAAAAGCATCTATTTGACCGTAACCCAACAACCAAACGAAAGGGAATGACAGGAACGCTTTCCAATAATCGCCGCCGCCCCAATAGACGGCGGCCGCCAGAACCGGGATCGATGCCAACATGAGCGCCAGGTAATCCCATTTCCAGGGCAAGCGGGCGAACAGCCAGAAAAACCATAACGAGAAGCGAGGGTTACGCGGCAAAAGCCCTTCGATATATTCGCCTCGTCCGGCCGGGCCGTAGGTGACCAGTACATCTACTCCTGTGCCCGGCTGGATGAACATGAACGCGAGCAGCGCGAACGCAATTCCCATCACCCACGGGGGGACGCGCCGGCTGGTAGATGTGGATGGGTGCAACCAGTTCATAACTCGCAAGCCTCCAGTAATTGCCGGAATACGGCAGGCATCACTCTTTTATGGCCAAGACGGTCATAATGTCCCTCAGATTCAGCCAGACGCCCCATTGCCCCATCCGCCCCTTGCGCAGAGCGCGGAAGAGCAAAGATGTCAAGCTGTTGGGATAGACGGTTTTCAGGCGATAGGCCAGGTATTCCAAAGTATACATAGCGCCGTCGCGCCGCAATTGCTGCACGCGCAATCCGGCAGATTCCAACAGTTGTACAATAGTGACAGGAGAGAAAAAACTGAGATGTTCGGGTAGATGGTAAAGATGCCAGCGAGGGCCGGAAAGGCGGGCCACCAGGCTCTCCACGTCGCCGGTGCTAAGAACGATCAAACCACCCGGCCTGAGCAGGCGAACGGCCTCGCGCATTAGGGCCACAGGCTCCGGCGCGTGCTCGATCAGGTCCCACATTGCCACAGCGTCGAAACTGGCGGCAGGGAACTGGGCATCTCTGAGGCGGCCTGTAACAACAGGCAGATCGAATCGTCTCCGCGCCACCTCGGCCGCGTGAGCAGACAATTCTATTCCTTGAACACTCCACCCCTCTTCCTGCGCCGCTCGCAAGAAAAAGCCCATAGCGCAACCAATTTCCAAAAGGCGGCCGGGAGGGCAAAACCCTGCCATCTGTCTCAACCGCACCCTGAAGGTAGCCATCAAACTGGATTCCAGCGATTGGTAGTCGTGGTATCCTAGCCGCTTATCACTGCTCCGAAAGTACTCGGCGGAATATAGCGCCCGCAGGCTCTCCTGGTGAGGGACATGGTCAAGATACACTAGATCACACTGCCGGCAACGAAGGATGGTATAGCCATCCTTGTGAAAGCAAACGTCTCCCTTTTGCTCTCCGCACAGGCGACAAGGAACAACGGACGCTACTTTGTTCATGCCGAAACCTCTTGCCGCAGAGATGATTCTCTACGTTCATCTATGACGAGCGCCGCGCGCGGGTGCGCCGCCAGTAGGCCAGCATTTCCTCAAGAGTATAGAACGCGGCGCTCAAGCTATCGAAACTGGATTTGCCGGAACGTCGCGGAAAATACTCGACGGGGATTTCGACGATCTCGTATCCACACCGCACTGCCTCCGCTAACAACTCGCCGTCAATAAAGACCGAGCCGGCGCTCAAGTGAATATGCTCCAATACCTCGCGCTTTAGTAATTTGAATGAAAAGTTCACATCCCGCGCGCGAACGCCGAACAAAAGCCGGCACAACCAGTTATAGACCTTGGAGTAGACAAAGCGCCGCAAGGTATCGTACCGTTTGATCCGGTATCCCAATACCAGGTCTGCGTTTGGCCCAATGAGAGCCAGCGCCCGCCCGATCTCTTGCAAATCTACCGGCTCGTCGCAGTCCGTATAGAAAACCAATTCCTTCGAGGCGCTCTGCAGACCGGTGCGCAGGGCAGCGCCATACCCAAGATTCTGGGGATGATGGATCACGCGCACCTGTGGATGTTGGCGCGCCAATTCGTCGGCGATCTGCTCCGAGCCATCGTGGCTGGCGTCGTCCACGATTATCACTTCATAATCGGCGGTTAGAGTTTCCAAAACGTCGAGCGCTTTGCTGGTCATCCGCGCCACCGTTTCTCTCTCGTTGTACATTGGGAAAAACAAAGTCAGGCTCGTCACTATTTTCACAATCCACTCCCCGCCACATCTTGATTGCGCGCGCCGCGAATACTGCCTGTCGCCAGAAAACCTTCCCGAAAGCTCCCAAATGCAATAGTTGACTCTTCTGAAAAAAGGTCATCTAACCACAGAGGCACAGAGGACACGGAGAAAATTTGATATTTGGTTTAAAAAATCCACTTTACACGCCAAAAAGTTAATTTTTCAAGGTCAAGTTTAAAATCTCTGTGCTCTCTGTGTCTCTGTGGTGAAATTTCTAGTTTTTTCAGTAGAGTCATAGTTGAAAACTTGTCTTGATACACATTGCGGTAAAAGTGACACGTTTGTTACAGAGTTACACAGAGAGCCTCGGAGTGCTTTTCTTTGTGTATCTCTACGTCTTTTCCGTGCATCTCTGTGTAACAGTGCAACTTTTGCCTCAATACCGCCTGCTAACGCACTTGTAGCTTCCGGGAAGGTCGCCGACCGCTACGGCGCGTAGCGGAACGGGTGGCGCGCGGCCTCTTTCTCGTTGATCAGCTCGTCCAGCGCGGGCCGACCCTCCAGCGCCTTGCGCACGGCGGCCCGCATAGCCTTGAAATTGTTGAACATCACCCGCTGGCGGATGGCGGCCGCCGGGTGGACAAAGACGTTGGCTATCATGCACAAGTCATCCAGCCCGTCCTCCGGCAGCACCCCCGCCCCGATCTCGGCCTCGATAGCCTGCACCACGCCTTTGGCCGCCTCCTCGTAGACGTGGCGGCGCTGCTTGGCCGTGCGCACCGTCACCGTCGGCGCCAGCAATGTACGCGGCCGCTCAGTGATGACGCGCACCTCGTGACCGGGCCGCTCCTCGCTCAACGCCCGCTCGATAGCCCGCCCCACGGGGCCTTCTTTGACCCCCAGCAGGAGATCAATGTGGGCCAGTTCCTGGAAAGGCGGCCCGGCGAACCCCTCCCCCACCTTGAGCGTGAACCCCTCAAAGCGGGCCGGGGTGCGCGGCACGGCCGGGTACTGGCTCGTGACTACCCTGCCGTCCAGGTCGAACTCGCGCTCCACGCGCCCGATCTTGCCCAGGTTCTCCAACTGGATGCGCAATTCCTCGCGGTCCTCGCGGCGGAAAGCGCCGCCCGGCATTATCGGGTGACGCGAGTCGCCCACCGGCAGGCCCATCATGCCCAAGCCTTCCTTCACCGCCTGGGTGGAGCCGCAGCGCACGACGATGCGCACCAGCTTTTGCACCTCGGCCTGCCACTTTTGGGCGGTAGCCAGGTCCCCCGCCTGCACCGCCTGGTAGATCTTTTGCCACAAGTCGGGGATCAGGTTGGCGCTGGCGAGGATGGCGCCGTCGGCGCCGGCAGCGAGCGCGGCCGCCACTACCTCGTCGTGGCCGACAAAGATGCCGATCTCCCCTTTGACTTTCTCGAACATGGCCTCCATAAAGGGCAGGTCGCCGCTGGAATCTTTGATGCCCACGACGTTCTCGAAATTCTTGGCCATGCCCTCGGCCGTCCACCAGCGAAAGTGGGAGCCGGAGCACTGGGGGATGTTGTAGAGGATGATGGGCAGCCCTATCTCGTTGACGCGCTCAAAGTGTTCGTACACCTCGTTAAAGCTGGGCTTGAGGTAATAGGGAGCCACAACCAGCGCGCCCGCGGCCCCGGCATCTTTGGCGCAGCGGGTGAGTTCCACCGTCTCGCGGGTGGATTGAGCACCCGTACCGGCCACGATGGGCACGCGATTGCCCGCCTCCTCGACGGCGATCTCGATAATGCGCTTGCGCTCCTCGATTGAAAGATAGGAAAACTCGCCCGTCGTTCCGGCCGGCACCAGACCGTCCACGTGAGGCAGCACGTGCCGGATCAGTGCGCGGTAGGCGTCCTCGTCAATCTCGTCGTTCTGGGTGAACGGAGTCACCAGCGCGGGGAAAATGCCCTTGAACCACTCTGTCTTGTTACCCATCGGAACCTCCTCCAAACGCCTGCTCGATTGCCTCAGTCATCGCCGCGCGCACGTTGTGATATAGCGCGTGCCGGTCGAGCGCGCGCGGGTCAACGCTCGCCAGCACGACCATAACCTCGTCATCCATCGCCGTCTGGGGAACCACGCCCGCCTCCAGCGCGTCCACGATCGCTTTTGCCACCGCCGATTGCGTCGGCCCATAGATCATGTTGGCCTGGCGCAAATTCATCTGCTCCACCGCCGGCAAAATAAGCGTCGCGGGGCGGACGGTGAGGTTTGGCTCCAGGATGGTGGTCAGCGCCTCGCGCCGGTGCAAGGGGTAGGTGAGCTGGTAAGCGTAGGCATCGCCCAGGGGCGAGTCCTTCGGCCCGGCGACGAGGTCGAGCTGCGCCCACTCCGGCGACTTGCCCACCTTGCCCGTCCCCAGCCGCAGTTTTGCTTCTTTGATCGCGCTTGCCGATAGCTCCAGGTCTCCGAACCGCTCCGCCAAAGCGGCCTGGGGGAAGCTGAAATCGGTGGACTTTGACTCGATCTTGCCCAGCCGCTCCAGTTCCAACCGAATCTCGGCCCGGTCCTCGTGCAAAAGTGCGCCGCCCACCGACTTGAGCGGCCGGCGCGGCCGGCCGGCGTCCACGCCCATCATCTTGAGCGCCTGCTTGACGGCCACCCCGCCCCCGTAGCGGCAAAAGATGCGCGAGAGTTTCTGCACGCTGCGTTGCAAGCGCCGCGCCTCGACCAGATCGCCCGCCTGCACGGCTTTGATCACCGCCTGCCACACCTCCGGGTAGACCTGGGCCGAAGCCAGGATCATGCCGCTGACGCCGCCGGCCAGCGCGGGCAGCACCACCTCGTCGTGACCCACGAACACGTCAATGCGATCTCCGGCGAACTCAAGCACCTCCATCGTATAGGTCAGGTCGCCGCTGGAATCCTTGATGCCGACGATGTTGGGAATATCGGCCAAGTCTTGGACAACGCGACGCGGCAGGTAAGCGTCCATCACCTGGGGAATGTTGTACAGCAGGATGGGAATATCCACCGCCTGGGCGATGTCGTAATAGTGCTGGTACACTCCCTTATCCGAGGGATGCAGGAAGAACGGGGTGACGATCAGGCAAGCGGTCGCCCCGGCCTCCTTAGCATTGCGGACCAGTTGGATGGCCTGGCGCGTGCCGGAGGCTCCTGCTCCGGCAATTACCGGTTTGCCGCCCGCCTCCTCGACCGCGATCTCTACCAGCCGCTTTTGCTCCTCCACGGTCAGATAGTTGAATTCGCCGGTCGTGCCGCAGGGCACCAACCCGTCCACGTTTGGTAACGTGTGGCGGATCAGCTCGCGGAAACTGTCCTCGTCAACGTCTCCATTCTTTTTGAAGGGTGTCACCAGCGCTGGATAGACTCCCTTCATCCACGGTACTTTGATAGGCATAGGTTTCTCCTTGTGCGAATTTACGAATGTACGAATGTTGTGCGAATTTCCGCCTTGAGGTCAAACTTTATGTTGACGGCGGCCAGCTCTTCCATCAGCCTATCGAACAGTATGCCGGTGATGACTTGTTCCGGCGGCAACAGGCCGCTGGCTTGTAGATCACCGCGCGCGATCATACGGGCCACAATGGCGCCCGTAAAGGCCGTCGTGCGGGCCATTGAGGTGAACCCCAGTTCCTCATCGTAGCGGTCCACCATCTCGACCTCGTATGTTCGCGGGCGACCATCCTTCTCCCCTACCGCCTGCACGCGAAAGAGTGTGATATCTCTCTGGCCCTCTTCCAGCCGAACGTGAGGATAGAGCAGTGCGTCGAGCAGTTTCTTGGGCGCGACCCGCGCGCCATCCACGTCCACCGGCTCCTGGCTCAACAGGCCCATCTCTTTCAGCACCGTCACCTTGGCCGCGTAGCCAGGCCAGCGGACGGTCTTTTGGGTGCCGACCCGCAGGTTTTTCAGAGCGGGCAGCTCCAACAGCCAGGGCATAAAGTCCTCGTGCCAGGCCTCGCACTCGCCCACCCCGGGGAAGACGGTCTGCTCCACGCCGGAGTAACGAGGCGCCGGCTTAAGCTCTCCATTCTCGACAAAGAGCGCATCCCTCTCCCGCAGTGGCATTTGCCGCCCGCCAAAGACGATCTTGTAGCCCAATGGCGGGGCCGGTTCCTCCGGGATGCCGCCACACTGGATGTGCAGCTCATCCACCCGGTCCAACTTTTCCGCCAGGTGACGGGCCACGATTTCGGTGAGGCCCGGCTCTACACCGCAGCCCGTGATAACGAACCCCCCTGCGGCCTCGACCTCGCGCTTTAGCAGGGAGAATCTGTCTTGATCCAAACGGGCCAGGTCAACGAGAGGCGTATAGGCCTGTATCGCTGCTCGGATAGCCGGCCCGCTCATTGCCGAGGGGAGGGCGCAGACGACGACGGCGAAATCGGCCATCAGTTTAGCCGCCGCGTCTTGATCGTTCAGATCAAGCAGGGTGGTGGAGAGCTTTTCGGCCCCCTCGAAAGCAGCGAGCTTGCTCGCACACTCGTCAAGTTGCCGCCGGTTCAAATCGCAAACGACAACCTGCGACACATCGGGATCGGATATGGCGTTAAAAGCCGCCGCTGGCCCCATCAGGCCGCTGCCTAGAATCAAAATCTTCATCGTTAGAGTGTGCCTCCTATTAGCGTTTGAGATGGTCACAGTATACTTGACTTGGCGCGAAAGTCAAAGAACAGCGGATTGGTAGGATCGGCGGATTGACAGAACAGACATTCAGTCGCCTGGCAATATCCAATCGCTGGACGACTGACACCATTTGCTTTGTGTCAATATCCATAGTATACTGAGCGCAATTGAGTTGAGTGAATTTGGATTGGAGGCTTTAGCCGGATTTGACCCAGTTTTGCCACGTTTACCCGGCTAAAGCCTCTATTCCGGTCCTCTTGTGATGTTTTCGAGACTGGAGCAATTCACCCATTTGATTTGCGTTCAGTATAAGATAATGATGGACAGCAGGCCAGAACAAAGCTCATTCGCATATTTGCACATTCGCCCAAGGAGACCAAGATGAATAACCCAAAATTGAGAGCAGGTCTGTTCTTCCTGCGCCGCATCGTGTGGCTCATCTTGACGTTTTTGGTCATGACGACCATCATCTTTGCCCTTATGCAAACGTGGGCCAGCGCTCCTGCCCGGATGCCCATCTCTGAGCAGCCGATATGGAGACAATACATCCAATACCTGGGCGGAATGTTGCGGGGCGACTTTGGTCCTTCCATGCGCGCGGGGCAGCCAGTGATAGAGATGATTGGCCGCTCTTTGCCTTCAACCTTGCGGCTGCTGGGACTGGCTGCCCTGGCCGGCATGGCGCTGTCGGCGCTCATCGTCCTCGCAGGCGTCCTGGCGCTGGGGCTGCGCGACCGAGCGCCCGTTCCCGGCGCGATTCTTCAGCGCTTGGGACAGGTGGGAGTGGCGCTAGGAATGGCCGCGCCGGCCTTTGTGCTGGGGCTGTATCTGTTGTACCTCTTTGCCCTCAAGCTGGAATGGCTGCCCGTCGGCGGATGGGTCGAACTGGGCGCCGAGCGCGGTTTCAGCTTGCGGCACGCCCTTTTGCCCACGCTTACCCTGGCTATCCTGCCGGCCGGCCTGGCGGCCCGTTCCGTGCTGGGAGAGATCGTCCACTATCGCGCCGGTGGAGGGAACCGTGGCCTCCTCGCGCTCCACGCCGTCCTGAGCTTTTTCCAGCACGGCCTGATCCAGGCCATCGGTATGCTGGGCGGAGCGCTGCTCGTGGAAATGGTCTTTTCTCTGCCAGGGATAGGCCGCCTCTTGGCGCAATCTATCATGACGCGAGATTACTTTGTGGTGCGGGGACTGGCTAACCTCTTTCTCCTCCTGGCTTTGCTCCTCAGAGCCGCGGCCGACCTGGCGCAGGGGATTGATGGTTTCATCCTGCCCAGCCTCCAAGCCGCCGCGCCGGAAGCCAAAGCGCCAGCCACCGCTCAAGTCCTGAGGCGCGTCTGGATCGGCATCTGCCTGCTCCTGGTTGTCGTTCCCTTTGCTCAGGGCATAAGCGGGTTCATAACGGGCGGGGATGAGATCGCGCGGCTGAACGCGGCCGACCGCAACCTGCCGCCAGGGAGCGAATCTACCGACGGGGACGTCTATGCCTGGGGTACCGATAGTTTAGGGCGCGATATACGCGCCCGCGCCCGCTATGCCCTGGGGGTCAACCTCGGCTCATCTCTGCTGACGGCCCTGGTCGCGCTGCTCCTGGCCTTGCCGGGCGGGCTGCTGGCCGGCTACCTGGCCCAAAGAGGAGCGGTGTGGGCCGATCTGGTGGGCGATGTGGTGATGTTCCCCGTCGAGGCGCTGACCGCCCTGCCCGGCTTGATCCTGTTGGCCTTTATTCTGGCTGTCACCGGGCCGGGCCTGGGAAGCCTGTTGATCTGGCTGACGCTGGCCTTTCTCCTGCCCCGCAGTATGCGCATGGTGCGGGACTGGTGGATGATGGCCGCGCCGGAGAAATCTCTCTGGCTGCGGCTGGCGGGCATCAGTCTGGGCGTCCTCGTTTTTGGCGTGGGTGCAGCAGTCGTCACGCAGCCGGTGATGGGATTCCTGGGGCTGGGAATCCAGCCGCCCCAACCTGACGTGGGAGCTATACTGGGGGAAGGGATGCGATTTATGAGAATGTCGCCCCAAGCCGTCCTGCGACCGGCCCGGGCCTTGCTCTTTGCCGCCCTCGGCTGGTTCCTGCTGGCCGATGCGCTCCTCAGCGAATTTGGCCTTCACACTCGAAAGGCCTGGCTCGAGTTAAACCGCTAGACCTGGCAAACTTGCCACTTGCAGACTTGAAACTTCCTACTATGCAACGTCAAGCGATCTACCTGGCTCTGACATTTGTCTTTGTCCTCACTATCGCCTGCAACGCCGCCAGCGACGATTGGGGCGACGAATCCGAATCCCCATCCCCGACCCATCAGTCCGCCACAGCCGCGCCAGAGGCCACTCCGCTGCCGCCGCCAACCGTCACCGGCGGGGACAAGTGGGCGCTGTGGGATGGCCCCACTCAACTGCGCGGGGCCAACATCTGGCAGCGCGTGGTGGTTCCTGACCTGGACGGGCGCGATTTCCTGGGAGACGACCACGTGGGGCCGCCGTACACGCAAAGTGATTTTGACCAACTGGCGGCGTTGGGCGCCAACTATGTCAACATCTCTGGCCCCGGCCTGTTCACCGAACGCCCACCTTACACCCTCGACGAGCAAGTGCAGGCTAACCTGGATCATCTGCTCCACATGATCGCCCAGGCCGACATGTTCGCCGTTATCACCTTTCGCACCGGGCCGGGCCGCAGCGATTTCACCTTCTACAGCGAGGGCGCGGGCGACTGGTTCGACGAGGCCCTGCTGATCGAATGGGTGTGGGAGGAGCAGGAGGCCCAGGACGGATGGGTGGAGATGTGGCGCTACACCGCCGAGCGGTACCGCGACAACCCCATCGTCGTTGGTTACGACCTGATGTGCGAGCCGAACAGCGCGGGCGAGTTACTCGATATATGGGAGCCGGACGAATTCTACTCCGCTTATGCCGGCGACCTCTATGATTGGAACCAATTTTACCCGCGTATCACGAACGCCATCCGCCAGGTGGACGCCGAAACGCCCATCCTGGTCGGCGGGATGGGGTGGAGCGCGGTGCGCTGGCTGCCCTACCTGGAACCCACCGGCGACCCGCGCACAGTCTACATGGTGCATCAGTACGAGCCGCAGACCGAGTACACGCACCAGGAACCGCCGGCCGAGAACGCCTACCCCGGAACGCTTGACCTGGACTGGGACGGCGAACCCGACTCGTTCGACCAGGGCTGGCTGGACGAATACCTTTCCGTAATTGACGAGTTTCAGGGCGAGCACAACGTACCGGTGGCGGTCAACGAGTTCGGCCTCGCGCGCTGGGTTCCCGGCGCGGCAGACTTTATGGATGACCAGATGGCCCTGTTCGAGCAGCGCGGTATGAACCACGCCTTGTGGGTGTGGGACCCCGTGTGGGAACCCTGGACGGAGGAAGTCAACGCTTTCCACTTTCGCTATGGCCCCGATCCCGGTAACGATAGCGACGTCGAGTCGGATCTGCAGGACGTTATCCTCAAATATTGGGCCCGCAACACCGCGCGCCCTTCCAGTTTTACAAAGCCATCCGCTGACTGACCGTGCCCAGAGACCACTTGAACTCGATATAGTTCAGTTAACAGAGAAGAAACCAGGTTTTGTCGCTTTGCTTACGCGAAAAAACCTGGTTTCTGTTCGTATCCTTTGTGGTTTACTTTTGCGTCACTCAACCGTAACCTACCCGTAACAAGCAGGCAGGAGTGCGTGTGGGATAATGGGAGTTAAAGGAGGAGGAGAATGCGCAAAGTATTCATGCTCAGTATAACGCTCGCGCTGATCCTGGCGCTGGCGGCGCCGGTATTTGCGCAAGGAACCGTCGTCCACGTCGTGCAACGAGGGGAGAACCTGTTCCGCATCGCGCTGCGCTATGGAGTGACGGTGAACGCACTGGCGGCGGCCAACGGGTTGAGCAGCGCCAGTTACATCTACGTCGGGCAGCGGCTGGTCATCCCGACCGGTGGTAGCACTACCTCCGGCGTGCACGTGGTGCAGCGGGGGGAGAATCTGTTCCGCATCGCGCTGCGCTACGGTATGACTGCCCAGGCGCTGGCTGCCGCCAACGGCATCGCTAACGTCAACCACGTCTATGTGGGGCAACGGCTGGTGATTCCAACCGGCGGCAGTGCGCCTTTGCCGGTTCAACCCACTCCATCGGGTCAGACTTATACCGTGCGGCGCGGCGATACGCTCTCAGGGATCGCCCTGCGGTACGGCGTCTCGACGTGGGCGCTGGCGCAGGCGAACGGCATTCGCAATCCCTCGTTCATCTACGTCGGGCAGGTGTTGCGTATCCCCGGCGGGGGCAGTCCCGCTCCGCAACCTCCATCCCCTGCCCCAACCGGCGGGCGTTGGATTGACGTGAACTTGAGCGCGCAGCGGGTCACCGCCTACGCGGGAAACGCGCCCGTGCGCAGCACGCTCGTCTCGACCGGCCTCCCGGCCACGCCGACGCCCACGGGCCGCTACCGCATCTATGCCAAGTACGTTTACGACACCATGTCTGGCCCCGGCTACTATCTACCCAACGTGCCCTACTCAATGTACTTTTACCGGGGCTATGCCATTCACGGCACTTACTGGCACTCTAACTTTGGCCGCCGGATGAGCCACGGCTGCATCAACCTGCCCACGTCCGAAGCAGGATGGCTCTACAACTGGGCCTCAGTGGGCACGCTGGTCAACATACATTACTGAACGTTTCATTTCGTCGTTTCGACCCGTTGCCATAAGGCCTTGAGGGAACGGTGGAGCAGTCGCACGTTGACAAACACGAGCAACCAGAGGTGCAGCCGGGCGGCGAAGAGGAGCAGCGTCCAGAGAAATTCACGCCCGTTGCGAGGATAGCGCAAAGCCAATCTCGCGCCGTTGAGAAGTTCCAGCCGGGCCGAGCGCATGCGGTTTGGCGATTGGCGTACGTAATCCTGGGCGTGCCCGCCGGCGGAACGGACCTTTTGCCGCAGCCAGTCCCGGTAGGTAGTGGGGTATTTGACAAAGACACGGGCCTGGTCCGCGTAGCGGATGCGATAGCCCTGGCGGGCGATAGCGTGCGAGATCACAGCGTCTTCCGCCAGCGCGTCTTCTGGCACGCGCTCGACCAACTCGCGGCGGAAGGCAAAGAGATAGCCGGAGCAGAACAAGAATTGCCCGGCCCGGTCGCGGCTCAGTCGCATCTGGTGGATGCCCTCGACGAGCAAGTGCGACCAGTAGCCCATCAGTGTGTCGCGGGGACTGGCGCTGAGAGGATGGCTGCTCACCGCACCCACCTGCGGGTCTTGAAAAGGGGCCAGCAGTGGAACCAGCGCATCCTCGGCCACAAAGACGTCCCCGTCGCTGAGCACCACAATGTCACCCCGCGCCTCCCTCAGCCCGGCGTTGATGGCGGTCGGTTTGCCCCGCTGGGGATCGGCCACGTGTCGCACGGCCGTGTAGCGGGCGGCGTAATCGTCCACCACAGCGGTTGTTTCGGGATCGGGGGCCACGACCAGTATCTCGGTGTCTTGGGGATAACAAACACCCCGGGGCAGTTGGGGTAGAAATGCCTCAATAGCCCGGCCAATGGTCGTCGCCTCGCAGAAGGCGGTGATGAGTATGCTGAGCATACTGGAGATTATAGACAATGGTGCGGCAAAGTCAAATCAAAATTGCACCTTCGCTGGCCGGGCCGACCAGCGCGGCATAGCGAGCCAGTAACGTCCAGCGCGGCTTCCTCGCTATCCAAGATGCGGGCCGGGTCACGGTGCTGCATCATCTCTGGGCGGACGGCCTCAGCTTTGACCACAGCTCCCTCTGAAGCCAGGTTGTCCCACAAGGTGGCGATCCCGCCGTCGGGCCGGTACGGATCATCAGCCGGGCGGATGACGTCGGTGAGGGCGCACGCGCCGCCCAGGTTCTCGGCCACTGTTCGGCACAGAGCGTAATTCAGGTCAGCCTCAGTAGATCCAAAATGTTACGACAACAAGACCTCGGAGGTCTCTCGAGAGCGCCTTTGCCGGTAAAAACGGGCGCAATCTAAGCAATTTTGCTGCCAATGTCACCTTCCGAGACCTCCGAGGTCTGAAATTTGGATCTACTGAGACTGTCCGCGCCTGAGGCCATCAAGGTCAATCTGCCGGGCATCAACCTCTAGAAAGAATCACTGTTGGCGACGACCTTTCCGAACACCGAGAGCAGCGCTGCGACAGAGACATCCAAAGGCGTGATGACTGCGATTGATAAAACCGTGTTGCCTCGTACCCGTAATTGGACCTATGCTCAACCAATAAGGAGGAACTAGAACAATGAAGAGCAAGAAATATCTGTGGATTATGACGATAATGGTGGTACTGCTGGCCGGTTGTGGGGGTGGTGGAGGCCAAGATGAGCCACCGGCTCCAACATCTGTGCCGCCGACCTCAGCGCCCGCCGCCACGCCCATCCCTTCGGCCAAAGATCATATGGATCAGGGGATGGAGTACATCGAGCAAGGCCAGTACGAAAAAGCCATCGCCGAGCTAAAAAAAGCCATTGAGCTCGAACCAGACAACTCTGACGCCCATCGCAACCTGGGCACTGTCTATGGAGAGCTAAACCAGTGGGAAGAAGCCGCCGCCGCCTACGAGCAAGCCATTGAACTTGACCCCGATTTTGGCGAGGCCTATGGCGATCTGGTGGGCGCCTATTTTTACCTGGAAAGAATTCCAGAAGCGATCGAGGCCGGTGAGAAGGCCATCGAACTAGCCCCCGACTATGCCACAGCGCACAACAATTTGGGGGCCGTCTATGCCAATCAAGGCGATCTGGCGGCGGCCATCGCCGAGTGGGAGAAAGCCGTCGAGCTTGACCCCAGTGACCCTATGCCACACAACAACCTCGGGCTCGTTTACAACCGACAGGACGAATTCGATATGGCAATCGTCGAATACAAGGAGGCCATTGAGCTTGATCCTGATTACGCCCTGGCGCATTTCAACTTGGGGCTGCTCTACGCTCAACAAGGTGTAGCGGACAATGCCGTAATCGAATTCGAGACCTACCTTCAACTCCGGCCCGATGCCCCAGATAGGGAAAAAGTGGAAGGGTGGATCGCCGAACTCGAAAGTCAAGATGCCGAATACGTCAACGCTGGCGGCGGCTACAGCCTGCGCTACCCCGAGGGCTGGTATTATACTGAGGATGGAACACGAGTCAGTATCGCCGAGAGCAAAGAAGGATATGAAGCTCCTGCATTAGAGTCGCCGTTGGTCACGCTTCTCGTCATGCCTCTGGCTCAAACAGCCCAGGGCTTTGGCCTGGATGAGAGCGCCGCTCCAACAGAGTTCCTGCAGGTGATGACTGAGAGGGTCGCGGCTGAAGTAGAAGAAATGGAGGGTTTACAGATCGCCGGCTACTCGGCCGCGGTCGCCGCCACCTCCGGCACTGTAATGGACTCACCCTTCAGAGGCAACATGATCATGATTCTGGTAGAAGAGCGGATTTTCCTCGCCGAGGCCATAGCTCCACCCGATCAGTGGGACGCCTTTCGCCCCACGTTTGTGGACATGATCAATAGCCTATCCTTCTTCCAGCCACAGGAATGAACAACTGAGCCCCCCTCCCAAAGGCTCGGCAATGGTTCTAGCGACGCCTTTGGGAGGTTCAATCTCCCAACCCAATAACCTGCCAGCAATTCCCGTTTTGTAGCCGCGATTTCCAAATCGCGTCTGTTTTTCCGCGTAAAGCGCCCTGCGCGATTGCGAAATCGCGGCTACGACCTGACTTTTCCCCCATAACGGGAATTGCTGATAACCTGCCGGCCAATCGCTCCCCTGGTTGCGCTTCATCACCTCAATGGTATAATGGCGCACCGGGAGAACAGACGTGAGCAAATTGTACCGTACCGCAGGCATAGTGATGCGCCGCCGCGAACAGGGAGACGCCGACCGCGTGTTGACTCTGTGTACCCCCCTGGGCAAGATAGACGTCCTCGCCAAAGGGGCGCGCAAGCTGCGCAGCCGCAAAGCGGGACACATTGAACTCTTCACCCATTCCAGCTTTGTGCTCTCGCGCGTGCCAAATTATTGGGACATCATCAGCCAGGCCGAGACAGTCGAACCGCACGCCACACTGCGCGACGACCTGCTGCGTGGCGCCTACGCCCGCTACGCCGTCGAATTGCTCGACCGCTTCTTCACCTCGGGAGAAGGAGAACAAGCACTCTTCGACCTGCTCAACCATACCCTCACCTGGCTGTGCGAGGACGACGACCTAGACCTGGCCATCCGCTTCTACGAGCAACATCTGCTAGGATTAGCGGGGTTTCGGCCGGAACTGCGCGCTTGCGTGGGCGAGCACGCCGATCGCGACAGGCGCGTACTGCTTCGGCCCCACGAGCCGACAGAGGAAGAGAATCGACCCTACGGCTTTGATCCAGAACGGGGCGGCGCGCTGTGCCGCGACTGTTACACCAGACGGAATTCACGCCACAAGATCGCGTCCCTTTCGCCCAATGGCCTGTGGTTCTTGCAAGAATGCCAGCGCGGGCCTTATACCAGACTACGGGCACAGCAAACTTTACTCTCGCTACACGAAGAGGTGGAACGCGTGATGCAGCACTATATCACCCATCACCTGGAGCAAAGATCAAGCGCCAGCGCGTTCCTGAAACGATTGAAGCGAATGAACAAGGCCCAAAATCAGAGGTCGCTATGATCGCTTGTCCCTGGTGTGGCACGCACTATGCGACGTTTCGCAACAACTGCAAGAACTGCGGCGGGCCGCTGCCGCCTCTCCCTGAAGATGCTGCTGCTCCACCTCCCATTCCCGATCTAGCGGAGCCGCCGCCTACCCCCCGCGCTTTCAAGGGGAGCTTTGTCTGGCGCAAACTCGGGTCGGATGGCTGGTCAATTGTGGCGTTCGTATTTTTGCTGCTGGGCTTTATCTTTACGCTGGTCGGCATCCCGCTGACTTTTGTGTTCCTCGCCGGCATTCCGTTCGCGCTCCTGGGACTGGCATTCCTGGGCGCGGGCATCCCCATCCTGATATGGCGCTACCAAAAGGCCCAGCAGACGCTGAACGTGCTGCGTATAGGCGAACCGGCACTTGGCGTCATCGTGGATGTGACCCAAAACTATAACGTGACGGTCAACGGCCGCCACCCCTGGGCAATTCACTATAGCTTCCAGATTGACGACCAGGGGTATGATGGAGAGACAACCACCCTGCGCCCGGTTGGATTCACGCACCAGCAGGGGCAGCCCACGTACATACTCTACCTGAAGAGCGACCCCGCACAAAACACAATTTATCCACCGGTGATGTAAAAGATATGGAGAACCCATGACAAAACCATTGACATTCCAACAAGTCATCCTCAGCCTGCAACAATTCTGGGCCGACCACGGCTGCCTGATCTGGCAGCCCTACAGCGAAAAAGTCGGCGCGGGCACTATGAACCCCGCCACCGTGCTGCGCGTCTTGGGGCCGGAGCCCTGGAACGTGGGCTACGTCGAGCCATCCTACCGGCCTGACGACGGTCGCTACGGCGATAACCCCAACCGTATGCAAATGCATACCCAGTTCCAGGTCATCCTCAAACCCGACCCCGGCAACCCCCAGGAACTCTACCTGGAGAGCCTGTACGCCATCGGCATCCGCCGCGAGCAGCACGACATCCGCTTTGTCGAGGATAACTGGGAAAGCCCCGCGCTGGGCGCTTGGGGACTGGGTTGGGAGGTCTGGCTGGACGGGCTAGAGATCACCCAATTCACCTACTTCCAACAGGCCGGCGGCTTCCCGCTCGATCCGGTCTCGGTAGAACTG
Organism: Thermoflexia bacterium; assembly: GCA_011192155.1. Taxonomy (GTDB): domain Bacteria; phylum Chloroflexota; class Anaerolineae; order B4-G1; family B4-G1; genus B4-G1. The sequence continues at coordinate 21,943 of DUEK01000005.1, forward strand.
ACCTACGGCCTGGAGCGCATCGTGATGTTCCTGCAAAACGTTCGCGCAGTCTGGGAGATTGACTGGGACGGCGCACACACCTACGGCGAGATACTGCTCCCACAAGAAGTAGAGCACTGCCGCTACGCCTTTGAACTGGCCAATGTGGAGCGCATGGCCCAAATGTACGATCTCTACGAGGCCGAGGCACGCCGCTGCCTGGACGCCGGGCTGGTGACGCCGGCCCACGATTACGTCCTGCGCTGCTCCCACACTTTCAATTTGCTGGATACGCGCGGCGCTATCGGCGTGACCGAGCGCGCCACATACTTCCACCGCATGCGCGATCTTTCCCGGCAAGTGGCGGAGGCATACACGGAACAACGACAGCAAATGGAATACCCTTGGTTGGGAGATTTGAAAATTGGGGGATTGGGAAGCGGGAAACCTGCCCAATTCTCCAATCCCCAATCCCCAACCACCTTCCTTCTAGAAATCGGAACAGAGGAATTGCCGGCGGGTGACCTGGACGACGCGCTGGCTCAAATGCGTGAGATGGTTCCCGCGTGGCTGGCAGAAGCGCGGCTAGACTATGACAGCGTGCGCGTGCTAGGCACACCCCGGCGGCTGGCTGTGTTGGTCGAGGGGCTGTCCCCGCGCCAGCGACCGGTCGAAGAAACGGTCAAAGGCCCACCGGCGCGTGTGGCCTTTGACGCCGAGGGCGCCCCGACGAAAGCTGCCCTCGGCTTTGCGCACAGTCAAGGTATAAGCGTGGACGAGTTAGAGGCGCAAGAGGTGGACGGCGGCGAATACGTGATGGCAATCCGGCGCGAGGAAGGCCAACCGGCCGCCGAGATACTGACCAACCTGCTGCCAGAACTGATTGCCAGTTTGCGTTTTGGCAAGAGTATGCGCTGGAACGAGAGCGGCGCCGCCTTTTCGCGGCCCGTTCGCTGGCTCGTGTCGCTGCTGGGCAACGTGGTGATTCCATTCCAGTACGCCGGCGTCGTCAGCGGGCGCGTCAGCCGCAGCTCCCGGCCGGAGAACTCGGTCAAGTTCGAAATCGAGCAGGCGGGCGACTATGTGGAATTGCTGGCCCGTCGCCACATCGTGGCCGACCGCGAGGAACGCCTCGCCCTCATCGCTGAGCAGGTCGCGAAACTGGCCCAAAGCGTGGGCGGCCGCACCCCCGACGACCCGGCCCTGTTAAGCGAGGTCACAAACCTGGTCGAGCAGCCAACCGCCCTCTTGGGACATTTTGAGGAAGAATATCTCAAACTGCCCGCCGACGTGCTCAGCGCTGTGATGAAAAAGCACCAACGGTATTTTCCTGTGGTGGGTAAGGGCACAGCGACGCTTCGCCCTTACTTTATCGTCGTGCGCAACGGGGGTGGTGAGCACATAGACGTGGTGCGCCACGGCAACGAACAAGTCATCCGCGCCCGCTTTGCCGACGCTGACTACTTTTATCGTGAGGACGCCAAGAAACCATTGGAAGGATTTCTGCCCCGCCTGAACACGCTCACTTTCCAGGAGCAACTAGGCTCAATGCTCGATAAGAGCCAACGACTGGAAAAACTGACGCTCCAACTGGCCGAGATAGTCGGGCTGAGTGATGCGGAAACGAAAATCGCCCAGCGCGCGGCCCATCTCTGCAAAGCCGACCTGGCGACTCAGATGGTGGTCGAGATGACCAGCCTGCAAGGCGTGATGGGGCGGGAATACGCCCTCAAGTCGGGAGAAGAGCCGGCTGTAGCCGAGGCGATATTCGAACACTACCTGCCCCGCTCCGCCGGCGACATTTCGCCAAAGAGCAAGCCTGGACTGGTCGTCGGCCTGGCCAACCGGCTGGACAGCTTGGCGGGCCTATTCGCCATAGGATTGGCCCCCACCGGGTCATCCGATCCCTACCACCTACGCCGTGACGCCCTCGGCATGGCCCAGAACCTGATCGCCCATCAAATCCCCTTCTCGGTGCGCGAGGGGTTGGCAGCGGCGGCCCGCCTGTTGCCGGTGGAGGTTTCCGAGAACGCGCTCACGGCGGCGCTGGGTTTCGTCGTCGAGCGGCTGCGGGGCATCCTGCGCGAGCAAGGCTTCCGCTACGACGTGGTGGATTCTGTGCTGGCGGCCCGGGGCGACGACCCCTTCCGCGCCCGCCAAGCAGTCGAAGAGCTTTCCCGCTGGACGGCCCGCGACAATTGGGGCCGCATCCTGGATAATTACGCCCGCTGCGTGCGCATCACGCGCAAATTCAAAAAGCAATTCCCCCTCGACCCGTCCCGCTTCGCCCAACCGGCAGAAGAGTATCTGTACGCCGCCTACCAGGAAACTCAAGCGCAGGTCACGCCGCAGAGCACAGTGGACGAGCTACTCACCACCTTCTTGCCGCTGGTGGACGTGATTGACCGGTACTTCGCCAAAGAGTCGGGGGTGCTGGTGATGGCAGAGGATCAAGCACTGCGGGAGAACCGGCTGGCGCAGTTGCAGCACATCGGGGCGCTGGCCGATGGCATCGTTGATCTGAGCCGGTTGGAGGGATTTTAGATGAACGAGGAACTGTTCAAGACTCAGTAGATCCAAATTTCAGACCTCGGAGGTCTCGGAAGGTGACATTGGCAGCAAAATTGCTTAGATTGCGCCCGTTTTTACCGGCAAAGGCGCTCTCGAGAGACCTCCGAGGTCTTGTTGTCGTAACATTTTGGATCTACTGAGACTGGGATGTCCTTTATCCACGTACGGCGGCTGTTGTTGATGCAGTAGCTTTTCCTATGTCGTTTTCAAGATGCGAGTGGCTTCTTCCGGATCTTGCTCTACGTCGTAGGTCAGCACACATCCTCCTAGCCAGAGATGGTCGCCTGGGTTCAGCAGGCCCATCTTGCCGATTGTGAGTGGTACGCCATTGAGCTTGGTGCCCGTAGTGCTGCCCAAATCCTCTGCGTAGTGGCGCCCGTTGCGAACGAGGATTTTGACGTGGCGGCGGGCAATGACGTGGGCTGCCTCTTTCTCTTCGCTCAGATCAATATCAGGGGTGAGACCCACTATTTCGTCTCTTCGGCCGATGATCCCCTCACCCCACGTGGGTAGGGGAAACCGGCGGCCAGTGAACGCGACTCTTAGATAAGCTTGGAACGAATTGGTGTGCGATGAGATTTGCATCTTTGGTATAGAGGCGTAGGTGTATTGACAGCGTCCCAGGGCAACTTGATCGTCTGGCTTTAGTTGTACCTTTTGACCAATCTTGAGCCTCTTTCCGTTGACCCGGGTGCCGTTGGTGCTGCCCAGATCTTCAATTTCGTGCCGTCCATTGTGACCAGTGATGCGGGCGTGGCGGCGGGAGATGACGCGGTGATTCCTGTCATCGTAGCTCAAGTCTACGTCGGGAGACGCCTTGATCGTCGGGTCAAAGCGGCCGAGCACGAGTGAGCCGGTTCTTGGCAGGGCGATGCGGTGATGCTCCCCTTGCAAGGTGAGGCAGTAGCGAGAGGGGGTTTGCTTTTCCTTTCTTTTCTCGCCTAGTCGTGATTGAATAGGGGTTGGTCTTCTTGTTGGCTCACGGGCAATCACGGGCGCTGCAGGGATGATTTTCTTGGTCTTCTCGGTAGCCTCGACAGGTTTAGGTTTGGCTTTATCTTTCAGACGTTGTCGTAGGGCGGACGGACGGGGCATTCTTGACCTTCGATCCATTTTCTCAATCAGACAATCCGCTTGCAGCAACCCCCACAACTCCGTAGTGTCTGTTCCTGATTCAAAGGCACGGTGCATCATCAGCTTGACGCTGTCGGAGGTGGCGCACTCTTCAATACAGCGTGCACGTGTCTTTTTAGGACAGTTTCGGCAATCGGGCATCTGAAAGCTGCCTCACCAAATTGATAATATCGAGGAGCGGAGATGTGTTTTCGTCCGCCCTTCATAGGATTTAGAATTTGTGATCTGAAGGTCAGTCTTGTTGTTGTTTTCCTGAAGAGTAGCCTGTAGTTGTGCAATTATACCACAAAATGGCAGGCCTTGCGACATTGGCTTGGTTGCCCGTCGTCTCGCTTGTGCTATAATACGCCGCGTTGCAAAGAGCACAACGGAGGTGAAGCAGGATGAACCGAGCAGAGCACAAGAAGCGGTTGCGTATTTTGATTTGGGCCACGGTTGGGCTGGCGGCGGCGGCGCTGATTTCCGGGGCACTGAGTGGCTGTAATGGCGGGGCGGCGGAGGCGACCCCCACGCCGACCCGCACTCCTGCACCAGCGGATACATTACCTCCCACCGACACACCGATGCCAACCTTCACCCCAACGCCCGCTTTTACCCCGACCCCGACGCCGTTGCCGGAGAACGTCAACCCGCTCACCGGGGAGGTGGTAGCCGATGCTGGCTTGTTGGAGCGCGTACCGGTGGCGATCAAAATCTCCAATTGGCCTGGTCAGTACGTGCGGCCCCAGGCCGGCATCAACAGCGCCGACTTGATCTTTGAGCATTACAACGAGGGCTGGTTTTCCAGTCGCTGGACGGCCGTCTATTTGGGAAAAGACCCGGAGCGGGTGGGGCCGGTGCGCAGCGGTCGCTTGATTGACTTGCACATCCCAGCGATTTACAAGGCGGTTTTTGCCTGTTCTGGCTTTAGCAACGGTGTATTGGAGTTGGTCAAGGATTCAGATATCTATCCCGACCGAGTTGCTTCGCCCAGCGTCGGCATCGGTGAGCCGGTCTTTTACCGTGATTTCAGCCGTGACGTGCCGATGGAGCACACGATGTATACCAGCCCGGCCCTGGTGCGCGATTGGGCCGCCGAGCGCGATGTGAGTGGGCGGCAAAAGTTGGAGGGGATGATCTTTTCCGAGGAGCCGGAGGCTGGGGGAGAACCGGCGACGTCTATCCTGGTTCCGTACCGCAGCCTGGATGCCGAATGGCGTTACGACGAGGCCAGCGGCCGCTACCAGCGCTGGTCAGATGGAGTTCCGCACACCGATGCGCTCACCGGCGAGCAACTCAACGTAGCCAACGTAGTGGTGCTCTACGTGCCGCAGTGGGATACCGACATCATCGAAGACCCCCACAGCGGCGCGTTCTCGATTGAGTTTGCGCTCTGGTACTCTAACCGCGCTATCATCTTCCGCGATGGGGTGCAGATTGAGGCCTTTTGGCAGCATTGGGAACGGGAGGATATGCTAACGCTGACGGACGAGGACGGCATCCCGATCCCGTTGCAGATCGGTAATACCTTCTTTGAGGTGATCCCGCCGGAAGGGTTAGAGATCGTTGTCCAGTAGGAGCGCAGTCACCGCGCCCCTACTGGAACTTTTCCACCTGGTAGACGTACACATCAAGGCCGGGATGGCGGTAGGCGTCGGCGGGCAGGCGGGCTTTGAGGCATAATCGCTGCAAAAATTGATGGGGGTCCGGCAGCTTTTCCCATACCTGGGGCAGGAAGGTGGCCCGGTTCCAGCCGCGCTCAATGACCACCCCGTCCACGCCTGGGCGCAGCTTGGCGACAAGATCGTCGGGGCTGTCGTAGGCCAGTGGTTCAGGGGCGCTCAACACAGAGACTTCGATGTGCAGATCATCTAATTCTTCCGCGCTCACCGGCGGGAAGCGGGGATCGCTAAAGGCCGCGCTGACTGCATTCTCCCGCACATCTGTTGCCAGCGAGCGGCGCGCTTCCAGCGAGCCGATGCAGCCCCGTAACCGCCCCTGTTTGGTCAGCGTGACAAAGCTGGCCCCATCGCGCTGCAAATTCTCCGTTACAGCGTCTGCGTCTGCCGGCGGCGGTTCCTGGCGGTTGACTGCCTGAGTGATCGCCTCCCGCGCCAGCTTTAATAGCGTTTGTTGTTCTTCGGGTGTGAGAATCATACTCGTTTCCTCATTTACTCATTTGCCTCCGTATACACGACCGAACCGTAGCCCACGACCCGTAACTTGTCGCCCGCTGTATCGCCGGAGGTGCGATAGTCCAGCAGATGGGGCTGCCAGCCCTTGCGGCGGGCGATGGACATCAGCGTCACTATGGGCGCGCTGCCGCAAGCCTCGCCGCGCAGCACGCCCGCCTCGTCGCCGGCTATCACCGCGTCCAGCACAGCGCGATCTAGTTGTTGCGCCTTGTCGTGTGGATAGAAATGGCTCAAGTCGCTGGATACGATGATCAGATCGTCCTCGCCGACGTGCTCGACCAGTTCCACAGTCACCTTCTGTGGGTCCACATCGCCGAACAGCATGGGGACCAGTCGGAAATCCGATAACGTCATTTGCAGGAAGGGTACTTCCACTTCAAGACAGTGTTCGGGCGCGTGGGCCTGTGGGGCGCGGGTGTAGAGCGGCGAGCGGGCTAACATCTCCGCCACCCGATCAACGGCGATGGGAACGTCGCCCAGAGGGGTGCGGAAGGCGGAGTATTCCCCCAACGCCACGCCGTGGAAAGGGACGCGGTGAGCCGGGCCGAGCAAAAAGACGGTCCATTCATTTTTGGGGAGCGTCGTCAGCGCACGGAAGGCGTATCCGGCCGTGGGGCCGGAGTAGACGTAGCCAGCGTGGGGCGCGATGATGGCGCGGACGACGCCTAAATCTTTTGGCAGCGTCACCCCTTCCAAGTACTTTTGGATGCTCTGCCGCAGCACATCGGGGTCGCCGGGGTAGAAATGACCGGCGACGGCTGGTTGCCGAATAGGTAGTTCAGACATCATGCACCTCCGTATCAATAAACGCATTACGGTAAAAGTGACACATTTGTTACACAGGGCCACACAGAGAAGTCACGGAGAGCCTCAGAGCGCTTTTCTTTGTGTCTCGAGTCTGGCAAATTTTCAGAATGCCCACATCTTGGGGTAGGCAACAATAAAGGCGCTAGATATGGGGGTTCGTAGTAGCGGCTTTAGCCGCTTTTGAGCCTTTTGGACGGCTGAAGCCGTCACTACGAACAAAAACGCCAGACTCCAGACGTACCATCCGTTGACGTCTGTGCTGCGTTCGGTTATAATAGAACTGTGGGATTTCACAGATACATCCAATCCGCCCTTAAATGGCTGACCCCCGGCATAGGGCTCAAACGCTGGTTGCTGCTTTTGGCCTGCGGCATCGTGTTTTTGAGCCTGGGTTTTAGCTTTCTGCTCAAGCAATCTTGTACTTTGTCAGGCTTGTTCTATTATTTGACTTTTCAGTTCATCCCGTATGGCCTGCGGGTTGGGCTTTTGGGGCTGGCCGGTGTGGCAGCAGTAGTGATCGCGCTGTTCGGTCTCAACCGGGCGCTGCTAAAACCCTTCACAGAAGCCGACACAGAGATGGTGGTGAATGCCGTGTACCGTTACCGTCAGCGCGGACGCGGGCCAAAGATAGTCGCCATCGGGGGAGGGCACGGCCTTTCCGTTCTGCTGCGCGGACTAAAGCGCCACACATCCAACGTCACCGCTATCGTCACCGTCGCTGACGACGGGGGCAGTTCGGGGCGCTTGCGGCGCGAGCTGGGCGTGCTGCCGCCGGGCGACTTTCGCAACTGCATCGCCGCCTTGGCCGACAATGAAGCACTGACGACTCAATTATTCCAATACCGCTTTGGCGATGGAAACGGGCTTGACGGTCACAGCTTTGGCAATCTCTTTATCACCGCGATGGCAGAAGTGACTGGCAGCTTCGAACGGGCAATTCTGGAATCGGGGCGCGTGCTAGCGATCCAGGGGCGCGTGCTTCCCAGTACGTTGCGCGACGTGACGTTGATGGCCGACCTGCGGGCCGAGTCGGCCGGCGTCAGCCGCGTAAGCGGCGAATCGAACATCACGGAGGCAAATGGAGTCATCAAGCGGGTCTACCTGGAACCCGACGACATTCCCGCCTATCCCGAGGTAGTGCGCGCACTGCTAGAGGCGGACCTGATCGTGGCTGGTCCCGGCAGCCTTTACACCAGCGTCCTCCCCAACCTGCTCGTGCCGGACGTGGCGCGGGCGGTCGCGACCAGCCGCGCACTCAAGGTCTATGTCTGCAACGTCGCCACCCAGCGCGGTGAGACGGAGGGGTATAGCGCGGGCGAGCACGTCGCCGCGCTGGAGGCGCACGTGGAAACCGGTCTCTTCCCGCTGGTGTTGGTCAATGATAACTTGAATGTGGATTTTGACGCTCCCGCTGGGGTCGAGATGGTGTCGCCGGACTCGCCGCCCGATGCAAAATATCGCTTGGTCGCCGCCGATCTGGTTGCTACTGCTCATCCCTGGCGGCACGATAGCAACAAATTGGCGCGGGTATTGTTGGATTTAATTGGAGGACAGTAGCCCTGAAGCACAAGCTACTCTGACACATCACGTTTTACATTTCACGACCTGGAATATCGAATTAGAAACAACTATTGATCTGATCTAAAGGAGCAAAACAATGACAGTAAAAGTAGGTATCAACGGTTTTGGCCGCATTGGCCGACAGGTACTCAAGGCAATGAAAGAGAAATACGGCGACGAGTTTGACGTTGTCGCCATCAACGATCTCTTCCCGCCGGAGACCAACGCCCATCTCTTCAAGTACGATTCCAACTATGGCGTCTACCCAGGCACGGTCGAGGTGGTCGGGGGGGATATCGTCGTAGACGGCGATCGCATCAGTGTGTTTGCCGAGCGCGACCCGGCCAAACTGCCGTGGGGCAACCTGGGCGCGGAGGTCGTGATCGAAGCCACCGGCGTCTTTCGCGATGGGAAGAAGGCGGCCGTTCACATTGAGTCCGGCGCAAAAAAGGTCATCATCAGCGCCCCGGCCAAGCCGGCCGAAAGCGTAGACCTGACGGTGGTGCTGGGCGTGAACGACGACCAGTACGACCCGGCAACCCACCACGTCCTCTCCAACGCCTCTTGCACCACCAACTGTTTGGCCCCAGCCGTCAAGGTCGTCAACGATAACTTTGGCATCGTCAAGGGCTTGATGACCACCATCCACTCCTACACCGGCGACCAGCGCGTCCTGGATCTGGGGCACAAGGACCTGCGGCGGGCGCGGGCGGCGGCCCTGAACATCATCCCCACCACCACCGGCGCGGCCAAGGCGCTGGCGCTCGTCATCCCGGAACTGAAGGGCAAGTTCGACGGCATGGCGATCCGCGTCCCTACCCCGACCGTCTCTATCGTTGATTTTGTGGCCGAGTTGAAAAACACAGCCACCGCCGAGGAGGTCAACGCGGCCTTCGAATCCGCCGCCGCAGGGCCGATGAAGGGCATCCTGGGCTACTCGGAAGAGCCGCTGGTCTCGATGGACTATAAAGGCGACCCACGCTCCAGCATCGTGGACGGGCCTAACACCATGGTGATGAACGGCAATATGCTCAAAGTGCTGGCCTGGTACGACAACGAATGGGCCTACTCGGTGCGTGTCTGCGACCTGGTCAAGTTGATGGCGGAGAGAAAGTAGACAAATATCGTGAACAAGAAAACTATCCGTGACGTGGACGTGCGCGGCAAGCGCGTGCTCGCGCGCGTAGATTTTAACGTACCGCTAAAAGATGGCGCGGTGGCCGATGATACCCGCATCCTGGCCGCGCTGCCCACGTTGAACTATTTGCTGGAACAAGGCGCGGCCCTGATCCTGTGCTCGCACCTGGGCCGGCCCAAGGGCAAGATCGCGCCAGGGCTGAGAATGGACCCGGTGGCGGCGCGGCTTGCAGAGCTGCTGAACCGCCCGGTGACAAAGCTCGACGATTGCGTCGGGCCGGAGGTCAAAGCGGCGGCCCAAGCCATGCAGCCCGGTGACGTCATTCTACTGGAGAACACCCGTTTCCACCCGGAGGAAAAAGCCAACGACGCCGGGTTCGCACAGCAACTGGCCGGCCTGGCCGAGCTGTACGTCAACGACGCCTTTGGCTCGGCCCATCGCGCCCACGCTTCCACAGAGGGAGTGGCGCGCCGCCTACCGGCCGTGGCCGGCTTTCTGATGGAGAAGGAACTGGAATTCCTCGGTCGGGCGGTAGAGAATCCCAAACGCCCCTTCGTCGCCATCCTGGGCGGGGCCAAAATCTCGGACAAGGTCAGCGTCATCGAAAGTCTGCTGGCCCAATGCGACCGCTTGCTCATCGGTGGCGGCATGGCCAATACCTTCTTCGCGGCGATGGGTTTTGAGATGGGTGACAGCCTGGTAGAAAAAGAAGCTGTATCAACAGCCGCATCGCTCCTCAAGAGCACCGGAGGCCGGATCGTTTTGCCCGTTGACGTGGTCATCGCCGACAGGTTCGATAACGACGCTAACTCCCGCGTCGTGGCCCCGAATGAGGTCACTGCCGGCTGGCGCATCCTCGATATTGGCCCCAAAACTGTGCCAACCTTTGAATCGGCGCTGAGCGGGGCCAAGACCGTAATCTGGAACGGGCCGCTGGGCGTGTTCGAGATGAGTCGCTTTGCGTGGGGCACTTTCAAGGTAGCGCAGTTGTTGGCCGAATTAGACGCCGTGACCATCATCGGCGGCGGCGACTCGGCGGCGGCGGTGCGTCAGGCCGGGCTGGCGGATAGAATGACCCACGTCTCCACCGGCGGCGGGGCCAGCCTGGAATTGCTGGAAGGGAAAGTCTTGCCGGGCGTAGCGGCGTTGATAGACAAGTAAGAGAATTATCAGACTCAGTAGATCCAAATTTCAGACCTCGGAGGTCTCGGAAGGTGACATTGGCAGCAAAATTGCTTAGATTGCGGCCGTTTTTACCGGCAAAGGCGCTCTCGAGAGACCTCCGAGGTCTTGTTGTCGTAACATTTTGGATCTACTGAGACTCTCTTCATTTTACCCGAGCTTTAACGGTTTTTGACCTCTTGACCCAGAATTGATATCGTGGAGCCAATGCGAGTGTCTAGCTTTTAGAGATAGGAGACAGCGATGCCATTCACCAATGGTGAAAACGTGGGCGCGTACCGGATCGTGGAGAAGCTGGGCCAGGGAGGCATGGCGACGGTTTTCAAAGCCTACCACCCCGCGCTCGACCGTTACGTCGCCATCAAAGTCATGCACCCGGCCTTTGCGGGAGACCCCAACTTTCTGGCGCGCTTCCAACGAGAGGCCCGCATCGTCGCCAAACTCGATCACCCTCACGTCGTCCCCATCTATGATTACTCCAGCCATCGTGGACACCCCTACCTGGTGATGCGCTTTGTTGCAGGGGAAACGCTCAAGGCGCGGATGGAGCGCGGCGCCCTGGACATACAGGAGGTTCTGCGCATCGCGCAGGCGGTCGGCCAGGCGCTGACCTACGCCCACGGGCAAGGCGTCCTGCACCGCGACATCAAGCCCTCCAATATCCTCCTCACGCCCGACGGCGGCGTCTACCTGACCGACTTTGGGCTGGCGCGCATGGCCGAGGCCGGCGAATCCACCCTCTCCCGCGACATGATGTTGGGCACGCCCCAGTACGTCGCGCCAGAGCAGGCCAAGGGGATAAAAGAGCTCGACGCCCGCACCGACGTCTATTCGCTGGGAGTCGTGCTCTACGAGTTGCTGGTGGGCCGGCCGCCCTTCGTCGCCGACACGCCTTTTGCCGTCATTCACGATCACATCTTTACCCCATTGCCGCTCCCCAGCGAACTGAACCCCGACCTGCCTGAGCCGGCGCAGAGATTGCTGCTCAAAGCGCTGGCCAAGGAGCCAGACGACCGCTTCCAATCGGTGGAGGAATTGACCAACGCCCTCGACACAAGCCTAAAGCCCACACTCACGTCCACGCCGGCGGAGACGGTCGCCGCGTCATCGGAGACTATTGTCGTGCCGCCGCCCCAGGTTGAGGCAGTAGAGAGAATACAAGTCAGAAAAGAAAAGCAGAAACCCAAGAAAAGTCGTCCATGGCTCTGGGCTGTGGCTGGCGCAGCGGCTTTGCTCTGCCTGATCGTGATTGCCCTGTTTTTGACCAGGGGACTCCGGCAGCGACGGGCCGTCGAGCCCCCCACAGTCGAGCAGGCCGACGTCATTCCCATGCCAGAGAACATCGAGCAACTTTTGGAAGACGCGCGGGTCGCCGGAGAAGAAGGGAACTTTGAGGGCGCTCTGGAACTGTATCGGCAGGCTATGGACACCGACCCACACCTGATCCCGGCCTATATGGGCGCCAGTGAACTTTTAATCAAGATGGATAACATAGATCAGGCCATACAAGTTCTCAATAAAGGAATACGGGCCAACCCCGATGACCCATTGCTGCACAAGCGGCTGGCCGGGATCGGCTTGTTGACAGAAGGGTGGGATGTAGCAGAGAAAGAGTCGCGGTGGCTGCTGCAAGAGATGCCCGAGGACGCTTTTTCTCACACCTACGCTGCGGTGCTTATGCTAGCCCAGGAACACCCGTGCGAGGAGGCCCGCCCAGAGCTGGAGGCGGCCCTGGCGCTCGACCCTGAGTTGGCCTGGACTCACTACGGTCTGGCTCTCTGCGCTCTCCAAGAACGTAACGTGAACGAGGCGCGGGCCGAACTAGAGTTCGTGCTCGGCCAGGATAACACTCCTCCTCTCTTGAGAGCGCGCGCCGAGCAAAAACTGAATATGCTAGATCAGAGGGAGCCAGGGGCTATTGAGCGGGAGTTTAATGAGTTGATCTCGATAGCCAATGAAATTCCCCGGCAAGACCTGCGCAGGCCGCTCAAAGAAATGCTTGACCACGCCCGCAGGATCTGGGAGCAAGGGGACAAGAACGGGGCTATCCAGATACTCGAGGAAACTCGCGGCTGGGTACACGAGAACTGGGACGAACTCGGCGAACCACTGGCCGGAGATTTGAGCGCACGGTTAGATAACATCATCCACATGGCGCTCGAGTTGGGCCAGCCGTAGCACAAACTGAAACTTTATCGGAGGGAGAAAATATGCGCAAACCGTTCATCGCTGGCAACTGGAAGATGCACAAAACCATCAAGGAGGCGGTCACGCTGGTGGAAGAGTTGCGGGCCGCGCTGGCAGGCATAGCAGGCTGCGACGTGGCCGTCTGCCCGCCCGCCCCCGCCCTGGCCGCCGTGCGCGAGGCTTTGTCTGGATCGGACATCGGCCTGGGCGCGCAGAACGTGCATTGGGAGGAGCAAGGGGCCTTCACCGGCGAGGTCAGTCCGCCGATGCTGGTGGGGCTGTGCGATTATGCCATCGTCGGCCACTCGGAGCGCCGCACCATCTTTGGCGAGAGCGATGAATGGGTCAACAAAAAGCTGCGCGCCGCGCTGGCTCACGGCCTCAAGCCCATCCTCTGCGTGGGGGAGAACCTCCAGCAGAACCAGGCCGGGGAGACGGAGGAATTTGTCGGCGGGCAAGTGCGCGCCGCTTTTGCGGGGGTCACCGCCGAGCAGGCGCGCGTCATCACCGTGGCCTACGAGCCAATCTGGGCAATCGGCACAGGCGTTCCAGCCACCGGCGAGAGCGCCAACGACATCATCGGCAGCGCGGTGCGCGGGGCGCTGGCCGCACTATACGGCGACGATGTGGCCCAGGATATGCGCATCCAGTACGGCGGTAGTGTCAAGCCCGGCAACGCCGCCGAGTTCATGGCTCAGCCAGAGATTGACGGCGCGCTGGTGGGCGGGGCGAGCCTGCGTGCAGCCGACTTTGCCGCCATCGTGCGGGCAGCGGCGGGGAAGTGAGCAAATAGGCCAGTGAGCTGGACGCCCTTCTTCTGGTTAGCGGCGACGCTGGCGCTCCTGCTGCTGATCGAGCGTTGGATTCACCGCCATTTGCAAGGGGTTATGCTGCTGCTAACGGGCGATCTCGACGTTGCGGCGGTGTTGTACGCGTTGCCGTTGCTTCCGGGCATCATCCTCCACGAGTTGAGCCACGCGCTCTCGGCTGTGCTCCTGGGAGCGCGGGTGGGCCGCATCTCTATCCGCCCCAAACGAGCGGGACAGCGCATCCAGTTGGGATTCGTCCCGGTCGAAAAAACCGATGTCGTGCGGGCCAGCCTGATTGGGCTGGCCCCTTTGCTAACCGGGAGCACCGTCATTCTGCTGATCGGGTACTGGGTCTTTGGGCTGGACGCGATGAGAGCAACGCTCACCACTGGAGATTGGACCACTCTGACCACCATGATGCAAAAAACGCTGGGCGCGTCCAACTTTTGGCTCTGGGCCTATGCAGTTTTCGTCGTGAGTAACACGATGCTGCCCAGCCGGGCCGACCGGCAGGCCTGGACGCCCGTGATTCTCTTCCTGCTCCTGATTGGGGTGTTGGTCTGGGTGGCCGGGCTGGGGCCGGCGCTGCTCAAAGAGGCCGCCGCCCCTCTCGCCGCAGCCTTGCGCTGGCTGACGCTGATGTGCGCCTTCACAATAGCGGTTGACGCGCCGTTCGTGCTGCTGATCGCGCTGCTGGAAAAGCTGCTGGAGCGGGCAAAGGGTATGCGGGTGGGATACTAGAGCGCCCGCTTAGAGAGATCGGCCCTCCGATAGGTCTGTCAGAAATCCTCAGCACTTGAGTCTCAAACAACCCCCTAATCATTCCTAATCGAGCGCCCTTCCCTGGCAACGGGACTTGCCTGATAGTGAACCTCGGTGAAACCTGCGGTGTATACCTAGGGCTAGCGCTGTTTTTATCCCGTTCATTATCGTGGAGCGGAGAGATGCCTGGATATTGTTGTCTCTGAAAGGAGCGGAATCATGCCTGCTCGATACAGAATTACTATTATAGCGGTACTTGTTTCGGCCCTGTTCGTCAGTTGTGGAAAAGTCGAGCCTGCGCTCACATCTGTCCCGCCTGCTGTGACGTCAACCACCGCGCCGACAGAGGAAATCGCCACGCCTGCCCTGAGTGAAACCGAAGGGCCTGTCCTGAGCCAAGCCGAAGCGGAAGCCGTCACGCTCGACAGCCTTGAGATGGTGGACGATTATCCGCTCTACACCATGCGCTACTACGGCGCGTACAGCCAGCGGGCGTCCTCCGCCGATGGTGTTGCAAACCCGGCGTGGGCCTGCTCGCTCTTTGCCGCTCTGGGCGACGCGGACAATCTGCTCTATGGCCGCAACTTTGACTGGGAGTACAGCCCGGCCTTGCTCCTCTTCACCAACCCGCCGGATGGGTACGGGTCGGTCTCGATGGTGGATATCGCCTATCTGGTTGATGCAGGCCAAGTCCGTACTCTGACTGATCTGCCTCTTGAGGACCGCCTGCCACTCTTGGACGCACCCTTGTGGCCCTTTGACGGCATGAACGAGCGCGGTCTGGTCGTGGGCATGGCGGCTGTGCCGCCGGGGGAGATGCAGCCCGACCCGAATAAGGAGACCGTTGGCTCATTGGGCGTGATCCGTGAGATGCTAGACCACGCCGCCAACGTGGACGAGGCAGTCGCCATTCTCAAAAGCTACAACATTGATATGGAAGGCGGCCCAGCCATCCATTACCTGATCGCCGACTCGTCGGGGCGCGCGGCGCTGGTCGAGTTCTACCAGGGCGAGATGGTGGTCATTCCCAATGAAACAGGCTACCATCTCGCCACCAATTTCCTGCGCGCCTCGGTCGGCGAATCCGCAGAGGGGCAATGTGGGCGGTACGACAGGATCAGGCACAGACTCACGGAAACTGAGGGCCGGATGACGGCGCAGGGCGGGATGAATCTCCTGGAAGAGGTATCTCAGGGGGGCACGCAATGGTCAGTCGTCTACGAGATGGGCAGCGGCAACGTCAACGTGGTGATGGGGCGGGAGTACAACGACGTGCACGTTCTCCATTTGAGACTCGAAACAGACGAATAGTCCAATTCAAGGAAAGGAGGTGAAAATGATCCACCGACCAACTACAATACTTACGAGGAACGTCATTGTCGCGCTACTGCTAGCCACCGCGCTGGTGACTGGATGTGCGCCTCAAGTCCAGGTCGTCGAGGTGACGGCCACGCCTATGCCCACGTCACCGCCGACTGCTACCCCAGCCCCCACTACCGTCACTGTGTGCGCCTCCGGCTGCGACTTTACGACCATCCAAGCCGCCATTCACGACTTTCACACCATCGCCGGTTCCACCATTAACGTGACCGACGGCGTCCACACCGAGGCAAACATTATCGTGAACAAGGACATCACCATCCAGGGTCAGGGAGCCGAGAGCACCATCGTCCAGGCCCACGATTCGGTGGACGCTGCCGCCGGTCGCGTGTTCTTTATCACGGACGGCGCTACCGTGACCATCAGGGGAATGACGATTCGACACGGCAATCCGCCCGAGCACTTGCGGACTGGCGGCGGCATCTACAACGACTATTTCTGCGCGCTGACGCTCCAAGACAGCATCGTAGCCAACAACGTCGCCAGCGACGGCGCTGGTATCAGCAACAGGGGCGTGATGACAATCACCCGTTGCATCGTCAGTGGTAACGTCGCCGACGGGATCGAGGAACCTGGTCATCAATGCGGCAACGGCGGCGGCGTCAAGGCTGTGGCGACCGCAACGACGGTGATCATCAACACCACCATCACTGGCAACCACGCCGTCAGCAGAGGCGGCGGCATCAAGAGCAACTGCGACGGCACAATGGAAATCATCAACAGCACCATCAGCGGCAACACTGCCGGTAGCTCCATAGCCGGCATCTATGCCAGAGGCACGGTGACGATCACCAATAGCACCATCGTCGGCAACGATGCGGCCGGCATGGGCAGACACGCGGGCAACGCCAGCGGCATCTGCGTTCGGGACTTGGTGAACCTGGTCAACACCATCATCGCCAACAATGGCGGCGGGCAGGACTGTGGCCTCTGCGAGAGCGCTGGCGTCTATGGAAGCATCGGCGTGAACGTCAATAATCTGATTGGAGACGGTAGTTGCCACCCCGATTACGCCGGCGATCCCATGCTGGGCCCTTTGGCCGACAACGGCGGAAGCACCCAGACCCACGCCCTGCTGCCCGGCAGTCCGGCGATTGACGCCATCCCCACCGACGAATGCCTCGTCGGTGCCGATCAGCGCGGGAAGCCCCGGCCTCAAGGGACAGGCTGCGACATCGGCGCGTATGAATTGCAGACAAATGAATGAGGAGATAAAAGTGAAAAAGCATCTGTTTACCCTGGTTATCATCACGCTGCTGATTTCCGCTTGCAGCGGCAGTCAGATCGAAGATACACCCGAACCTGCCCCAGTCTCGGAAGCGACCAGCACGCCAGAACCTATGGCGACCAGCGTCCCGCCGACAGAGACACCCACGTCAGTCCCATCACCGGCGCCGACGGAGAAACCCTACGAGAAAGTGGGCGACGTGCCCTACGCCGACCAAGACTCCAGACAAAAGCTCGACATCTACCTACCGACGAGTGGAGAGGAGCCGTTCCCGACCCTGCTCGCGTTCCACGAGGGAAACTTTAACGGCGGATCCAACAATGGGTCCAAGTCAGACCTTCGTGGGTTAGCCCGCTATTTCGCCGAACGGGGTTACGCAGTGGTCACGCCCAATCATCGCTTTACGCCGCAATACGTCTACCCGGCGCAGGTTCAGGATGCGTTTTGCGCCCTGGCCTGGATACACGCCAACGCGGGTACGTATGGCTTTGACACCGGGCGGATCGTCGCCCTGGGGCTTGTGTCGGGAGGTAATTTGGCCGCCATGCTGGGAGTGGTGGACGATCCAACGCCGTATATGGAAGGTTGCCCGCACGCGCTGCCCGAGGAGAATTGGGTTCAGGGTGTCGCCACCTTCACTGGGCTGTTCGACTTTGCGAACGACGTCTACGGTCGCTACGCTGAGCGCGAGCACTATGTCGCTTATCTGGGAGGTGAACTGGATCAAGTTCCCGGAGTCTGGTACGAAGCGTCACCCATAAACTGGGTTGACGGCAGCGAACCGCCTTTTTTGCTCATCCACGGTTCGGGGGCTCAACGCATTGACTCTGGCGAATCGGCAAGAATGCGGAACGCACTGGTAGAAGTTGGCATAGACGTCAAACTGTCTATCGTTGACGCAGACCATACAGCATTCAGAAAAAGTGCGGCATCTTACGGGGCTGTGGAAGCTTTGTTCACCCGGATTTCAGATCAACCTTGATACCAATGGACATACAACACGAAAAACTCGCCCCAACTCTCGTCGCCACAGTTCGACGCACAGTCGAGCAACGCGCCGAGATCAAAGACATGCTGAACGAACTGGCTCGGGAGATTCCAAAAGAGATCATCGCGGGCGATCCCTTTTGCATCTTTAACTTTATCACCAGCGTCCAGGATGGTCACGACGTCGAATTGGGGTTTCCCGTCAGCCGGGAGATCGAAACCGACAGCCTCAAGACCAGAGTGTTGCCCGAAATCCACGTCCTCTCAATCATTCATCGGGGCGAGGCTGAAAAACTGGGGGAGACCTATGGCAAGCTGTATGGCTACGCCGGGGAACACGGCATCATCTCGGACGAATTCTGCCGAGAAGTCTACCCCTTCGACGCTGCTCAGGGCAAGCTGGGCACAGGGATACAAGTCCAGTTCGTCATCCACCGCTGGAATGACCTGCTGGCAAAAAACCTGGATCGCGTGCTCGGAAAAGAGGGACAACAGATCGTCATGCAAGGGAGCGCCAATCTGAGCATCGAATCGAGCGTGGACGACCGTTTCCAGTGGGTCAGGGGCATGGTGGAGCGGTTGAACGGCCTGGCAGACGAGCATCAAAAGTATGACGTTCTTTCCAGTTGCGCCCACGTCTTTCCAGCAGACCAGATCGCCAAACTCGAGACGGTCTACCAAGAGACAAAAACCAGGACAAATGACGCCATGCAGGCCGTGGATGCCGTGCTGGAATTTATGGGATCAGATCCGGGCTGGGGAGGGAATCTTCCCATCCGCGAGGGCCACGTCATCTATTCCACCAAAGCCCCCCGCGACCCGAAAGGGTACGAAAACGCCCAGGACGACCTGGAAAGGCGCAAGGCCTATTGCTTTTGCCCACTCGTCCGCAACCACATAGGCCAGGGTATGCCGACCACCTTTTGCTACTGCGGGGCCGGGTGGTTCCGCCAGCAGTGGGAGGGCGCTATTGGCAGGCCCGTGACCGTTGAAATCGTGAAATCTGTTCTCAAGGGGGACGATGCTTGCCAGTTTGCGCTTCAACTGCCGCACGACCTGTAATGCTCTGTCCCTAAATCCGCTAATCCTGCCCATCCGTGTTCTAACAGGAGCCAAACATGTCTACTCGCTGCGCTGCAACGATACTCGTTCTGATCCTGGTCGCCGGTTGTGGGAGAGCCGATCCTACAGCCATGCCCGGCGTCATGCCAACCTCACCGGCGACCCAGCCCGCCATCCCCGGCGTTGCGGCCGACTTGCAGGGATTGGACATAGATCAGTTTCTGGAAACGTCCTACCACCGCCTGCTGCTGCGGGACCCCGAACTGATCACCGAACTCGGCCTGGCGGATGCCTTTGGCGTCGGCAACGATCAACTCACCGACATCTCTGACGCCTACATCCGCGAGACCCAACAATTGGAAGCCGCTATCCTCGACCTGCTCAACCAATACAACCGGGCCGAAATGACCCCCGAACAACGACTCTCCGCCGATATCTACACCTGGTACCTGGCCGACCAGGTGCGCGGCCACGAGTTTATGTACAACGACTATCCGCTCAATCCCGTTATCAGCAGCGCGCACAACCAACTGATCCACTTTTTCACCCAAATCCACCCGGTGACGAATCGCCAGGACGCCGAGGCCTATATCACCCGGCTATCTCAAATAAGCGCCAAGTGGGAGCAATTACAGGAGGGGCTGCGCCTGCGCGAAGAGGCCGGCGTCATCCTGCCCCGCTTTATCATCCAATGGGTGCAAAGCGACCTGCGGGCCATCGCAGAAAGCGAACCCCGCTCCACCCCCTTTTACACCGTGTTTGAGGAAAAGGTCAACGGGCTGCAAGAACTGAGCGCCGCCGATAAACAGACCCTGCTCCAAGCCGCCGAGACAGAGATCAACGAATCCATCATCCCCGCCTACCAGATGTTGGTTGACTATCTGGAACACCAGGAAACCATCGCCACCGACGACGACGGCGTGTGGAAATTCCCCAACGGCGAGGAGTATTACGCCCACGCGCTGCGCCATCACACCACCACCGACCTGACCGCCGGCGAGATCCACCAAATCGGACTGGAAGAAGTGACCCGCATCCAGGCCGAGATGCGCSTCCTGTTCGAYGAACTGGGCTACCCRTCGGAYGAGAGYCTKCCCGCRCTGTTCGASCGCGTAGCCAGMGACGGCGGCTCGCTCTAYGGWGACGAAATCGTCGCCGGCTACGARGCCATCATCGAGGARRYGGAKCRRAACCTGGACRCCGCCTTCGACCTGCGCCCCCGCGCCGACGTGATCGTCATCGGCGGSCCGACGGGCGGGTACTAYCAACCYCCGGCCATAGACGGCTCCCGKCCCGGMGCGTTCTATGCYTCYGATACCGGAACAAGGCCAAAGTTCAGCATGYCATCACTGGCCTACCACGAGGCGATYCCCGGCCACCACCTGCAAMTCGCCATCGCYCAGGAACTAGRCCTGCCATCGTGCAGAAACGCCGGGCGCTGTACRGCCTACATTGAGGGCTGGGCGCTGTACGCCGAGCAGTTGGCCTGGGAGATGGGCCTTTACGAAGGCGACCCCTACGGCAACCTGGGCCGGTTGCAATACGAGGTCTGGCGCGCCGTCCGGYTGGTGGTGGATACCGGCATCCACGCCCAGGGCTGGMCCTAYGACCAGRCCGTGGACTATATGYRYGMGAACACSGGCCTKYCYCGSKSCRCRGTRGARTACGAGATCGCCCGCTACATCACCTGGCCCGGCCAGTCCACCGCTTACAAGATCGGTATGCTCAAAATCCTAGAACTGCGCCAGCGGGCGATGGATCGGTTGGGCGACCAGTTTGACCTCAAAGAGTTCCACAACGTGATACTGGGCAACGGCAGTATGCCGCTCGACATTCTGGAACAGGTCGTGCAGGAATACATTGGCGCCAGGCTCGCCCAGGCGGCGCCCGCCGGTGACGGCGTGGCGCAGGGTTGGGCCGTCCTGGCCGAAAAAGACGACTACAGCGACGTGGACATGACCGACCTGCCGGTAGATCACATTGACATCGTTCAACTGCGCCAGACGCTCGACGATTCCGGCTGGGATCCAGAACACATCCACGAGTTGCGCGAATTCGACCGCGAGACCTTACAGGATGATCTGGACTGGCTGGAGGAAAACACCGACGAGGACGACATCGTTTTCCTCTACGTGGCCGCTCACGGCAGCTATCTGAGAGACGTGCTGCTCTGGGACGACTTTTTCGCCGCCGAATGGGAGCAAATCCCCAGCCACCGGCGCTTGCTGGTCATTGATTCCTGCCAGGCCGCCGACTATACCGGCGCGGTCGCGGGCGACCCAGCGCCGCATCTCTCCATCGCCGCCGTGGCCGGGGACGAGTACGGCTGGGCCGGTCTCGAAGAGGAGGAGTTGCCCATCATCGGCGGCGTCTTTACCCACTACTTTGCCGCCGCCTTTGACGATCCAGCCGCCGACGCCGACAGCAATGGATTCGTCTCCGCCCAGGAAGCGGCATCGCTGGCCGAGGGTCAACAGCGCGCCTACATGCACGACGTCGTCTTTGCCGTGCCAGAGTTTGTGGAAATGTACCACGACGCTGGCGTCTATCCCGATCAAGACTCCGCTTTCCCCCACGTCGTCGTGGACGATACCATCGGCGAACCGCTCTACCTGGCACTGGATGCCTATCCGTGAATCCTACCAATCCGTGTTCCGAAAGGAGCGATATGAAAAAGATATTGGTTTTCCCATTGATGGCGCTCATACTGTCCTTGACGGCATGCGCAATATCCGCTGGCGATCCTACCCCCACGCGCATCGCGCCCCACCCGTTCGACGTCGCCTGGGACGACCGCGCCATCTTTCGCGAAGGCTTAATCGAAGCGGAGCAGCCAATACTTGACCAATTGCCGGGCGCGACCGTGTATCACATTGACCTGCAAATTCCCCGCGATTTCCGTCACTTGCAAGGCCGTATGGAAACCCTTTATACCAATCGGGAAAACGAACCTCTGAACGAGATCTACTTTCGCCTGTTCCCCAATACCGCCGGCGGTGGAACAACTGTATCTGCTCTCAAGGTGGATGGTCAGGGCGTGGATATCGTCCACGAGTTCCTAGATAGCGCCATGCGCGTACCGTTGCCGGCGACTTTGCAGCCCGGTGAGCAGGTAGAGATTCAGATGGATTTTGAGGTAGAAATAGCCCGCGAGATGGCCGGCAACTATGGATTGTTCGGCTATTTCGATGGTGTGTTGGTCCTGGACGAGTTCGCCCCCGTCATCCCGGTCTATGATGACGAGGGGTGGAACGTGGAGGTACCGCCTCCCAACGCAGACGTGCCCTATTACGACGCCAGCTTTTACCTGGCGCGCGTGACCGCGCCAGCCGACTTGACGATTGTCGCTTCAGGCATCGTCGTCGGTCACGAGCAGGAGGGCGACGACCAGGTCTTGACCTTTGCCGCCGGCCCCGCGCGTGATTTTTACATCGCCGCCAGCGACCGCTATGTCATCGTCAGCAGAACGGTGGGAGAGACAACGATCAACAGTTACGTCGTAGCCGGGCAAGAGGACGATAGGGCGAAACTGACCTTGCAGTTTGCGGAGGACGCGCTGAAGAGCTTTGGCGCGCGCTTTGGCGTCTACCCGTACACTGAGTTTGATATCGTCAGCACGCCGATGATGGCGTTGGGGATGGAGTACCCCGGCGTGGTGGCAATCGCCCTCGATCTTTACGAGCCGGGCTCGCCGGTGGTCTCGCTTGAGGCTACCGTCGCGCACGAAGTGGGCCACCAGTGGTTTTACAACGTCGTTGGCAATGACCAGGTGGACGAACCCTGGATAGACGAGGCGATTGTTCAATACATCACCGGCCTCTACTTTGTGGATACCTACGGCGCGCAGGCCGAACAAGGCTGGCTCGATGCGCTGTATGACCGCTGGAACCGGGTGGGTCAGGCCGACATTCCCATCGGTTTGCCCGCGGGAAGTTACGAGGGCAGAGAGTACGGCGCCATCGTCTATGGTCGCGGCCCACTCTTTGTCATGGCTCTGGCAGAGGAAATGGGCGAAGAAGCGTTCGATGAGTTCCTGCGCGACTATTACGAATCCCACGCATGGGGCATCGGCACGGGTGACACGTTCAGGCAACTTGCCGAGAGTCACTGTCAGTGCGACTTGACCGCTCTGTTTGAGGAATGGGTTTACGAAAAGTAGAGAGCAACTGCGCTGAGCAGTTACAGTAGAGATACTATATCACGTAAGCACAGTGTGGTGTCCTATATCAGTCAACATATAACCACTACCCGCGCGGCTTGGATTCGAGGCATCTCCATTTCTGTCGAAACTCGGCCAAGCGTTGTGCGATGATTGTTATGTCCGAACCCCTGTAAATGGCTGCGGTGCCTTGCAAAGATGGCTCGCGCCCGTGCCTTTTTGCCTGGCTCTCCGGTCAGGTTATCCTGTCATTGAAACCTATCAGGTCTATCACAGTTAGGGATTGGGAAATGAGAGATCAGAGTTGGCGGATGATCCGCTCCTCCAATTCGCCCAATCGCAGATCGGCGGTATCCACGAGCGGAACGCCCACCTCGCGCCCGACGAACCCGCCGTGACAATCCGAGCCGCCGGTGATGAGCAGATCGTGACGCGCGCACCAATCCAGGCAAAAGCGGATCGTGGCGTCGTCGTGGTATTGAGAGTAACACTCTAGCCCGGCGATGCCAGACTCTAGGAGCGGGCGCAGCGTCTCTGCGGTAAGGCCCACGCGACGTAGGCTCATCCCCGGATGGGCCAAAATCGGCGCGCCGTTGGCTTGCTCAATAACGGCGACCGCCTCAGCGGGATGGGCGAATGTGGGCATTTCGAGCGAGAGGCCCGCCATCAGGTTGTCAAAGAAATCGCGCACGCCGGTGCAGAGGCCCTCGTCAATCAGAAAATTAAGCCCCTTCCAGCCCCCTCGGGTGGGGTCATATTCGTAGGCGTCGTAGGCGTCGGCGTCAATGGGATAGCCGGCGGCGATGAGGGCGTGGATGATGTCCCCGTTAAATCCCTCCATCTTGGCCCTGTTTTCGTGCAGCAGTGCGGTCAGAGCCAGGGACTCGAGATCAAAGCCATAGGCCAGGATATGGAACAGGCGGCCGTCCAGACTGGCAGAGACTTCGACGCCGCGCAGAAAGGCCAGCCCGGCCTCGCGGGCCAGCGCCTCGGCTGCGGGCACGCTGGCGATGGTGTCGTGATCGGTGACGGCAAAGAGGCCGATGGAGCGAGATTTGACCTCGGCCACGACCCGTTCCGGCGGCCAGCAGCCGTCGGAGGCAACGGTGTGAATGTGTAGATCGGCGCGCATAGAATTGAACTCCGTGTTGAGATATGGCAAATCAGCGGGGATTGTAACGCAGATGGGCAAAAGGGGCAAGGCCACCGCGCGGCAGTGCGCTACCGGGAGCCGAGAACCATCAAATAGTGAGCCACCGTCCGCCCGGCCTCAGCCAGCAATACCAGGTCAGGATTAGCCACTCCATCTGATGCATCGGAGGCGGGGACCAGCACGGGGGTGGGAGTAGGGGTAACGAGAGGATCGTCCCGCCGCCGGACTATGGCCAGGCCAGAGTAGAAAGGATCTGAACTGACGTAGCCTGCCCGCGGCGCTCCACTGGTGAAAAAGAACCGCCATTCGTCTAGTTCTTCCGTGCGCACCCCAAAGCGGCGGGCGGACTGGTCAAAGACGCGAGCCAGGCCATTTCCTGCCTCTCGACGAGACAGCCGAGGCCCGCCTAGCCCTAAATCCTGAAGACTGATGACCGTCCAGGTATCTGACATGCCGGTCGGAAAAATGGGATGGTGAACAAAGTGCTCCCCTCCTCCCCGGTCAAAGGCGACAAAGATCACCGTGCGTTTGGGTTCAAACCCCAGGTCACGCCACAGCCGGGCCACCTCTAACATCACCGCCACGCCGCCGGCGTTGCCGCCTTCTGTGCCCGGACAAACCTGCTCATCCTGTGATGATGGGCCGTTGTAGGCAGCGGTGACCAGGATGCGTTCCCCTTCAACCAGCCTATCTGCGGCCGGGATGTAGCCGACGACGTTGACCGCCGGCGTCTCTTTGTAGGCCAACCCAGCCTCGACTCTTACCCGCAGAACGGTTTGCACATCAATCCGCTCTCCCGCTTCTAGCGCCGCCTGGAGTTCATCCAGGTCCAGTCCTGCCTCTGCCAGCATTTGCCGCGCAGCAGATTCGCCGATGAGCAAATGAAAGAAAGGGGCTAGGCGAGAGAAATGGTTAAAGGCGGGGGCCGCGTCGTTGCGCCCCAGTTCGTCGTCGGGTACCAGGCGGAGGATGACCGTGTTATCGGGCGGACGGTAGCCGTGGGGCGCGTGCAGGATCTGCTCCGGGTCAAGCAGCAACGTGATTCCATTGGGCAGTAACCCGCCGGGCAGATTCCCCTGAATGGATAGTTCCCCCTCCCTGCTGCCCGCGACTTCAAAGTGCTGCCAGGGATCGAACGAGATGCCCGCGTCCAATCGCGCGCGCGGCCTTCCATCCGGCCCCAGGATCTCTA
Source organism: Thermoflexia bacterium (assembly GCA_011192155.1). Taxonomy (GTDB): domain Bacteria; phylum Chloroflexota; class Anaerolineae; order B4-G1; family B4-G1; genus B4-G1. The sequence continues at coordinate 47,407 of DUEK01000005.1, forward strand.
GCGCCGGCTCGATGGTGACCCGCCCGCAGGTAGTGACGTATTGTTGAAAGTAACCTCCCCTGGGCATAGGCGTAAGATCAGTGCGCTTGAACTGAGTGCCGATATAGTTCGCGGCCCGGAAACCTCCACCGGCTAGAGTTCGCTCCTCTAGCTCTGGCTGCGCGCGGGCCAGGCCCGTGGGGCGACTGGCCGGTTGGCAGGCGCTTTCGAGGGGCGGATCATGCGCCGACTGGATGAGATAGGATGCGTCATCCCAGGCTCGCTGCGCGTTGAACTGGCCGGCCATGTCGGCATATTGAGCTTCAATGCCGGTGCTCGTCAGTAGCGCCCGAGAGCCGAAGAGAACCAGCGTCGTTACTACGAGGAAGCAAAACACCGACCAGCCGCTGGGATGGAAACGTCCTTTTTCGACAAACCGTTGCAGGCCGTAGCCAAAGAGATTAAAGCCCAGGATGGCGACAAAGAAGGCCAACGCCGGCGCCAGAGGCAGCCAGGGCCGGGAACGGAAGTAATGCCAGGAGGTGCCCAGCATCGCGCCCCAATCGGGCACGTCAAAATAGTAAATCATCTGCCCAAAGCTTACCGCATCGCTGGTGTAAAGCCCCCCGCCGCCGATGAAAACCTGCACAAAGCCCAACTCGCCCAGCAGGAGCAACACGCCCGCCATCTCCAACGACGCCAGCGACAATAGTGTATCTAACAGATTGGGCAGAACGTGGCGACTGAGCACCTGTGGCGCGGCAAGCCCTAGCGCCCGCGCGGCCAGAATATAGAGCTTGTTACGCATACTCAGAACATACCCGCGCACGATCTGGGCCACCTCGCCCCAGCCTACCAGCGACAGAGCGACGACAAAAGATATTTGCCCCTTTCTGATGCCCACGGCAAAGATGAGCAGTATCGCCAGAACCAGGCCGGGAATCGCTGCCAGGAACTCGGTCAGACCAGTGATCATCCGGTCAAAGAGGCTGCCCGGCCACCAACCGGACAGCGCGCCCAGCAAAAGCCCCAGCAGCAACCGCGCGGTCATTGCCACGAAAGCGATCGTCAGTGTTTGCCGCGCTCCGTGAAGCATCAGGGAGAGTAGATCGCGCCCCTCGCTATCTGTGCCCAGGGGATATAGATCGCACGGCGGGATGGGAGCGCGGCGCAGTTCCCCATCAATGGTCTGGACGCGGTCCCGCAGGTAGGGGTTGTGAGGGGCCGCCTCCGGGCCCAGCACGGCTACCAGGACAAAGAAGGCGACCAGGACTGCGCCAATGATGAAGGAGCGGTCGCGCGCCGCCCGCCCTACTCGTTGCCAAAAGGTCAATGTTTTCATAGAGCGATCATGGCGTATCTTGAACCAGTAATTCTCATTCTACAATAACGAAACCTTCTTTGGATTTGCCGCGCGATTGGCAAGTTGGGTGCAGCAGATACATAAGCGGACTTTTTACTTTATTTCTTGCCTCTGGACACCTCTGCCCCAGTAGTGCTCCACACTTGCCGAGTGCGCAAAGCCCGTGTTCTGGAATTCCCCCCTTGCTCCGGTGAAGCCTTTCCGTACTTTGGGAGGCGCAGTCAAAATTCATAGCACAGTCTTGCTTTTCCGGCGCGCAAAGCTGGTGATTACCCACATCTCACCACAGAGACACAGAGAGCACAGAGAAAACATATATGGGTGTGTTTCATTTCAGTTGGAGCAATTGCCACAATGGACCTTTTCTTGGAGCTATCTTCTTCGGAGCACTCGAAGTGAGGCTTTTAGACACTATTTTCCCACAAAACCAGGCTTTCCAACATCATTTTTGGGCGGTTTTGCTATCCAAGGATGCAATTCTTGAACTTTCAGATGCGCTCTTGGAGTCATTTCGAGGGGGAAATGTCCCCAACTCATTTGAAACACACCCAACATTATTTATCCCATCTCAGTGTCCTCTGTGCCTCTGTGGTGAAAAAAGATCGCCTCGAATAGACATTTGCATACTTGTGGGTAATCACCAAGCGCAAAGGTCTTGACACGTCAATATCTCTGTGGTATAATACTCACAGATGAGTTTGTAGTACAAACTTGTGTGCCAGAAAGATTAGTTTTCAAAACAAAAACAGGAGATCATCATAATGGTCAAAAAGATCAACTTGAAGCAAATCGAACGCAACATATTTCGCGACTATTTACAGGACGGATTGGTAGACATAATGTTCGGTGCATACTTCCTGCTCCTTGGTCTGGGCTTGGCGGCCGGCACAGCGGTGTTTATCGTCTTCTCGATTGTGTTCTTTGCGCCGCTGCTACAGGGCCTCAAGAAGCGCTTCACCTACCCGCGCACCGGGTACGTCGAGCTACGCCAGGGTGATCCCGGGCCGGTGCCCTGGTTCGTCCTGGGCTCCTTTGTGCTGGGCTTGATTGCCCTGGTTGCCGTGTTGATCGCCGCCGGCGTCATCGCCCGTCCCGCGCAGTGGTACCGCTGGATGCCGATCTTTTTCGGCATCTGGTTGACCGGCATCTTTTTGGGGCTGGCCTTGAGCGTTGGATTGATGCGCTACCATGTCGTGGCTGGCGTGGCGCTGGCTGGCGGCCCCACCTTTGCTCTCCTGCCCCTGACTGGGAAACTGGAGAACATTGGTCTGCTCTTTGCTGCGGTGGGCGCCATGTTGCTGACATGGGGAGTATTCGCCTTCGTCCGCTTCCTGCGAAAATACCCACTCCCAACAAAGAGGGATGACGATGTCACCGACTGAGATGGAGGGTACAGATCTCCAGCCTATCGCAGACATTGATCAGCTCGTCCACCAGCCATCTCGGCTGATGATACTGGCCGTCCTGTACGTCGTTGAAAGCGCAGATTTTCTTTTCTTGATGCACCAAACTGGTTTGACAAGAGGAAATCTGTCCTCGCATATGAGCAAGTTAGAGGCCGCAGAATACATAGACATCAAAAAAGAGTTCGTGGGCAAGATCCCCCGCACGCTCCTTCACCTGACCGACAAAGGGCGAGGAGCGTTCCAGACCTACCGCCATGACATGATCCAGGTGCTTGAGGATCTGGTTGGCTAAGAGAACCAGGCGCAGCCCAACAAGATCAGCGAGAGCGGCTACCAATCAAGCGTATCACTGGAGCTTTGCCCTAGGGCTTTCTCAAAGGTGCGACGCACTACCGGGAGCTGAGCACCATCAGATAGTGGGCCACTGCCTGCCCCGCCTCTGCCAGCAATGCCGGGTCCAGGTGTTCCAGTGAGTCGCCTGGCCTGCCGGAGAGATCGTCGCCCGGTCGTGTTACCGCCAGCCCAGAGTAGGATTCATCTGATGTGACGTAGCCCGAACCGTACTCGCTGGTGAAAAAAAAGTGCCACTCTGCCAATTCCTCTGTGTGCGCTCCAAAGCGACGGGCGCTCTGGTCAAAGGCGAGAGCCAGACCAGACCCGATCTCTTGCCGGGCCAGTCTCGGCTCGCCGGCCCCCACGCCCTGGATAAAAACCGTCGTCCAGGTATCCGATGGGGTGATGGAGAAGGGAGAGTGGTTGACAAAGTAATTGCCCCCTCTTTCGTCAAAAGCAGCAAAAACCACCGTTCGCTTTGGCTCGAACCCCAGGTCGCGCCACAGCCGGGCTATTTCTAGCATCACGGCCACTCCACTGGCATTGTCGTCTGCGCCAGGGTAGATTGCGCCATCCTTGGGGGAGGGGCCGGTATAGCCGGCGGCGACCACGATGCGATCTCCTTCGGTCGCCCTGTCGGCACCGGGAAAATAGCCGATGACGTTGGCCCCTGGCAATTCTTCATACTCTAGCCCCACTTCCACCCGCACTGGGATGTCGGTCTCCAAATCAATCCGCTCTCCCGCTTCCAGCGCCTCGCGGAGTTCGTCCAGGTCTAGCCCGGCCTCCGCCAGCAGTTGCCGGGCGGCGGTCTCGCCAATGAGCAGGTGGGCGAGGGAAAAGTTGTCATAATCAGAGCCAAAGGAAAGGCCGCCAAAAATTCCATCAAAGGTAGGGGCAATGTCGTTGCGCGCCAGGTCGTGGTCGGGCGTCAGGCGCAAGAGCGTCGCGTTGGCGGATACGGTCTGGTAATGTCGCCCGTCGTCATCGAGCAGTACAGCGATCTCGCTGATCGCTGTGCGGCTGCGCGGGTTGCCCAATATCACCAACTTTCCCTCTCTGATTCCCTCGGCCTGAAAGTGTCGTTGAGGATCAAACGAGATGCCCTGGTCGAGCCGCAAGCGCGCCGCGCCGTCCTGGCCCAATAGCTCTAGCGAGGGTTCGAGCGTGACCCGCCCGCAGACGGCATCGTGGGACTGGTAGTAGGTGCCGTTGGTCAGAGTGGTAAGCCCGGCCTGCTCGAACTGGTAGGCGATGTAGCCGGCGGCCTGGAAGCCGGGACCGGGGCCGGTGGGCCGCCCCTCCAGCTCGGGCCGGGTGAGGTAGGAGATATCGTTCCAGGCCCGCTGCACGTCGAACTGGCGGGCCAGGTCGGTGTATTGGGCCTCGATGCCGGTGCTCGCCAGGAGTGTCCGCGCACCCAAGAGGAGCAGCGCGATGACCGCAAAGAAGCGGATCAATGACCAACCGCTGGGATGGAAGCGTCCCTTCTCGATAAAGCGTTGCAGGCCGTAGCCAAAGAGGTTGAATCCGAGAACGGTGACAAAGAAAGCGAGCGCCGGGGCCATCGGCAGCCAGGGCAGGGAGCGAAAGTAGCGCCAGGAGGTGCCCAGCATCGCGCCCCAGTCTGGCACGTCAAAGTAGTGAACCGTGTGCCCCATCTGCACCGCATCGTCGGTATAGATGCCGCCGCCGCCGACAAAAACGTGGACAAAGCCCAGCTCGCCCAAGAGGAGCAGCACCCCGCCCATCTCGAGCGCGGCCAACGCCAGCAGCGTTGACAGCAGATTGGGCAAGACGTGGCGGCTGAGAATCTGCGCCGAGCCGAGGCCCAGCGCGCGCGCGGCCAGGATGTAAAGTTTGTTGCGGATGGTCAGTACGTATCCGCGCACGGTCTGGGTCACTTCCCCCCATCCCACCAGCGATAGCGCCACGATGAAGGAAATCTGCCCCCGTTTGATGCCGACGGCGAGGACGAGCAGTATCGCCAGGATCAGGCCGGGGATAGCGGCCAGGAACTCGATCAGCCCGGTCACAATTCGGTCAAAGAGGCTGCCCGGCCACCATCCGGCCAGTGTGCCCAGTAGCAGCCCCAGCAGCAGCCGCACGGTCATGGCCACGAAAGCGATCACCAGCGTCTGCCGCGCCCCGTGAAGCAGCATGGAGAGCATGTCCCGCCCCTGGTCGTCGGTTCCCAGGGGGTAGAGACTGCCGGGGGGGATGGGGGCGCGTTGTAATTCCCCGTCAATGGTTTGGACGCGGTCCCGCAGGTAGGGGTTATAAGGGGCCGCCTCCGGCCCCAAAATCGCCGTCAGAAGAAAAAAAGCGACCAGGGCCGCGCCGATGATGAAGGAGCGGTCGCGCGCCGCCCGCGCCAGTCGCTGCCAAAAGGTCTGTGGTTTCACGCAGCACCTCCCTCTTGGGTTCGCAGTCGCGGGTCTACGATGCAGTATAGAATTTCTAAAAAGATGTTGACGACGACGAAAAGGAGGGCGAGGGGCAGGATCATCCCAATCACGGTGATTGTATCTTGACCCTGAATCGCCGCCAGCAACTCCTCGCCTATGCCTGACCAGTTAAAGATATATTCGACGATGGGCAGGATAGCCAGGCTAAAGCGGAGCGAGACGGCTATGGTGGTGAGGAGCGGGACGCCAGCGCCCCGCAGCACGTGGCGGAAAAGCACGATCCACGGCCCAAGCCCCTTGGCGTGAGCCGTGCGCACGAAATCAGCATCCAGCACTTCTGCCAGGGCGTTGTACCCCAAGCGCATCACGTTGGCGGCGGGGCGGGCCGCCAGTACCAGCGCTGGCAGGATCAGATGCGCGTCCCACCCAAAGCCGTGAATGGGGATAAAGTCGGCGCCGGTGGTGCGATACAGCCAGACGCTGGACCAGATCAAGAGCATCGCGGCAAAGTAGCTGGGTGTGGAGATGCCCAGGACAGAGAGAAAGACGAGCAGGCCGGAGAAGCGGGTCTTGCGCCGCAACCCGGCGGCAATGCCCAACGGCAGGCCGATGAGAACGGCCAGCGCCAGCGAGACGGCCAGCAGTCCCAGTGACCGGGGAAGTGCGCGGGCCAGTTCGGCGGTGACGGGCACGGGTGGAGCGGAGCCGTAGGATGGCGCTATGCTCCCCATGTCACCGTGGGCCAGGTTCGCCAGGTATTCTCTGGTGAACTCGGAGGCAGGGGGAATGGTGTCGAGGAGCGCGCTCCATCCGCTGGCCTGTCCGAGGCCCATGGCGAGAGCTATGAAAAAGACGAGAGCGGGTAACAGAAAAAACAAGAGCGCAGAGCGTTGAATTAGTCGGATTGTCATTTGTTTTTTTCCCTTGTTCAGGTAGTTTGAAGCATCTCTCTCTACTGTAACTCAAAAATCTCAATATTGCAAGGTTGCAAGCGGCTCGAACACGGATTGACGGGATTGACGGAGTGCGGCTTTCTCTATGATCCAGCGTGCCAACGCCTGCCTGTCGGCAGGCAGGTCTGGCGCGCTACTCCAAAGATGCGCTCAACGCTGCGCATACTGGCCCGCTCCCGATAGGCGCGCAGGACAAATTCCTTGACGAACTCGAGATAAGAACGGCTTTGTGGTTCCAGAGTTCCATAGGCATCACAATCAAGGCAATGAAACTTTTGCTTACCTTTGTAATCTGTACCGTTCTTGACTATGGCGTTGTTCAGAAACAACGTCGCGCTATTTACGTGATTTTACAGCAATTCCCGTTTTGTAGCCGCGATTTGGAAATCGCGTCTGTTTTTCCGCGTAAAGCGCCCTGCGCGATTGCGAAATCGCGGCTACGACCTGACTTTTCCCCCATAACGGGAATTGCTGGTGATTTTACCTGCAAAACACGTGTCGAAATGCCAAGTTATTTTTGAACGATTCCTATGTTCATACTGTTACACTTCGCGCAGCGATGCGTGATGACACTCTGGATCATGATGGTGCTCCTCTTGGTCAGTTTTTCGACGCAGAATACCATTTGGAGCGTCATCAGTCAACATATAACCACTACCGCCGCGCGTTGCTTTTCGAATAATTTTGACTTGACGCTCAATTATTTGCGGGCGCCATTCCCCTATAAACGGAAATAGTTCCAATGTCCCCTTGACAGTCAACCCATTTTGCTTTATCGTGTGTCTATGTCTATACGTCGGTTTATGAGCATACTCGTCAAAGAATACCGCCACATTATACGCGAGCCGCGCACGCTGTGGATGGTGTTCCTCTCCCCAGCCTTTGTCCTCGTCGCCCTATCCACCATCTTTGCCAGCGGTCGCAGCTGCATCAACCTGGCGCTGTGGGACAAAGACCACACTTCCCTGTCCCGGCAGTTTGCGGCCACTCTCTCCAGCGACGACGACTTTTCTGTCAGTTACGTATCTGGCTATGGAGAGGTCGAGAGCTTGCTGATGAGGCAAAACATTGGCGCGGCCGTCATCATCCCTCCCGGCTTTGCCGACAAAGTTCAGAGCAGCGATGCCGCCCCCGTGCAAGTTATCCTGGACGGGGTGGATACCTTTGTCGCCGGGCAAGCGGCCGGCAGCCTGTTGGGTCACGCCGCCGATTTCGGGCTGGCGCTGAGTCGCCCGCTATCCCGGCCGCCGCTGCCGCTCCAGATCCGCTCCCGGTCAGCCTATCTCTCCGGCGAGGCCGAGCGAGAGAGCATGATCCCCGCCCTCATCCCCATCGTCTTTTCCCTGCCGGTGATGGCGGCCGCCCTGGCTCTGGCCCGCGAGCGGGAGACAGGGTCACTGGAATCGCTCGTCGCCACACCCGTGCGCGGGCCGGAATATCTGGGGGGCAAGCTGATCGCCTACGTCACCACCGCGCTGGTCGGGCTGCTGCCGGTGTGGCTAGAGACGACGTTACTGTTCGGCGTGCCCTTTCGCGGCAATCCGCTGCTGCTGGCCCTGCTGACGGCCGATTTTCTGCTCGCCAGCGTGGGGATGGCCCTCTTTATCGGCAATCTGGCGCGCAGCCAGCAGACGGCTACCGTGATCGCCCTGTTCATCTTTTTTGTGCCCGGCTTTTTCCTGACCGGCATGATTGAGCCCATAGATACCACCAACCTGCTGGGCAGCGCCATCTCCTACGCGCTGCCCAGCACCCACTTTGTGACCATCTGCCGCGCCGTTTTTCTCAAGGGCGCCAACCTGGTCGAGATGTGGCGACCATCGTTGGCACTGCTGATTCTATCTATCATCTGGATGGGGCTGGGTACACTGACTTTTAAGAAACGGGTGCGCTGATGCAAGATACACTGAATCGTGTATGGGGTTTAGTCAAAAAAGAATTCCTGCAACTGGGCCGCGACAAGCTATTGCTCGGATTTATCCTCGTGGCGCCGTTGCTAGAGTTGATGTTAATGGGCGGCATCACGGGCGGAGGAGTGCAGAACCTGCCGCTGGCCGTGGTTGATTTGGACCGCAGCCGGGCCAGCCGTGAACTGTTCGCCAAGCTGGATCAAACGGATGAGTTGCTCATCAAGGCGTATAGCGATAGCGTCGCCCAGGCGCAAGAATGGATGCAGAGCGGGCGAGTCAGCGCCATCGTCGTGGCACCGCCCGGTTACGGAGAGGGTTTGCTTGACCCCCACGCGAGCGCCGAGATTCACGTCATCGCCGATGGCTCCAGCTATGTGGTATCCAGCGCCGCTATCGGCGCGGCCGAGAGCGTGGCCGCCGAGATTGTGCAAGACATTGCCGTGCGGTACGGCGTCGCCGGCGGGGAGGCGGTAGAGTTGCGTTTTACGGCCCGCTTCAACTCCGCGCTCGACGGGCAACCCGGCGCCATCACCATGATGCTAGGACTGATCGTCTACCAAGTGACATTAGTCATCGCCTCGCAGAGCTTTACGCGCGAGCGGGAGTTGGGCACTCTGGAGCAACTGCGCGTCACGCCGCTGGGCCGTCTGGAGCTGATGATCGGCAAAGCCATCCCCACCCTGCTGGTGGGCCTGGTAAACTGCCTGCTAATGACGGGGGTGGCAGTTGCCTGGTTCGATATCCCCGTGCGCGGTTCGTTGTTACTCCTGATGCTTCTCACGATACCCTTCATCCTGACGCAGATCGGTTGGGGTACGCTCATCTCGCTGATCTCGCGCACGCAGCAGCAGGCGATGTTATCCGTCTTTGCGCTGGCGATGCTAGAGATCGCCTGCTCCGGCTTTCTGTCGCCGGCCAGCAGCTTGCCGGAAGCGATGCGCCTCCTGTCGTACTTCTCGTCGGTACAACACTATATCAAGATATTGCGCGGGGTGGCGCTGCGCGGAGCAGGACTAGGCGCGCTGTGGCTGCCGGCGTTGGCGCTCGCGGGAATCGCGCTCAGCGTGACGGCGCTGGCATGGCTGCGGCTTCGCCTGGGGCTGGGCACCGACTTGTTAAAGCAGCGGCTACAAATATGGCGGCACATCTACCGCCGCGAGCGCCGCCGGCGGACCGGCAGCAGGACGCGCAAGCTCAATGCACAAAAGCCTCAACCAGCCTACGTAGACGTGCGCGTCAAAGAATAAGGCAAATTGGCAATTTACCCCATCTTCAACGAAAAACGCATCGAGGCAAAAGTCGCACTGTTACACAGAGATGCAGCGTGAACAAAGTTCACACGGAAGACGCAGAGGTACACAAAGAAAAGCGCTCCGAGGCTCTCTGTGACTCCCCGGTGCAGCTCTGTAACAAATGTGTCACTTTTACCGTAATGCCAAAAAACGCCCCCAGGGTCGCGGCCCTGGGGGCGTTTGCTATTTTGAGCGGTCGAGGCTACCGCCCCAGATGCATCGGCATAATCACGTGGGTGAAATCTGTCTCGCCCACCGGCAGGATGACGCCGGGGCTGGAGGAGGTAGTCGTATCCAGCGCGACCTGGGGGCTGCCGACTACCGAGAGCACCTCGATCAGGTACTTGACGTTGAAAGCGACCTCGACCTCATCGCCCTCAATGCTGGCGTCTAGCTCGCTCACGTCATCGCCGGTCTCGGCCGAGGTGGCGGAAACGATCACGTGGCCGGGGGCCAATTCGGTGCCGGGCTTGATGTGCATGCGGCTAATGTGAGCCGCGTCGCGGGCAAAGATGAGGGCCGTCTTGCACGCCTTTAGGAATGAGGCCGTATCCACCACTGTATGTGTGTTGCGGCTTTTGGGGATGATCTGGTTGAAATCCGGGAAATTGCCGTCAATCAACTGCGAAACCAGCACGATGTCAGTAAGTTGAAAGAGCACCTGGTTGCGAGTAGGGGTGACGGTGATAACAATAGGGTCTTTTTGCTCGCCGCTGATGCGTCCCAGCTCAGTCAACGCGCGGGCGGGGATGATGATGCTGAAGGGATCGGCGACAGCTTGGGGCAGTGAGACGGTACGCACCGAGAGGCGGAAACCGTCGGCGGCGGCCAGCGTGAGTTGCTCTTGCTCGAACTTGGCTAACACGCCGGTGAGGATAGGGCGGCTCTCGTCAGTGGCGGCGGCAAAAGCAACCTGCTGAATCGCCGCGCGCAGCACGTCAGGCGCGATGGGGATGCCCCCTTCGCCCTCGGGCGCCGGCACGATAGGGAACTCGGCAGCGTCTATGCCCTTGATGTTCGACTCGCTGCGGCCGGCGCACAAATTGAGCGTCTGCGTGCGCTCGATCAGCTCCATATCCACCTGCTCTGGCGGCAGTGCATTGACCAGGTCTATGAGAGTGCGGGCCGGAACGGTGATCGCCCCCTCCTCCTCCACTTTGGCCCCGATCCAACAACTGATCCCCACTTCCAGGTTGGTGGCGGATAGTTTGAGCCGTCCGGCTTCGGTCGCCATCAGAACATTGCCGAGCACCGGAAGTGTTGAACGCGGTGAGACTGCACGTCCGACGATGCCAAGTCCTTTAGCCAAGTTTTCCTGCAAGCAGGAGATCTTCATTGTATTGCCCTCCTCAAAGTTTGATGATTCAAACAAAGCCAGTATACCCCAACTTTACAACCCACACAAGTCAAATCTCCCCATCCTCCCAACCCGGAATCTCTAAAAGCACCACGTTACCATGCACATCCACGACGGCGCGAAATTTCGTCATCCATAATGCAGTACGCAATTCATCTACGTCCACAGCGCCCGGTTCCAGGATGCGGTCCATGTTTTCGATGGCGTGCTTGACTGAGGCCCGCGTGAATAGGTTCTCTTCCCCCATCATGTGGATCATGCCCTCAGTGATGGCATCGCTCATCCCCAGGACGCGCTCTTGCATCAGAGCCACGATCTGGCGATCCACGTGTTCAGCTTCAACGTGACGTAAAAAGTCGCCATCCGGCACGCTATAGTGGGGAACTTGACCAATATAGACCGCCTTAGCCGGCTGTCCATCCTCGTTAAAGACCAGGTCGGCAAACAACGCTCGCCGGACTATATTGCTCATCTCGCATCTCCTATGAGCGCCGCTTTGAAATCATAAATACGTCCGGCGCGCAGCGCAAAGTGCGCGCCGCAATCGGTACAGAATAATGTCTCTGTCTCATCCACCAGCCGGGTCGAACCGCAAACCGTGCAGCGGAAAAAGGCGTCTTGTGGCGCGGTGGGTTTCTCGGCGGCGGCAGCGCAGCGCATAAAAACGCTGGGCGTCAGTTGCCACAGCGCGCCCGTGGGCTGGCACAGCCGGTCAAACGCCACAAGCAGACTGGTGGGCACTATCCGCTTGAGAAGGCCGACCCGAAAATGAGAGACGGTACGCTGCTCTCGCACTTTCAATCCGGCTTCGGCCAGCCGTTCTCCCATCCAGGCTGGATGAAAGTCAAAATTCAGTTTCTCGAACTCTACCGGTTCTCGGTCGAATGGGGACCATGTCTGCCGCCGCAGCATGTAGCGTATGATTGCCTTCAGGTGGCGCTTGTTGGCAAACTCTAACACAAACGCGCCGCCGGGCGCAAGTATCTGAGCCACGCCGTGCAGCACCGCCGGAGCATCGGTAGCGTGGTGAAGCGTGCGGATTATCGTCACCGTGTCAAAGAGCCCGGGAGCAAAGGGCAAGTTGTAAAAGTCGCCGGCAACGTAGATGTAGCGCGGGCGACCGTCAGGGCCAGCGGCCCCCCACAATTCCTGGGCCTGCCGCAGTTGCGAGAGCGCGTAATCGAAGAACACCACCTCGTCGTAGCCGCTGTAGAGGGGGGCAAGCCGCCCATAGCCCGCGCCGATCTCGATCAGACGGCGTCCAGCGGGCGGCAACAGGTGATGCAACGCTGCCCGCTCGACGCCGTCCTCGTACTCCCGCCCCTGACCCCAGAACTCGGCGCGGTAGGCGGAGCCTTCGTAGTCGCAGATGGGATTGGTCGCCTGAGCCATCATTCGCCAAGTTCTATGCCATCCGGCAGACTCTCAATTTGCGTCGCCAACGGCTGAAAAACAGCGCGCAATTCCCCAACCGCCGGATCCAACCCCGCTTCTCCCAGCTTGATGCTCACTGGCACCGCCATCTGGATGGGAATGGTCTGGCTGACCGGCACATTCATCTGTACCGGAATGGTCTGGCTGACCGGCACGACCATGCTCAGATGAATCGGCATAACCATGCCAACTGGCAAAGAGAGAGAAACAGACCCATTGATCACACCGCCGCCGCCAGGGAGATTGAACTGAGCCGGCAGATTGAGAGGCACCGGCGCGGTCATCCTGACGACTGTATCTTGCTCAATGGACAAATTGAAGTTTATCGGCAGCGGCTGGTTAAGCGGCATGTCAAACTGAATGGGGATGGATTCATCTATCTGAACCGTGGTATCAACCGTGGCCTCCCCCAGCCCGACGAAGGCGGCATCCAGGTCGCTCAACAGCGGCTCGACCATGCCGGTCTTGAGGGCAAAGACAGTTCGCAGGGCAGGCACGCTCACTACGAGCAACAAAGCGACCAGGATGACCAAAACAAAGTTGACGACGAACGAAAAGAGAATGGCAATATCCTTGAAAGCATTCCAAAAGCGCTTCACCCGTTTCATCGTATGACCTCCTTGTGCTGACAAGTTGGTAATTAGTGGGCCAGAACCCTAACGTGTTCTTCTTTCGGCAAGAAACTGCTCAAGCGCGGGTTCTGGCCCCGTTTGCAGTTTCTTGGGAGCAGATTGGGAATCCGAGGATTGACCTACTATTATATTAGCACCACTGGGCAAAAAGCGCAACCCAGCTCGGTGAATTTCCGAGCTTCTATCACGAGGGCAATTATCGGGGGTGAAGGGGGAAAGTCGAGCGTGGAGTGAAGCGACGCAAAGCTATTATCATGCGTCACGTTTCACACGGAGGATGTTTCACGTGAAACACAAGAACGAGCCACAGCGAGGATGAGCAGCAACTCAGGCCATCTGCAGTTGCTGCCCTCTAACTCCCAGCCGCCGCACCGGCAGCCGCGGACTGCTCCTGCCAGCGTACGTTGACCAGATAGTAGATAAAGACGAGCAGATCGGCGTTCACTGGCCCCAAAATCGTCAGGTAGGCGCCCCGACGAAAAGCTCCCCTCGGCTGAATCTCTAGCAGCGGTATCCCGGCATCGTCAACCAGATGCCAGCCCCGGGGCCAAAAGCCAGATGGCGACAGTTCGTACATTGCTCCCCGAAACCCAACGCTCATCGCGCGCCGCCAGAAACCTTGCGGGCGGGCCGTGCCCAGCACGATTCCATTCTCCCGCAGTTCGTGCCAGCCCCGCCACCAACTCGTCCGCTCCAACACCATCTCCCGGCCATCGGCGACGCGGAAGATACCGCTCTTGCTAAAAGCGGGTAAGGTCAACTCGCCCAAGACCTCCGTCGCTGTCTGTAGAGAGTGGCGAGTGGTAAACAAGCCAGAGACAACGACCTCGATCTCGTCAGTCGTCCACTCCTCCTGCATCACCATGCTTATTCCTCGTCACTGTCTTTAGTAGGCATCATCTGCGGGGACATCCCCGCCAGCGCAGACGCGCCCATCACCCCGCCCAGGTTCATCGTATCTACCGCGCTAGAAGGAACAATGACCAACGCGCCCCGTTCCTGCAACCCCTCGAAGAGCATGTTCATCGCACGCAGATGGAGAGCGGTGGGATTATTGCGGTAGGCTTCAGCGGCATTGGCGAAGGAATCGGCGATTTGCTCCTCGCTCTCGCCCAGGATGACGCGCGCCTGCCGTTCCCGCTCCGCCTGCGCCTGACGGCTCATCGCGTCCTCCAGCGCCTTGGGGATGACGACGTCGCGAATCTCTACCGATTGCACCGTGACGCCCCAGGGAGTGGTGCGCTCGTCAATGATGGCCTGCAATTCGGCGTCCATCTTGGCCCGGCCCACCAGAATATCCGCCAGGTTCATCTGCCCGATAATCTCACGCAGCGCCGTCTGCGCCGCCCAGGAGATGGCAGCCCGATAGTTCTCCACCTCCAACGCCGCTTTCTCCGCGTCCCACACCAGCCAAAAGAGCACCGCGTCCACATCCACCGGCACCGTGTCCTTGGTCAACGTGCGCTCGGCGGTAAAGGGTGTCACCATCACGCGATGGTCTATCCATGCGGGGATGGTATCCACGATGGGAACGATCCAGAACGGCCCCGGCCCCTCAAGCCCCACGAATTGCCCCAATCGCAGAACGATGGCCTTGTCCCATTGGTCAGCGACCTTGAAGGCGCTCAGGACATAGATGCCGGCAAAGTTGAGAAGGACGAGTTCCCCGGCAATCCAGGCCCAGTGAACGTCGTTCAACCCCATCGGGACGGCGACCAGGATGGAGAGGATCATCAAGACGCAAAAGATGAAAACGGCCAGGCCGTTGATCGGTATCTCTTGCTTCCGCTTCCGACTACCTTGTACTGCTGGTTTCACGATCATTTCTATCTGCCTCCTATTGTGATATTCACCCACCATTCTCTGCGTGCCAGCGCGCCAGTTCTTTCTCAAAGACCTCGGCTATCTCGCCAGGGCCATACCCCAGTGCGCGGGCCTCGTCGAGAGCCGCACGCACGATGGCTTGTAACTTTCCCTGTCGCGCGCGGGCCATTTGCTCTTCATTTGGTACGCCGGCGACGAATGTCCCTTGCCCCCGCTGGGTCGAGATCAGCCCGTCGCGGTCCAAATCGCGATAGATGCGGGCGATGGTGTTATAGTTCACCCGCAAATCGGCGGCCAGTTCGCGGATGGTGGGAAGTTGCTCGCCTGGTCGCAATTGCCCGGCGGCGATAAGAGAGCGTACCTGCTCCTCGACCTGGATATAGATTGGAACCTTGCTTTCCGGCTCAATGTGTAGTTTCATACGCTTACACTTCCATAGTGTACTAGTTCTCTAGTTCAATAGCATTATAGCACAATTTTCAGAACCTGTCAAGAGGGAAACTGGGAACTTGATACTCGTCACTTGCGCAATGTGGCATATGGCGTTATACTCTTGAAGAAAGCTAGTAAAAAACTCTCCTGAAAAAGGTCATCTAACCACAGAGGCACAGAGAACACGGAGAAAATTTGATGTTTGACTCAAGAAAATTCTATTTTACACATCAAAAGGTTAATTTCTTCAAAGTCAAGCTTAAAATCTCTGTACTCTCCGTGTCTCTGTGGTGAAACTCCTGGTTTTTTCAGTAGAGTCAGTAAAGGGAAAAAGATGACTGACCTAAACCATCATCGCGCCGTAGAGCGCATCCTGGAAGATGAATCCCTCACCGCCGACCTGACCGACGATGCCGCCAGAACCCTGCTCGATTGGGGAGTAGCGCGGGCAAAGGGACTTGAGCAAGAAAAAGCAAAGCTCACCGACCTGCGACGCGCGATGAAGCGCATCAATCAAGAGGCCGGTAAGGCCGCGCCGGAGGCCCAGGTGGAACGGGTGCGGGCATTGCTGGCAGAGATCGAGGCACAGCCAATCACGGAGGAGGTAAAAGATGGCGCGTAAAACACGGACTTTTGCGCTCATCCTGGCAGCCGCCATCGTCGCGCTCGCCCAATTGGCCTGCGGCAGCCTCGGCGGATTGAGCGCAGTCACAGAGACAGTGAGCGGTGATTGGATCCGCGTCTACTTTACCAGCCCCCGCTACCCTGACGACGATGCGTACCACAATGGCGGCTTGGACGAGGAATTGGCCGCCGTGATCGAACAAGCCGAGGCCAGCGTGGATGTGGTGGCCTACGATCTCGACCTGGAGCGCGTGACCGACGCGCTGATCGCCGCCCACCGCGACGGCGCACGGGTGCGCGTCGTCGTCGAAAGCGACAACGCCGACGAGCAAGCCGTATCTGACTTGCGGCGGGCCGGCGTCCCACTCGTCGAGGACGAGCGGGAGAGCGGGTTGATGCATAACAAGTTCGTCGTCATAGACGAACAGTGGGTCTGGACGGGGTCGTGGAATATGACCCACAACGGTACCTATCGCAACAATAACAACACTGTCCTGATCGCTTCGCCCGCGCTGGCGGAGAACTATACCGCCGAGTTCGAGGAAATGTTCGCCGGCCAGTTCGGCCCCACCTCCCCGGCAGATACCCCCAACCCCCGCGTCGTCATCACCGTCGAGGTCGGCGAAGGAGAGGAAAAGCAGGAGCGACAGGTCGAGGTGGAGAACTATTTCGCGCCCGAAGATGAAGTGGCCGCTCAAATCATCTCCGAGATTGAGAGCGCGCAGGAACGCATCCGCTTCTTAGCTTTCGTCTTTACCAGCGACGAGATCGCCGATGCGATGCTAGCGCGGGCGCAGGCGGGCGTGGTGGTACAGGGGGTGATCGAGAGCCGCAACGCCGAGGGAGAGTACAGCGAGTACGAACGACTGCGGGCAGCGGCCCACAACGTACTCCAAGATGGCAACCCATACATCTTACACCACAAAGTGATCATCATTGACGACGCGACAGTGATTCTAGGCTCTTATAACTTTACCGCCAGCGCCGAGACACGCAACGACGAGAACCTGCTCATCATCCACGACGCAGAAGTAGCGGCGCTGTTCGTGGCCGAGTTCGGGCGGGTGTACGAGCAGGCCAGAACAACGGAGTGAACGCGAATACTTGTCATTAAAGCCAAGTAAGATTATAATTGGGATACAAGGGGAGATCGTGAATGACACAAATTCCAAAAGGGGGTGTTCCATAGGCAACTAGTACAAGTAAACCGTTGTTCAAAGATCAAAACTAATACCAACAGGAGGCTAAAAATGAAGAAATTTGCTGTACTACTCTCACTGCTGATCGCGCTTGCGATACTGGTCAGTTGTGGACCTTCCCTGCCCGAAGGTTGCGAGCAGGGCGATCTGCAGGTCGGCATGGTATCGGACGTGGGCGGCTTGGATGATGCCAGTTTTAACGAGAACACGTGGGAAGGGCTGCAGCGGGCCGACGATGAACTGGCCGTCTGCGCCAAGTTCATCGAGAGCCAGGCTCAGGCCGACTATGAGAAGAACATCACCGAGTTCGCCGAGCAGGACTATGACCTGATCATCACTGTGGGCTTTTTGCTGGGCGACGCCACAGGCAAGATGGCGGCGGAGTACACAGACACCAAGTTCGCCATCATAGACTTTGCCTATGACCCCCCCATTCCCAACACCGCCGGCATCGTCTTTAACGTAGACGAGGCTGCCTTCCCCATCGGCTACCTGGCGGCAGGCTGGGCCAGCCTGAAGGATCCCGACGATCCACAGGTCGGTTACGTGGCCGGTATGCAGATCCCGCCGGTGGAGCAGTTCATCGTAGCCTACGAGGCCGGCGTGGCCTACTACAACGAGCAAAAAGGCGCCAACGTTCAGGTCAAGGGCGTTTACGTCGGCGATTTCGAGGCTCCCGATCAGGGCAAGATCCAAGGTCAATCGCTGATTGACGAGGGCGTGGACGTCATCTTTGGCGTGGGCGGCAAGACCGGCAACGGCGGCCTCGCTGCGGCCAAGGAGAACGGCAAGTGGGGCATCGGCGTGGACGTGGACCAATACTACACACTGCCCAACGAGCAGGACATCCTGATCACTTCGTGCATGAAGCGGTTGGACAATGCCGTTTTCGCGGTGGTCGAATCCGCGACCACCGACCAGTTTCCCGGCGGCGGCCTCTACGTCGGCACGCTGGAGAACAACGGCGTCGGGCTGGCCCCCTTCCACGACTATGAGAACGAGATCCCCGACGAACTAAAGGCCGAAGTCGAAGCGATCATCGCAGGTATCAAGGCCGGCAGTATTGACACCGGCTGGTAAACGGAAGACGGAAATATAAGGTGGTGCTGGGGAAATTCCCCAGCACCATTGTTATAAGCACTTGCACCGTTGCTTCGCAAGAGAAAATTCTCTATAAAAAGATACGCCTCAAACCGACGAGTAAAATGGGAGTAAGCGTTCAGGGGATAAGCCAGAAACCAGGTTTTTAGGCATCTATTGAGCGAGATACGTCTCACTGCGCGCGGTTTTCATAGGTTAGAACGGTTATTTGACGAAAAAACCTGGTTTCTTTGCCCCTGGTGAACGGTTACAAATGGGACACGGATTAACACGGGCTGCGCACACGGATTCTGTCGCTTTGCTTACAATCCGTGTTTTCCCGTAAGCGAAGCGACTTCATCCGTGTCCAAAATCTTGTCTCATCTGTAAAGAATTTTGGGTAGTGTTCACGGGACCACTTCTGGGCCACCCTCTAGCCAGCGACTGATTGGACACTTTTGATCAGCGTGAAGGACTGAGAGGCGGGCGGGAAACCCAGTATCGTGTAAGG
>DUEK01000050.1 GCA_011192155.1 Thermoflexia bacterium
CGGCTTCAGCCGTCCAAAAGGCTCAAAAGCGGCTAAAGCCGCTACTACGAACCCCCATATCTAGCGCCTTTATTGTTGCCTACCCCAAGATGTGGGCATTCTGAAAATTTGCCAGACTCCAGAATGGTATATGAGCGGCATTCTGAATGATCACTTCCTGGTAGCTACTTCCGGCAGCAGTATACCTGTCCAAGACGGCGCGGGTCTGGGCCAGCATCGTCTCCTCCCACCAGGTGGCCGAAGAAAAGTTGCCGTGCAAAAAGAGCACGGGGACGCTATCCTCCGGCCCGGTACATAACACGCGGGTGGTGATGCGGTCTGTTGTGATTGTCTCGGCGGTCACACCATCCATTGTTGAAACGCTCATATCTCTTTCACTCTCGCGGAATGATGGGCAACATGACGTATGCCGTGTGCAACTCGGTCTCGGTCCCGATGGGGCGACCTGTGTTAGGATTGCGACTAAAGCGCGGAAAGTTGCTGCTAGAGATTTCCAGCCGAATCCTGTACCCCGTTTTAAAGACGTTGCTCGTGCTGCTCAGGTCAATGACGTATTCGCAGGTATCTTGTTTTTTCCCAGTGATCGGTGCGGATAATGCCGTCCTGGACGTTGCGGGCGTAGCCGCGCGGACCGACGCCCACCAGCTCGGCGGTGGAATCGGTGCCGGGCGCGCTGGTGGCGGCCCACAGATGCATCTCTAGCGGCAGCCATCAACGCAAATGAGATTTGGGAAAAACCCTTGCCGTAGGGCGTGCGTTGCAGTAGCACCGGCACAGATTCCGGAGCGCCTGGGCGATAAACGTCCGTGCGGAGAACGACGCCATCGCGCATTTTGGCCTCGACGTCGCGTTCTACGATTATCTTCTTGCGCATCGCTCGCCCCTCACGTTTCACACGCTCCCCATCTGACACAGGCCGCGCCCCACACGTATCCAACGCCCGCCCCAACGATAACCATCAGGTCGCCGTCCTTGAGCCGACCCTGCTTCACCCCCACAATGATGTTGATAATGCTATCCTGCTCGCCAATGTGGCCATAGCTGGCGTTGTAGACGCCTTGCTCCTCAGTGAGGGCCAACCGTTGTAGCATGTTGCGGTAGGACGAGCGCTTGACGTGTATCATGTTGAGAAATCCCACATCGTCACGCTCGTGACCGCTTTTGCGCAGCGCCTCGTCGATACAATGCATCCAGTTATCCATCGAGACCGCCCTGAGCCGGTTCTTCATCGCCTCCGGCTCGACCAGGTCGAGATAGAACAACCCTTCCGCGACAGCCGCATCGGTGGGGAACTGGACGGTGCCGCTGGCAGGTATAATGAGGTGCTTGCTCATAGAGCCATCGGTCATCATGTGCGCGCCCAGTACGTGATTGCGCGGCCAGTTCTTGCGCAACAGCATTGCGCCCGCGCCCGCACCGATGTTGAAGGCGAACGAAGTGCGCGTATTCTTCAGATTGACAAAGTCTCCGACGCGATAGCCGCCGCCGATGAGCACGGTGTTGACATCGGGGTCAGACATCATCATATCCCTGGCAATTTTGAGCGCGCTGATCGTGGTGCAGCAGCGCATGTGCAAGTCAATGCCCCAGGCGTTCGTCGCGCCGATCTCGTATGCCAGATCGATGCCGGCCGTCCAGTTAATGTACTCTTTCCACTCCTCGGTGGTACAGAGCACCACGTCAATCTCCTCCGGCGAGATGTCACACTTGGAGAGACAATCTTGAGCCGCCCAGACGGCCATTTGGTTGGGGTGATCGTCCGGGCCGGCCATGTGCTTTTGGTTGATGCCCAGCTTTTCGCGCACCACCCATTCGGGAAGACCGCTCTCTTTGGCAATCTCGATCGCGGTCACGACCGGTTCCGGCAGATACATGCCGGCGCTGGCGATGCCGACGGATACGGAATCCGATGCACTCGTCATCCTACGCCCCGTATTGCTCGATCAGCAATTGCTTATCTACCTTGTTGGCCCCCGTCTTGGGGAGTGTGCCCACGAACACGACCGACTTGGGCGTCTTGTAGTGAGCCATCCGCTCGCGCAGCCACTCGATCAAATTGGACTCGCTCAGGCTGCCGCCGGGCTTGAGCGCGACGATGGCCCATCCCACCTGGCCCCACTTGGGGTCAGGCACGGGGATGAGGGCCGCCTCGGCGACGGCGGGGTGGCTGTGCATCACGTCCTCAACCTCGGCCGGGTAGATGTTCTCCCCGCCCGATTTTATCATATCTTTGAGCCGCCCCACGATATAGTAATCCCCGTCCTCGTCCCTGCGCGCCAAATCGCCGGTGCGCAGCCAGCCATCCACAATCGCCTTGTCCGTGGCCTCCGGCCGGTTCCAGTACCCGCCAAAGACGTGGGGGCCGCGAATCAACAAGTGGCCTGTCTCGTTCGAGCCAAGCTCCGCGCCGGCCTCGTCAACCAGCTTCACGTCAATGTGGAACAGCGGCCGTCCCACCGCGCCAACCTTGCTCCTCGTGTACTCGGCCGGCAGCCAGAAGGTGTTGGGGCCGGCCTCGGTCAGCCCGTAGCCGGTCTTGAACTCGACCCCCTTTTCCCAAAAAGCCTCAAAGACGACGGTGGGACAAGTCCCTCCGCCAGACATCACCAACCGCACGTTAGATAGATCCAACGACTCCCAGCGTGGGTGCTGGATCATCATCAGGAACATGGCGGGGACGGCGAAGAAAAAAGTCACTCCCTGTTCCTCGATCTGATCAAAGAGCTGGTCAATATCAAAGCCGGCGCAAACGATACTCGTACCGCCCAGGTAAACCAGTGGCGTAGTGAGACAGTTGAGGCCGCCGGTGTGAAAGAAAGGCATGTACTGTGGGATCACCTCGTCGGGGCGCAGCCCCCAACTGACGATGGTGTTGATCGCGTTGGCAGTGACGGAGCGGTAATTCAAGATAGCGCCTTTGGGCAGGCCGGAGGTGCCGCCGGTGTAACAGATCATCCACGGGTCTTGCCAATCCAGTTCAACGGGCTGCGGCTGGCTCGTGGGCCAATTGTCGCGCTCGACTGGCCAATGCGGATCCTGCCCACACGTCACTTGATCCAGTCCAACGAAACGTTCCACCGACAATAATTGGGGGCGCATCTCGTCTGTCTGGCTGCTAAACTCTTGGCTATAGAGCAACACGCGCGGAGTGGCGTCGTTGATAATGCCTTCCAACTCGCGAACCGTCAGCCGCCAATTGAGCACGTGCAAGATCGCCCCCAGCTTGTTGCAGGCGAACAGCGCGTCCAGATACTCGACGCGGTTCATGGCATAGATAGACACCCGGTCGCCTTTGCCGATTCCCAGCCCGCCCCGAAAAAAGTTGGCGAGCCGGTTAGCTTGTCGGTTCCACTCCCGATAGGTGATAGGCCGGCCGTCGTGGATGGCGTCAATGAAGGCAATTTTGTTCGGCGAGAGCATCTCGCGCCGCTGGAGCCAGTCACCGAAGAACATTGTCACCTCCCGGTTCGAGATTGGGGGTTGGGGAATTTGATGTCTCTGCGCTTGATATTGCTGAGCAGTCGTCCAGTTTTACGTAACGCGACATAAAGGCGATGGCGTCGGTCAGGTGAGTGAAATGCTGCTCATTATCAGTCTGGACGTGTTTGATGATCCCGTGCCAATCGGCACGAGAAAGATCAGCAGGAGCATCGGTTGTCTCTTGCACAAAACGTAGGACAAACGAGACGACATTGGTTTGAGAGAGCATAGCGCGCTTCCCAGAGGCGATACGAGGTATAAACAAGCAGCAAAAGGTTGCCTCTAGCCGTAACTATAACACAGAGAGGTTACCAATTGGTTACAAGCCGAGCGAGAGGAGTGCCCAAGGATGCGAACGAGTTCTAAACAACCCAGTCCCGGGCGGGCGCGTCGCCCGAGATCTGTTCGTAGAGGCGGCGAGTGATTGGCCCTGGTTCGACGTCAAGCTCGCGCCGCAACGCCTCTTCGCAGATCTGGTAGACGCGCAATGCGCGGGCGCGGTTGCCCTGGCGGGCATAGGCGGCCATCATCAACCGGTAGGCGCGCTCCCAGCAATCGTCGCGGGCCAAGATGCGGCGGCACAAGCTGATAGCCTCGTCATACCGGCCCCGGTTCACGCGTACGGCGACCAGCTTTTCGGCGGTGCGCAGGTATAGGGCCAACAACCGCTCCCGCTCCTCGCTGGTCCAGTCTTGATACAGCGCGTCTTGCAAGTATTCACCCGCGTAAAGGTTCAGAGCGCGTTGGTAGGCGTCGGCGCAAGCATCGAGGTCGTTCTGGCAACGGTCACCTGCGTCTATCAAGCGTTGAAACTCGTCAGCGTCGAGCCACAGGTCGGCGCTGGTGCGCAGGCCGTAGGTGGCGCCGTGACGAGCGACGTAGGCCGACTCGGCCCCCGGCGAGCGATCAGGCTCCAGCGCCTTGTTGAGCGCGTTCAGGGCGACTTTGAAATTACGCTGAATAGCGTCAGTCGCCAGATCGGGCCACAAAATGTCCGCGATTTCCTCCCGTTGCAACATTCGGCCGCGGCGGGTGAGGAGCAGTTGGAACAGTTGAAGCGCCTTTGACCGTCGCCACTCGCGCTCGTCAATTTCCTCCGCGCCGCGCCAAACGCGGAAGGGGCCGAGCGTCTGTACACGCAGACGATAGCCGGGGTGAAACTCGACGTCCGGCAAGCCCATCCGGTCGAGCAAACGGGTCGCCGCGCTCGGTCGAACGCGGCGGTGGCGTGCCTTGAGGAGTAGGGGAACCAACATGCGATTGTCGGGCGGGCCAAGGATTGCGTGTTGGGTGAAGAGATGATCGTAGCCGTGAGTTTCGGTCAACTCCAGCAACTCATCAGTTACTTTGGCCAGACGCTCATTCTGATCCAGGCGCAAGTAAGCCAGCCCCAGCCAGAGACGAGCGGCGGCTCGCCCGTGGCTGTCAGAACAATCACGAAAAGCGACACTGACGCGGGTGAGAATTTCGACTGCTTCAGAGTAGCGCCCGGCCAGCACGTAACTCGCCCCCAAGGCCAACTCGACCGTAGCAACAGCCCAAGGATCGCCAGCCCGACGACCGATCCTTATGCCTGTCGCAGTGGCCTCTTCGGCCTTGATCAGGTCGCCGTGAAAGCCGTAGGCGCGGCAGAGCCCCCATTGAGCTTCGACCTGAGTGCGCCGCACAGCGACGACATCGCCCAAGTTGATGGCTTGCTTGAAACATTCGATGGCGCGCAGATGGGCGTCTGGTTCGGGCCGGATGAGCCACGCGTGGCCCAGCCGCATATAGCCGATAGCGGTGACGAGGGGGGAATCAATACGCTGGCCGATAGCGATACCCGCCTGAGCAGCGTGGAAAGCGGCATCGGCCTCACCCAGAAAGGCATAGATCAGCGATAGGAGTAACTGAGCCTCCCGGTGAGATTGATGGGCGCGCCCCAGCGCCGGGGCATCATCGGCGCTCTGCTCGGCCTCGACTTGGTTTTCCAGGGTCGCCCGTGCACGGTTAAGTTGTCCAGTGCGCAACAGCACGCGCACGTTGAGTTGGCTTTCCTCAGGGTCATCTTCGCGCCACTGGCGGGCCTCGGCGCGGAGTTGCTCGGCATCACCGGGGTGGCCCAGGTTGAGTTGATTTTCGGCCAACAACTCTAACAGGTGGGCGCGATTCTGACGGTCTTGCGATCCATCGCTCAAGCGCAATGCCTCGGCCAGCAAGCTCTCAGCCCGGGCCGGGCGGACGGTGTCCAGATAGACCAAAGCCTGGCCCTGTAACGCCCGGCTGGCGCCCATACGGTCGCCCTTGGCGCGGTAGTGAGCCTCGGCTTGAGCGTACCAGCCTAGCGCCTCCTCAAAGTGGCTGCGCAGCCGGGCGACGTCGCCCAGGCGGGCCAGCAGAGCCGGATGCTGCTCCAACACTGCCGGGGGCAATTGCCCAATCCACCTCGCCAGGGTTTCTAGCCGCCCCCCGCGTACCATCCTTTCTCCCATCTCGTCCAGCAGAGCGGCGGCCGCCCCGTGAGCGGCGGCCGCCAACAGATGATAGATGGCCTTTTCATCGTCGCCCACTGAGCGGTAATAGTCGGCCGCCCGGTGGTGGAGGTCGCTAGCCTGATCGGAGGGCACTTGGCTCTGCAGAAAATCGTGAAAGAGGCGCTGGTAGCGGCTCTGTCCCTTGCCCAGGGCTACGAGGAACAGGTCTCTATCGTGCAAATAGTCCAGGAGCGTTCTACTATCGCTGGTCTGGCGCAGGGCGTCGCAAGCAGCGGGCGACATCCGGTGCAAGACCGAAGTGCTCAACATAAAACTTTGGATGTCAAGAGGCTGCCGGTCGAGGACCTCCTGAGCCAGGTAGGCAAACAGATCGTCTAGCGAGTGGCGATCGCCCGTAATATCCACGAAGGAAAATCGGGCAGAAGAGGCAAAGGAAGTGAATACATCGGTGATGACGCCGCTGCGCAGCCCTTGCCAGATGAGTTGAAGAGCGATGGCCCAGCCTTCAGTCTTTTCAACCAACAACTGTACCTCGTCAGGGGTCAGTTGGTGACCGTATTGTTCATTGAAGAGGGCCGAGACTTCGTCGGGCGTAAAGGCCATATCTTTGTGGTCGATTTTCAATAGCTCGCCTCTGGCGCGCCATGCAATCAGGCCCGGCAGGCTGGGAGGATGCCGTCCGGCGAGAACGATGTGCAGCTCGGCGGGAGCATAACCAATCAGCCGATCCACTATTTTGGTGATCAGGGGAGCTTCGCTCACCAGGTGATAGTCATCGAGGATCAACAAGGTGGGGCGGTCGAGGGCGTCGCTCAGGCTGTTGACCAGCGCATCTACGATGCCATTCCAAACAGCCGGGCCGCGTTCGTCCGCGCTCATCGTCGAGAGAGCCAGCCGCTCGCTGTGCCTTTCCAACATGACCAGTGGCGCGTCCGGCATATCGGGCAACACTGAACGACAGGCGTGAATCAGGTGCAGCAAAAAGACAAAGGGATCGGCGTCTTCCTCGGCGATACTGTACCAACAAAGAGGGACATCCTGAGTAGCCAGTGAGGCCAACGCTGTGCTTTTACCATAGCCCGTTCCGGCGTGGATTACCGTCAACCGGTGGTCGAGGGTTTTAAGCAGGAGGGCAGTCAGGCGCGGTCGGTGCAGGGTATAGCACCGAGGAGGTGGGGGCGTTAGTTTGGTGTGGATGACCAATTCTTCCTGGTACATGTGTGGCTGCCTGATTAGGCGTTGTTCAGAAACAACGTCGCACTATTTACGTGATTTTACCTGCAAAACACGTGTCGAAATGCCAAGTTATTTTTGAACGATTCCCTAGTTAACCAACTGTGCAGGCATTGTACCACCCTTCGTAGCTCGAGCAAGTTAATCGATCCGCAGCCCCATCTCTTTTTCCATCGCCTTGCGGTAGGCCAGCAGTGCGATGGCTGTATCTTGCACACCCACGCCGGTCAGGTCGCAAATCGTGATCTCGGTTTTGCTGCTGCGGCCGGGTTTCTGCCCAGAGGTCAGCTCGCCCAATTCAATAATCTCATCATTTTGCGAGATGATGCTCGCCTCCAGCCCGTGATGCAGTTCGCCCAGGCGGAAGCATTGGGATTTGCGGTCGCAGGCGAGAATGTCAGCGCGGCCCAGCGCACTGGCGTGTAACTCTTGCTTCTCCTCAGAGTCGGCCCCCATGGCCGTGATGTGCAGGCCGGGGTGCAGCCATTCGGCTTTTAGGTACGGCTCACGCGACGGGGTACACGTCACCACGACATCGCTGCTGCGCACGACGGTTTCCGCGTCCTGCACCTGCACGACCTCGACGCCGAGCGCGGGGGCCATCTCGGCCACGTACTGCTCGACCTGCTCCGGGACGACGCCGAATACCATCAGCCGCCGAAAGTCGCGCACTTGTTTCAGGCCCATCATCTGGTAACGCGCCTGCATACCCGATCCGATGACGCCGGCTGTCTCAATCTCCTTGCGGGCCAGATGGCGGGCGGCCAACGCTCCCGCCGCTCCCGTGCGCACGTCGGTCAGGTAGCCGTTATCCAGCAACACCGCCTCGGGAAAGCCGGTCTTGGCGCTCACGACCACCATCATGCCGCTGCCGGTCGGCAGGCCCAGGCGGTAATTCTCAAAGAACCCGGAAGCGATCTTGATGGCAAAGCTATCTAGTCCATGCACGTAGGCGGTTTTGACGTCCACCTCTCCCCCGTGCTCTGGGATGTCCACACGCAGGATGGGCGGCAGGGTGGCCCCGCCGGCCGCCAAGCGGGTAAACCCCTCGGCTACGGCTGAGATAGCCTTCTGGTCGAGGCTTACACAGTCCCGAATCTCGGTTTCTGTCAGAATAGTGATGCTCATTTATCTTTCCTCCGATTTCTTTCGGCGATCTCTAGCAGCAGCGACAGGTCCACGTTGCCGCCGCTGACGACCACGGCGACGTGTTGCCCCAGTCGTTCCACTTTTTCATACAGCAGCGCCGCGATGCCCACAGCGCCGGCTCCTTCGACGACGAGGTGATGCTTTTCGAGCGCAAAGGCCATCGCGCCCGCGATCTCTTCTTCCGATACCAAGACCGTGTCGTCCACATACTTTTGGATAATGTCAAAAGTGTAGATATTGGGGGCGATCCCACCCGCTAGGCCGTCGGCGATGGTCGGCTGCTCCACAATGTCCACCACTCTACCGGCGCGGAGGCTCTCGACCATCGCGGGGCCGCGCTCCATCGAGACGCCAACGGTGCGGATGCCGGGATGTGCGGTTTTGAGGGCCAGTGCGATGCCGCCCATCAGCCCTCCGCCAGAGAGAGGAACGATGGCCGTATCAATCTCTGGCAGGTCTTCCAACAGCTCTAGCCCGATGACGCCCTGCCCCGCGATGACGAGGGGGTCGTCAAAGGGATGGATCATGACCAAGCCCTGATCCTTTTGCAAGCGGGAAGCGTGCTCCATCGCTTGGTCGTAGGTTTCGCCGCGCACGATGACCTCCGCGCCCAGCTTTTGAATCGCCCTCCTCTTGACCTCTGGAACCGCTTCTGAGAGCAGCACCACCGCGCGGATTTTCAACCGGCGGGCGACGTAAGAGACGGCCCGGCCGTGATTGCCGCTAGAGACGGTGATCACGCCGCGCTCGCGTTCGTCTGGGGCAAGATTCAGCAGCTTGTTGGCGGCCCCTCGGATTTTGAACGAGCAGGTTTCTTGCACGTTCTCCAACTTTAGATAGACGGGGACGTCGGCGCGCTCCGCCAGCCAGCCAGAATGAATCAAGGGCGTCTTGTTGGCGATGGGCGCGATTTTCTGCCGGGCCAGGTATATATCGCGCAGTGTTATGTTGGAAGCGGGCATACACCCCTCCTCTCTGTCTCCATCGGTTTGACAACCCGCCTCACGTCGATGCTGGCCATAGCAGTCGCCACGGCGGCATAGATCGGGTCAAACTCTAACTCGTCGCCGACGCAGACGGGCGGGACAGCCTCGGTCACGTCCAGCACCAGGTGATCAGAGCTGGCCCCGATGATGGTCACGCCCGGCCGCCTGGGGCGCAGACCCTCAATGCGCAGGTCTTGATGGCCGATTGCCAGTATGGCGCGGCGGCGGTCTCCCAGATCCTCCCACTGGGGCGCGTGACCAAAGGCATCCAAGAAGGTCTGGCCCTCGGGCGCAGACGGCTTGGTCTGGGCTTCGATCACCTCGCCCACCACGTTAAAGGCGGGCCGGAAGAGGAAGGGGAGCGGTTTGTGGGGCGTGGGCGGCCCCACCAGGATGCCGTGCCCGATGCGAAGTTGGTTGACGCGCGGCGAAATCTCGTCATCGTCGAGCAGGTCGAGGTTGTAGGTGTTGCCGCCAGAGATCACGCGGAAGCGGATTCCGAGGGCCTGCTCGATGGACTCGGCCACATCCACCAACGACTGCACGTTCTCCCGTGAGGGCAGCACGCCGCTGATGCAGGCCACGTTGGTGCCCACTCCCGCCAGGTCAATGCCGGGCAGCCCCAGCATAGTGCGCGCTGCGTCGAGGGCCTGGGCCGGCATCAGGCCCTCGCGGCGGTCGCCCGTCTCTACCATGAGGATGACCTGGTGGGTACGCCCTTGCGCCTGCGCCGCGCGCGAGAGCGCCCGCACTGTCTCTACCTCCGAGTTGAGGCTCATTTGCGCCAGCCGGACCACATCGGCGGCTTGGCTGGGACGCGGCAGGCGCAAGAGCATGACGCGGGCCTTGATGCCCGCCTCCCTCAGACGGCGCACGTTGCTCAGGCGCGATTCTGCCAGCAGACTGATCCCACCAGCCAGCATGGCGCGCGCCACCGCCGGATGACCGCAACAGGCTTTGGTCACTCCGGCGACCTCGATTCCCCTGGCGGCGCACGCCTTGACGACGCCGGCGGCGTTGTGGCGGATGGCTTGGCAGTCTACCTCGATTCTCATATCTGGAACACGGATGGGCAGGATTTGACGGATTTTTTCGGATCAAGCGCGAGGCAATGCCGCCCTTATGTTGGGCGAGGTCTCCTGACCGAGCCCGC
Source organism: Thermoflexia bacterium (assembly GCA_011192155.1). Classification (GTDB taxonomy): domain Bacteria; phylum Chloroflexota; class Anaerolineae; order B4-G1; family B4-G1; genus B4-G1. The sequence continues at coordinate 10,476 of DUEK01000050.1, forward strand.
CGCTGCGCTCAGGGGCCTAAAACAGGGACGTTGCGCCTCGGTCGGGAGACCTTTGGCGAACAAAGGTAAATGTGCCATTGTCGAATTAGGATCAGGCGTGAGGCAATGCTGCACTGAACCCCTCAAAACGGTAGACGCGGGCGTCGTCTTGCAATTCAAACACGGCTTGACCGGCGGCGATCTGCTGGAAGCCTTTCAGTGCGCGCGCCAGCATCTCTTTGGGCGCGTAGGCCTCGTTGTGGGCCGGGCAGAGATGGCTCACCCAGCCCAGCAGGCCGACTAGGTACTTGAACGAGCGGAGGTAGGCGTCGAAATCCGAGTCGGCAAAGTGGGCGTAGAGCGTTCCTGGATAGAACGTGTCGCCAGTGAACAGAATATTATCACGATTGTCATGCAGGCAGATGCTGCCGGGGCTGTGGCCGGGCGCGTGATGCACCGTCAGTGTTCGCCCACCCAACTCAATAGTCTCCAAGTGGCGCAGCCGCCGCGTGACCAGCGACGGTCGAATCTCATAGGCCGCCGGGTCAAAGCCGGGCGGCAGGTCCAGGTAGGAGCCGGGCGGCAGGAACGAACTGTACTCGAGAGGAGCCATTATCCCCCGCTCGATCCGTGTTACCTCGCCGTCGTCGTCAAAGGCCCACACCTCGGCAAAGCGGTAGTCGTCGCCGACGTGATCATAGTGGGAATGACTGTTGACCACGACCACGGGCAGGGCGGTCAGCCGCTCGACCTCCGCCCGGATGTTTCCGATGCCCATGCCGGTATCGAACAGAACGGCGCGCTCATCGCCCAGGATGAGGTAGGAAATGACCTCCTCGTAATGGCACGGCTCCAGCAAGGCAAAGACACCATCGCCCGCACGGTAGACCTCGAACCACGGCGCGCCGCTCTCTACCCGCTTCAGTCTCCGATTGCCCGGGCGGGGCAAGGCTTGGGGCCAATCGTCGCTTTCCATTAGTACCAGCCGTATTTCCGCGCGGCCTCCCCGATGGCCTTGACGTTCTCCGGCTTGGCGTTCCAGGGCGTCTCGCACTCGGTGCCGAGCACAAAGCCCCCGCCCGGCGCGCAGTCCTCGATCAACTGCTTGCAGTACTCGTCCACGTCCTCGACGGTGCCGTAGCAGAGCATCGCCGAGGGGACGTTGCCGTAGAGGCAGATGGTGTCGCCCAGCACCTCTTTGGCCTTTTTCATGTCGGTCTTTTCCAGGTCGAGCAGCAGCTTGCCCTGGGGCAGCCCCGCTGCTATATCCTGGATCGTATCGAGGTGCGGGGTCAGGTCGTTGTCCCAATGGCAGCGCACCTTGAAGCCGTGATTGACGAAAATATCAATCATCTTTTTGGCGCTGGGCCAAAAGAACCTGTCATAGATGCGGGGCGGCATCCCCGGAGGGCCGCCGTTGACGAAAAAGATGATCTCTGCGCCGGGCACCTCGCCCGCGCCCATGATCATCGCGTCCCGCATCGCCAGGGTGGCCTCATACTCGACAAACCACTCGCATATCTCTTCGACTTTTTCCGGCCTCTCAAAGAGGTCACGAGTGAGGGTAGAGATGCCCCGGTAGTATTGCAGCATATCCAACGGGTGACACGCCCGTCCTCCCATCAGCAGCGGTATTTCGTACTCTTCGACGTACTTGCGCCAGGCGGCCGCGTATACCTTGGGGTACTCAAACTCGTAGTAGAGGAAATCATCGAGGCTGCGTTTGAAAATATCGGGGCTGACGTGCTTATTATAGAGTATGGGCGCAAAGCCCCGCTCCATCACGTCGTCGTAATCCTCGATCATGGGTTTTTCGTACAGGCTAGGCAGGTTGCCGTCTGGGGGGAAATTGTCCCACAGCCGCCAGTCGAGCGTGGCCTGGTCCCAACCGGCCCGCCCGAACATGCTCAGGTGATTGAGTGTGGTGATGTTGGGATCAATGTCGTCCCATCCGCCCAGCATGTCATAGACCTGGACCGTGGCCTCGACCAGCTTGTCCGGCTCTAGGAACATCTCGCGGATCGAAATCCCCGCCAGGTAGGGGATGATGTAGCAATTGACGGGGGAAACCGGCACCCGGTCCGCTTCTTCCAGGTTCCACGCCTTGTCGAGCCGCTCGTACTTGCTCATCGTCTCTTTCATCGCGTTGCTCTCCTATTGATCACCCGTAATCCAACGCTTGATGAGGCGCACGCCCTCGTTGGCGTTCGTCGTGGCGTGGTCCACATTGAGCATCGTGCGCTTGACCTCGCCGACGATCCCGCCGCCGACGATGACCTTGACGCTCTCCCGCAGGCCCGCTTCCTCGATCGCTGTCACGGTTTTGTTCACCTCGCCAATGGCGGCCGTCAGCAGCGCCGACATGCCCACGACCTGCGGATGGTGTTCCTTGATGTTCTCGATGAACTTGGCCGTCGACACATCCACTCCCAGGTCTATCACCTCGAACCCAGAGCAATCGAGCAGGTCCTTGACAATGTTCTTACCCAGATCGTGCACGTCCCCGGCGACGGTGCCCATCAGGATCACGCCCTTGGCCTCGGCGTCGCCGTGCAGTTCCTGGAGCCTGGGCCGGATCAGGGCCATCCCGTCTTTGAATATCTCGGCCGCCCACATCAGCTCCATCAGGAAATAGTTGCCCTGGTCGAACTCGGCGCCCACAAGTTCCAATCCCTGCCGGGCGTCCTCGACCATTTCCAGGGGGTCTTGGTTTGCGGTCAGTCCTTCTTTTACTGCCGCCAGAAAAATATCCTTGTCCAGCGCGGCCATTGCATCGCCTAGTTTGCCCATGGCTCTTCTCCCTTCTTCCACATCAGTTTCATGAGCGCAAAACTCCAGGGCGCGTAACGCATCATCTTGTCCGCGTTCTTGCCGAACAGCCAGCGCGCCATCACCCGGTCGCACTCCTCCTGGGTCGGCGGCTTTAGCCCGCGCTTGGTCTCTTCCAAAATTCGTCTCGTTCCTTCGTTCATCGCTCGCTTGACCTCCTTATTTATGTTAGAAACCAGGTTTTTGCCGCTCTGCTTACAAAAAAACCTGGTTTCTCCTAGTACTGGCCGTATTTGCTGGCAGAATTTATCATAGCTTTGAGGTTATCGGGCTTGGCGTTCCAGGGGGTCTCGCACTCGGTCGCAAGGATAAAGCCCCCGCCGCTGGCGCAATCCTCTATCAATTGTTTGCAATATGCGTCCGTCTCTTCTGGCGTTCCCATGCAGAGCAGCGCGGCCGGGACGTTGCCGTGCAGGCAGATCTTGTCGCCCAGAACCTGTTTGGCTTTTTTCATATTCGTCTTTTCCAGGTCGAGCAGGACTTTGCCCGGCGGCAGCCCGCGCGCCAGGTCTTGGAGAATATGCAACACCGAGGTCAAATCCCCATCCATGTGGACGTGGGCCTTGAACCCCCGCCCGACGATCATATCCACGCCCTTCTTCAGGGTCGGCCATACTAGCTCCTCGAACACTTGAGGGGAGACGTAAGGCGGCCCCACGACGCCAGCCTGGAAGAAAATAACTTCGGCGCCGGGAACCTCCCCGGCCCCTATGATCATCGCTTGCTTGAAGGCGTTGACGATCTCGCGCTCGAGCAGCCACTCGCACATCTCTTTCACCTTGTCGGGCTGGGTCATGACGTCCCGCACGAGCTGGGGGAATCCGCGATAGTAGAGAACGAGTTCAAAGGGAATCGTCGCCCGCCCGCCCATCATCACGGGCGTCTCCTGTTCCTCGACAAACTTGCGCCAGGCGGCCGCGTATACCTTGGGATACTCGAATTCGTAGTAGAGAAAGTCGTCGAGGCTGCGCTTAAAGACATCCGGGCTGGCGTTCTTGTTAAAGAACAACGTCGAGGCGCCCCGTTCCATCACGTCGTCATAGTCCTCGATGATGGCTTTTTCAAAAAAGCTGGGGATGTTGCCCTCTGGCGGAAACTCGTCCCAGATTCTCCAGTTGAGTGTGACCTGGTCCCAGCCGGATTTTCCCAGCAGGCTCAAGTGGTCGAGTGTGGTGATGTTGGGGTCTTCCTGGTCTCCTCCGCCGCCAATGATCTCCCTGGTCTTGGCCGTGGCGGCCGTCAACTTTTCTGGCTCTAGGAACATCTCGCGGATGGAGATGCCGCCCAGGTAGGCGCTGATGTAACAGTTCAGCGGGGCGACCGGCACGCGATCTCTTTCCTCGTGATTCCAGGCCGCATGAATCCGCTCGTACCTGCTCACTCTATCTTTCATTATGCCACACCTCCTCCAAACTTGTGTAACAGGTAATAACAGTGTAAAATGTAAAGTAACGGGCAAAGAAGCTTAAATCATATTATATCACGGATAAATCATCGCGTCAATATCAATTGAGCGGTTTCTGCGACGGTTGACCGTTTTTTCCGCAACTGATCAGGAGATAATGTTCTATGCGCTCCTTGGATGACCTTGACCTCGCTATCCTGACCGAGCTTGAGAGCGATAGCAAAATCACAATTTCAGAACTGGCAAGGCGTCTCGACAGCGCCCAATCCACCATCCGCGACCGCATCCGCAGGTTGGAGGAGGATGGCGTGATCCGCGCGTATACCATTGCCATTGATCCCGAAAAGCTGGGCCTGAAAATCAAGGCCGTCGTCCAGGTGACGCGCGACCACAGTATCCCGCTAGAGACCCTCATCTCTGAAGCTGTCAAACTGTCCGAGGTTATTAGCGTGCAACTCTTGACAGGCGACACGGACGAACTCATCACCATCTATGCCCGCGACGTGGAGCATCTCAAGGACATCATCTATAACAAATTCGGGACGCTGCCGGGGTTGATCAGGATGAGCACCGCTATCGTGATGGACGAGAAAAGCTTTCGCCTGACCCAGCGCTTTGAGAGCGGCAAAGAACCAGGGAACTCGTGAGACAATGGGGACAAGTTCGATGGCCCGAGAATAATTGACACCTGGCTTGACTCGTGTTATAGTCCCTCTCAGAGGTAGTATTCCCCGCAGGCGCACTGGCAAGTGGTACGCAGGAGTAAAACTTATGTTCACAGCCGCAGGGTGGCCCTGTATTGTCAGCGGACTTTGATATCTGTTCCCCATTGGGTGCAGATGAAGGCTTTCAACCCTTGAGCGCTTGGCTCTTGGGCAGGATGAAAAGGGGAACGCCGGCGCCACCCGTTTTACTCCAGTAGTGGCAAATCCGGGGCTGTCCCGCAACTGTAAGCCTGACGTATCGCGTGTTCCAGGCAAGCCAGACACCCTACCTTCATCTCTAGTTTCGTGACCTTCGAGGAAAGGGAGCAGACTGTCTATGGACGGTTTGTTCCCTTTTTGTTTTTCCAACACATTTCTAACTTTAGGAGGCAAATAATGCGACCCAAATTGAACATCCTCAGCGACGAGATGGCAGATCAGATCATCGCCGAGGGATTTGAACTATTGATGGACCCAGGCGTGCGGGTCCACAACGAAGACGCGCTCAAGCTGCTGGCCGACGCGGGCGCCAAAGTAGATATGGAGACTCGAATCGCCTACATCCCTGAATCCATCGCCCGGCGGGCGCTGGAGACCCGTCCGTCTGAGTTTTATCTCTACAATCTGGATGGTGAACCGACCGTCTACTATGGCGGCGACAGCATCCAGTTTGACCCCGGCTCGGCCGCCATCGCAATCCTTGATAGCGAGACGCAGGAGCAACGACCACCGCTCACGGATGACTTTGTCAAATTCGTCAAGCTGGTCGAGACCATCCCTCAGTTGGACGCTCAGAGCACGGCGATGATCTGCACCGATGTACCGGGGGAGATCGGCGACTTGTATCGCCTTTACCTGGCATTGAACTATATGCGCAAGCCCATCATCACCGGCGCGTTCCGCAAGGATACCTGGTGGACGATGAAAGATATGCTGGTGGCGATGGTGGGCAGCGAGGAAGCGCTGGCCGCTAAACCTATCGCCGTCTTTGATGTCTGCCCGTCGCCGCCGCTGCTGTGGAGCGATCTGACCTGCCAAAATATGATTGACTGCGCGCGCTACTCCATCCCGTCCGAGCTGGTCTCAATGCCCCTGGCGGGCGCTACATCGCCGGTCACGCTGGCAGCGGCGGTAGTGCAACACACAGCCGAGTGCCTGAGCGGCGTGACGATCAGTCAGTTGGCTCAGGAAGGCGCCCCCATCGTCTGGGGCGGCTCACCGGCCGCCTTCGATATGCGCGAGGGCACGACGCCTATGGGCGCGGTCGGGACGTGGATGATCGACTGCGCTTATACCCAGGTCGGCAAGAGACTGGGTATGCCCACCCACGCTTACCTGGGGATGAGCGACGCCAAGGTCGTAGACGCCCAGTGCGGGCTAGAATCGTCCGGCGGGGCGCTGATGGCGGCGCTGGCCGGAGTCAACATGGTCTCGGGCGCTGGGATGATGGACTTTGAAAGCTGCCAGAGCTATGAAAAGCTGGTCATTGACGCCGAAATCATCGGCATGGCCAAGCGGCTCGTCGCTGGCATCGAGGCCCGCGACGAACCCATCGCCCTGACGCTTATGCGCAAGTTGGGCCATCGAGCGGACTATTTGGCGCAGATGCACACGCTCAAGTGGTTCGGCAAAGAGCTGTACATTCCGTCATCGGTCATTGATCGAGGCACGTTGGACGGATGGAAGCGAAAAGGGGCCAAGACCGCCTGGGGCCGGGCGCAGGATCGCGTGAATGAGCTGTTGGCGACTTATGAACCGTCGCCCATCTCGGACGAATTGCGGGCCGAACTGCGCGACATAACCACCAAGGCGGCGCAAAAGTTTGGCATGGACGAACTGCCGCCGCTACCACGAGACTAATACAGGAGAAAAAAATGTCAGAAAAACTTTCGAACAACGGACAACTGTTGTCCGCGATAACCAACAGTATCGTAGAGGGAGAACCGGACGAGACGGTAGACCTGACCCGGCAGGCGATCGAGGCCAACATAAAACCGCTGACGATTATCAACGAGGGCTTGGTGCCGGGAATGAACATCGTCGGCGACAAGTTCCAAAGCGGTGAGTACTTTCTGCCGCACCTGATCATCGCCGCCAGCGGTATGCAACGCTCAATGAAATTACTGGAACCGGAGCTACAAGCCCGCCAACAGGCGGTCGAGAGGGCCGGGACGCTGGTCATCGGCTCCGTGGCGGGGGACATTCACGAGATCGGCAAATCGCTGGTGGGAACGATGATGTCGGCCAGCGGCTTCCAGGTGTATGACTTGGGGGTAGATGTGCCGACGGAGGTCTTTGTCGCCAAGATCAGAGAGACCGGCGCTAATTTGCTGGGGCTATCGGCCTTGTTGACGACGACGATGACGGTCCAGCGGGACGTCATTGAGGCGCTGGAAGAAGCAGGCATCCGCGACCAGGTCAAGGTCATCATCGGCGGCGCGCCGGTCAACCAGGAGTGGGCCGACACCATCGGCGCAGATGGCTACGCCGACGACGCAGTCGGAGCGATTGAGCTGGCCAAGCAATTGGTCGGCTAGACGCCTGTCCTGTTAATCAAGAGAGGAGTACCCCCCGGCAATTCCTGACGCACGTTCTGTAAAGCGATTGACCGGGAGGATGTAGGTATACTTGCCCTTCCGCAGGTTTGGACGTTTGCAAAGTCGATCGTAACCTGCGGGAGGGCAGATTGAGCAGTTACTGTGCAAGAACCCTTCCAGATCACAGATATACCCGGCGCTTGATAAACGGTTCCCCGCTCCGGAGGATCGCATTGATCTGATGAGCCGGGGCAAAGCCTTTATCGAAAAGTTCGCAAGTGGCTGACCATAGGAGGAAACGAAAATGGCGCGCTATATCGAATATCAGACCGCATCAGGCAGTACCATCTTGGTAGAAGTCGAGGAAGAAGCCGCAATTGCTAAAGGCGTCATGCCGGCCAGCCGTGCGCTTGGGGGCAAGATCGAGGGCGCCGTGCAGGAAGTACAGACCAGGTTCGAAGACGCGATGGGCGTCGTCCGCGAAAACGCCCAGACGATCATCAACAAGGTCAAGGGTCTCTCCGACCCGCCCGACGAGGTCGAGGTCACCTTTGGGATAAAGGCGGCGGGCGAGATGGGCAATTTTGCCGTCGCCAAAGCCAGCGCGGAGGCAAACTATACGATCAAGATGAAGTGGAAGCGAGAGGCGGAGGACAAGGAAACAAAATGAGTTGCTGGCCCAACCATCGGGCCTGTTACGAGCATTACGGGAACAAACCGCTCTTTGCCGTCATCCCCGATGCCGGTCACTCCTCAACCCTCGGTACAACATCTATCATTGCTTCCTGCGCGACCCCAATGGCTACCTGATCGAAATCCAGCGCTTTCTCGACTCGGCGTGGAAGGGTACTCGGGCATTGCGGCAAAAGTGACACGTTTGCTACACAGAGCTACACAGAAGAGTCACGGAGAGTCTTAGCCTATATTTCGCATCCTGACGCAGCCTATTTGTGTCTTTTTCAAAAAGCAACTACCCAGCCGCTGTTCCCAGCCCCCGTCCCGGGGGCGTCCCATGCAGCAGAGCTACACAGAGGAGTCACGGAGAGTCTCAGCCTATATTTCGCATCCTGACGCAGTCTATTTGTGTCTTTTTCAAAAAGCGGGGAAAGAAACCAGGTTTTTCTGAAAAACCTGGTTTCTCACTGACCCAGACGGCGAATCTGCCCAAATTGGGTTTGGAAGAACAAAGTGTCAAGCCCCAAATCAAGCTGTCCAGAGGTGCGGAAAATAGGCGCAGAGTGCTTTTCGTGTGAACTTTCGTTCACGCTGTATCTCTGTGTCTTCTCTGCGCATCTCTGTGTAACAGTGCTTACAAAAGCCCGGATTCACTCCCTTGTTGCGAGGGTGGATAAGGTGTGATAAGATTAGCGGCAGAGAAATGGCGCAAAAAACTACTCACGGGCCCTGGTGTGCATTCATCCTCTTGTTGTTGACTACAGTCGCGCCGTTGGCGACAGCCTGCCGCGGCTTGGTGGCTCCTGCTCCCCCTGAGCCGACAACCACGACCGACATAGCCATCTCCCCCGAAACCCCTCCCGCCCCCACTGTTGACCGCTACGCTCTGAACGATGATATTGAATTTGAGCATATCTCGGTCGAACAGGGGCTTTCTCAAAACACGGTCAACTGCATCCTTCAGGATAGCCAGGGGTTCATGTGGTTCGGTACAGGAGACGGGCTGAACAAATACGACGGATACAGCTTTACCGTGTACCGACACGACCCGGCAGACCCCTATAGCTTGAGCAACAATGCCATCAAGACAATCTATCAAGACCAGGCAGGCGCACTCTGGATAGGCACGCAAGGCGGCGGGCTGAACAAGTTTGACCGGGAGACGGAAAGATTTACCCGTTACCTGCACGATTCTCAGGATTCCCACAGCTTGAGTTACAACACGGTCACGTCAATCTACCAAGACCGGGAGGGCGTACTCTGGGTTGGCACCTGGGTCGGTCTCGATAAATTTGATGACGAAAACGAGCAATTTATCCACTACCGTCCCCGCAGAAGGAGCCAGAACACCGTCAACGCAATCTACGAGGATGACTCCGGGGCGCTTTGGGTTGGCACTTCTGGGGAGCTTGCCAGATTCAATCGAGAAAAAGAACAATTCATCCATTATCAAAATATCCTCTACGACCCGCGCAGTTTGAGCAGCAATGTAGTGCGAGTAATTTATCAAGACCGCGCGGGCGTGCTCTGGGTCGGAACGGAGGGGGGCGGTCTCAATAAATTTGATCGAGAAAGCGAGCAGTTTACGCCTTATCTGATAGACCCTGGCGATGTCGAGGGTTTTGCCTTTAACCACGTAACGTCGGTTCACGAGGATCAGGCAGGCGTGTTCTGGGTTGGGACAGGGGGTGGAGGGCTTTATCAGTTTGATCGGGAAGCGGAACAATTTACGGCCCATCAGACCGACCCCAACAGTTCCTACAGCCTGAGCAGTAATTACATTCGTTCCATTTACCAAGACCGGCAGGGCGTGCTCTGGATTGGCACCTGGGATGGGGGAATCAACAAGTTTGATCGGGCAAAAAATAAATTCGTCCACTACCAAAGCGACCCCAACGATCCGAACAGCTTGAGCCAAAATCGAGTGCTATCCATTTATCAAGATCGAGAGGGTGTACTTTGGATTGGGACGGATGGTAGAGGACTCGACAAATTTGACCGAGAGACGGGACAATTCACCCATTACCGGAACGATCCCGACGACCCCTACAGCTTGAGCAACAACTATGTCACCTTCATCTATCAAGACCAGGAAAGCGCACTCTGGATTGGAACCTGGGGCGGGGGCCTCAATAGACTCGATCCAGAAACCGAGCGCTTTACTCATTACCGCAACATCCCCAATGACATCACGAGCTTGAGCAGCGATATCGTCAAGCCCATCTATCAGGATCGGTCGGACGCGCTCTGGATTGGAACCTGGAGCGGGGGTCTCAATAGATTGGACCTGGAGACAGACAAGTTCACCCGCTATCAGCATATTCCCTATGACCCTCATAGCTTGAGCGATAATTGTGTCACCTCTATCTATAAAGACCAATCGGGCGCGCTCTGGATTGGAACTTGGGGCGGGGGGCTTGACAGGCTCGATCGGGAGAGCGGGCAATTCACCCATTACCGCAGCGACTATGGAGACCCTCACAGCTTGAGCCACGATACCGTCCTTTCGATTTACGAGGATCAATCGGGCGTGCTCTGGATTGGCACGGGAGGCGGAGGGCTAAATCGCTTTGATCGAGTGGAAGAGACGTTCACCCATTACGGAGAGCAAGAAGGGCTGCCGGATGACACGGTAATGGGGATACTGGAAGACAGCCAAGGACTCCTCTGGCTCAGCACCCAAAGAGGACTCGCCAGATTCGACCCTCAGACAGAGACGTTCAAAAACTATAGCGTGAGCGACGGGCTTCAGGGTCAAGAGTTCAGCTTGAGCGCCTATCACAAGAGTGATAGCGGTGAGATGTTCTTTGGCGGCGTCAACGGGTTCAATGCATTTTACCCGGAACACGTCCGCGATAACGCCTACGTTCCGCCCGTCGTGTTGACCTCTCTGACCCAGGGCGGCGAGGATGTAGATGTTGGACAAGCTATCGAAAGTGCGCGCGAGGTAACGTTCCACTGGCCCAACAACTTTTTCGAGTTCGAGTTTGCCGCCCTCAGCTATACCCAACCTGAGAGAAATCAATATGCCTACATGCTAGAAGGGTTCGATGAAGAATGGAACTATATAGGCGCGAGGCGATTTGGACAATACACCAATCTCTCTGGGGGCGCATACAGATTGCGGATTAAAGGCTCAAACAACGACGGAATCTGGAACGAGGAGGGTGTTGCACTGACCATCACCATCGTGCCCCCGTTCTGGGAGACGGTGTGGTTCAGGGGGATAGCTGTCCTGGCGCTGGTGGGCGGTATAATCGGCGGCTACCGGCTGCGGGTCAGAAACGTTGAAGCGCAAAGCCACGCACTTGAGACGCTGGTCGAGGAAAGAACGCACGCGCTTGAGCACAGGACGCGCGAAAGCGAACAGCGCAAACAGGAATTAGAGGCCCTTTACCGCGCCGACGCTGAACTGCACCGCCACCTGCGCCTGGATCAAGTGCTCCAGGCATTGGTGGATATAACCGTGGACATTGTCCAGGCAGACAAAAGCGCGCTGATGGTCTGGGATGAACGACGAGAAAAGTTGGTCTTGCGGGTCGCTCGCGGCTTTGGCCCAGAAACTTGCGCGCAAATGTCATTCGAGCCAGGGGTGGGGACTGTGGGCCACGTGGCGGCCACTGGCGAGCGTGTCATCGTGGAGGATGTCGGCGCAGATCCGCGCGCTCAAGCTCACGCCAGCATCATTGAGCCGGAGAGCATACGTTCCTACATGCAGGTTCCCATCAAAGTCGGCGGCGTGGTCTTTGGCGTGTTCAGCGCGGATTACGTCCATCCCCGCGCCTTTGGCGATGACGAACAGCGGCTCTTTGTGGCCCTGGCCCAGCGCGCCGCTCTGGCCATTGATACAGCGCAGCTCTACGAACAAACGCAGGAACTGGCGGTCGTTCAAGAGCGCAACCGGCTGGCGCGCGACCTGCACGACGCCGTCACCCAGACACTCTTTTCAGCCAGCCTCATCGCCGAAGCGCTGCCCGCCATTTGGGAAAGCGACCGGGAAGAGGGAAAGCAGCTACTAGGGGAAATTCGACGCTTGAGCCGAGGCGCGCTGGCCGAGATGCGCACCCTGCTATTGGAACTGCGCCCGACGGCCCTGGTCGAGACGAGCCTGCCCGACCTGCTGCGCCAACTGGCCGAGGCCGTCACCGGGCGGACGGGCATACCCGTCACGGTGACGATGACGAGCCAGTGCGAACTGCCCGCCGACGTTCACGTCGCCCTGTATCGGATTGCTCAGGAAGCCCTGAATAACGTGGCCAAGCACGCCTCTGCCAGCCGGGCAGAGGTCGCTCTGCACTGCATTTCTGCTGGGGGAAGCGTCGAGTTGCGCGTCCACGACAACGGACGTGGATTCGACCCAGGCGATGTCCTGCCGCACCGCTTGGGGTTAGAAATCATACACGAGCGCGCCCAGGCCGTCGGTGCCACGCTGAAAGTGGAGAGCGAGATTGGGAATGGAACGGATGTTGTAGTAGTGTGGCACAGTTCAGTCTGAGAGTTCATTACCGGACACTTTTTCAGAGTCGCCAAAATTAGTTACACAGAGCACACAGAGAAGACACAGAGATACACCAAGATGTTGAAAAATCGGAGTATTTGACGAAGAAACTATTTCACACTGGTAGGTTCTCTCAAAAAAACCTCTGTGCGTCTCTAAATTCTCCGCGAATCTTTGTGTAATCAAGAGCCTCAGTAGATCCAAATTTCAGACCTCGGAGGTCTCGGAAGGTGACATTGGCAGCAAAATTGCTTAGATTGCGCCCGTTTTTACCGGCAAAGGCGCTCTCGAGAGACCTCCGAGGTCTTGTTGTCGTAACATTTTGGATCTACTGAGCCTGCTAGTTCCAGCCGGGTAACCGTTCAGATGTCTCCCTTTTTTCTAACCGCTAAGGGCGCTGAGACGATCAAAAATGGTTCCTCGAACTGAAAAAACGGCTTGTCCAGAGAAAAAAAGAACTCGACATGCTCTGTGCCCTCTGCGTGCTCTGCGGTAAAATAAAACGGACACTGCTGATTCGGTATCGCTTCCGCAGTTGCTGCCGCAAGAGCGTCCACCCACTCTTCTGTCCGATCTGTTTCACCTGGGGCAAGGTAATCCAATTCCCCTGATCACGCAGGTGTTTCCATATGCGCCGGGCTGGCCACCACGGAAACGCAGCTCAACTCTCGATCACCCGCTGGCGCATCTCCACCGTCAATATCTCTCCTCATTTCTGGCTCAACATTCGCTGCCAATCTCGTTTCAGCCAATACTTGGACTAGAGACTGATGTGTGACTGCGGTGCTCCAAACCACTTTGCCATTTTCGTCCTCGCGCATCCGGTACAGATCCTCTAAACTTTCGACCCGGTCAATGAACAGCACGCCATCCAGGTGGTCTATTTCGTGATGAACCACCACCGCGTCAAAGCCCTCAAAAACCCGGTCAAAGGGATTGCCCGCTTCGTCCAGGCCGGTCACCCTCAGATAATGCGGGCGCACGGTCTCGGCATAGAGACCGGGAAAGCTGAGACAACCGTCAAAATCTCGTTCCTCGTTTCTGGCCTCTATGACTTGCGGGTCGATCAGGGCTAGAGGCGGACCAGGCTCATTCTCGCCATCCCCGCCCCCGCCCAGCCGGACCACGACCACCCGGCTGTGAACGTTGATCTGGGGGGCAGCCAGCCCAATCCCCTCAGTGTGAGGGTCATTCAGCGTGTCCTTCAAATCCCGCACCAGTTTTTTGACTCGTCGGGTCACGCGACTGACCGGCTCGCTCTTTTTGCGCAGAGCGGCTTCGTTTTCGAGGTACGGAACAATGTCTCTAACTGCCATAATCCACCTTTGATCGGACGGCGGCCTCGGCCATCACATCCGCAAGCGTCTCTGTCTCAATCTCTTCCATCTCCACCCCAGCGTCGCCAAGAGCGTAGAGCGGCCCCTTGCCGCGCAGACTTTCCCGCAACAACACTACGTCCACCTCTTGGGCGATCAACCACTCGGCCACCTGGATACCCTTTGCCTTTTCCACATCTTGATGGGGATTGGCGATAACCTGCTGCTCCTCGATAACCCCGTCGGCCAACCGCAGCCTGACCAGGGCAAAGTAAGGGGCCTCGCCAAAGTGCTCACTTATGGCCCCGTCGGGGGCGGCCAGCGGGACGGCATAGCGCAGGTGAGTGCGCTCCACCGGCTCGGCGTGGATCAGCACCCGCTCGACGTGGGGCACGGTCTGGCGGATTTGTGTCTCAATGTGTTGTGTGATCGCTTTCGCTTTTTCAAAATCTCGGACACGCAGAGTAACCTCGGTCTCGACAAAGCGAAAGCGGCCGGCGTTGCGCCCGGTGATCCATTTGAGCGCGGCCACCGCCGGATCGGCAATAATGATCTCCCGAATTTGAAAAAGCGTCTCGGCGTCCAACGAGGCGTCCAGCAGCACGCGCATACCATCGCTCAAAAGGTCCCAACCAGTCTTGGCGATGGCAACGACGATGACCAACGCGGCGATGCGGTCCACCGGAAAGTCGAACCACTGAGCCAGCAGCGCGGCGAATACAGCGCCGGTGGTGAAAACGTGAGTGCGGTACTCTTTGGCGTCGGCGATCAGGGCCGGCGAGTTGGCCGCCTGCCCAACGTGCAACTCAAAGTGGCTGAACACGAGAGGGATGATGGTTGCTACCACCACGCCACCCAACATCCACACGTCTACTGTAGCCTGACGCGCCGGTGTAAAGAGCGCGTCTCGCGCGATCTCGTAAGCGGTGAAAAAGACCATCCCAGCCAGTACCACAGTGACCACGTTTTCCAGCTTGTACAGGCCGTAGGGAAACTCTTTCGACTTGCGCGTCGAGAGCTTTAGGCCAACCAACACCCCTATCGCCGTCAGCAAATCCACCAGATTGTGGACCATCTCCGCTTTCACGGCCAGGCTGCCGGATGCGGCGGCGATACCGGCGTTGATGGCCGCCAGGACGACGTTGACGGCGACCGAATACCAACCCCAGCGCTCAACGTTCACCGCTTGTCCAGATGGCGTCTGGGCCAACGTATTTTCACTCATGATCGCGCGCCCCTTTCAGCTTTTCGACATGATGATAAAAACAGCGACCAGCACCCCAGCGGCCAACGCAAAGATACTGTGCTTTTTATTCTCCTTTTCGACCGCGGGAAGCAAGTGGGAGGCGCCCACATAGACCAGTGCGCCGGCGGAGATAGCCAGCAACACACCTAAAGTGGATTGCTCGATATTACTGATAAAGGGATACGACACCACCGCGCCTAACGGGGTAGATATGGCGGCTGCCAGAAAGGCATATATGGCTGACTTTTTTCGACTGAAACCTCCCCGCTCCAGAAGCACAAACGTGACGATCCCTTCGGGAAATTCGTGAAACACCATCCCGATAATAGCCAGCACCCCCGTAAATATGCTGACGTTAAAGGCCACCGAATAAATCACGCCGTCAATAAAAGAGTGAAAGCCAATTCCCAACGCCGGGATGATGCCTATGCTATAGTCCGCGCACTCGTACTCGTGGCAGATGTGCAGGTTCAAAAAGCGATTGGATAGGTAGATACCCAGAAACCCCATCAGCAGAAACACAGGCGCCGAGCCATTCATCTCGAAGGACTTTGGTATGATGTGCATAAACGAGACCGAGATCAGCACTCCGGCCGCAAAACTCATGAAATAGGCAGAATATTCTTTGCCCAGTCGTTCATACTTGCTGATGATGTATATACCAATCGTCGTTACCGCGCACGCCAGCAAGCTGGCCAACATCACTGCTGCGAATCCATTGACAAACATTCAGCCACCTCCAATCAGTGTATCTTTCTCACGTAAAATTCCCGCCCCGCATACTCGGTCTCGACGAGGCGTTCTTGAGCGATCAATTCGCGGACAATGGTCCAGTCCGCCCCGGCCCGCATCAGGAACTCGCTCACTCCATCCTCCCGCATCGGATGCACCGACGTGATACTCAACAGGTCGTTCTCGACATCGCCCGTAAAGGCAAAGGCATTCCCCTCGTACCCAATCAGATATTCCACCCGTTCGAGCCGCCCGCGCAGGGTCTGATAAGCCCGGTTGATGACGCCCTCATCGGGCGGCCGTACCCACCCCTCCGCCGGTGGCCTGGTGGGGATGGACAAGTAAGCGGCCTGTGGCCGTAATTGAGCCACAAAGTCGGCTACCTCTCCCAGGTGCTCCTCGCCATCATTGACGCCCCGCACCAGCATCGTCTCTGTCACCAGTTCCCCCTCGAACTCGGCCGCAAATTCGAGCGCCCCGTCGAGAATCGAGGCCAGTCGCAAAGCACCGTGGGGCCGGTCAACCTTGCGCCAGATTTCGCTCCGCGTAGAATCCACCTTTAGAGAGACCCAATCCGCTTTTGTGAGCGCCGCTCTCACATCCTCGCGCCAGATGAGAGAACTGTTGGTTATGACAGCGATCTTGATCCCTAACGGCTTTAACAACTCAATCTCGCGGCCCAGGTTGACGTCCAGCGTCGGCTCCCCGTCGGGCACAAAGGTGAGATAATCAATGGATTCCCCGACCTCTCTGGCCTTTTCGACCTTGTCACGGACGCCCTGCAAGATTTTCTCCGGTTCGTAAAACGCGCGACGCTCAACCTGCATCTTGATGGTGCGCCCTAATTGGCAGTACACACAAGAGTAGGTGCATATCTTGGGCGGGATATTGTTGATCCCCAGGCTGCGTCCCAAGCGCCTGGATGGAACTGGCCCAAAAGCGATCATTCAACGACCTCCCGCAATATATTGTTTAGCTCATCCGCCTTGATGTAGCCGACCACCTCGATCTCCTGCCCGGTCACCCCTTCTACCTCGGCCACCGTCTGGCGGATGGAAAGGGCCAGCGATACCGCCATAGGGCACAGCGGAGAAGATGGGTGGAATTTGTAACTCGCCATGCCTTTCTCGTCCACCGTCAATTCTTCGATTAAGCGCATCCGCACCACGTTCACCCCTGTCTCGGGGTCTATGACGGTGGCGAGACGGGCGAGAATGGCCTCGCGCAAACTGTTTTGATCCGCCGCCTGGCGCGTCATTGCTGTACCTCCTCCTTGGAAAGTAGTTGCTCCTTGATTCTCGTCCATACGCCTTGCAGCGCCTCCGTTACCGGACCATCCGTGTGCGCCGTCACCGGCTGCCCTTGCACCATCGCCTCTGTAACGACGGTATCGTAGGGTATTCGCCCCACCACGCCCACGCCCTGTCCCGCGCAAAAGGCAGTGATCTCGTCGGCGCGGGCCAGGTTCAGATCCGCCTTGTTGATAACGACCAGCGACGGCACGCCAAAGTGATCGGTGGTACCCATAATACGTTCCAAATCGTGTACGCCAGAGACGGTCGGTTCGACCACGTGGAGCGCCATATCCGCGCCCGCGCTGGCAGAGATGACGGGACAGCCGATACCTGGCGGTCCGTCCACCAACAGCAACTCGGCCTCCGTGTCCAGCGCCCGCAACCGGCCCTGCTGCTTGACCAGCGTGACCAGTTTGCCCGAGTTTTCCTGCCCGGCAAAGAGGTGAGCGTGGAAGAGCAGGCCAAAGCGGGTATCGGAGCGGAACCACATCCCCGCCTGCTGTTCCTCCATACGAATCGCCCCCTCGGGACACTGATAGAAACAGGAAGCGCATCCTTCACAGGCCAGCGGATCCACTCGATACACCTCGTCGCCGGAAATCACCGCGTCGAAACGGCAAACGTCCGCGCAGATGCCGCAGGCGGTGCACTTTTCCGGGTCGATGATCGCTACCTGCCCGCCCATAAAGTCATGCTCCTTCTGCTTGGTCGGGTCGAGCACCAGTTCCAGGTTAGATGCATCCACGTCGGCGTCGGCCAAAACGATAGAAATCTCCTGAGAGGCCAGGTGGGCCAGCGCCGCCGCGACGGTCGTCTTGCCCGTGCCTCCTTTTCCGCTGAGTATAACCAGTTGTTTCATCGAAACCTCCTTGACAGCAAATTTAACTACACTATAATATCAATATGGGTGAAGAAATCTTGAACAAACGCTACCAAATTCAGATGTACCTTGATCACGTCCGCCAATCGTTAGAATCGGCAGCGTCGAACATTGAAAATGATTTCTACGCTACGTCCATCAATCGTTCCTACTATGCCATCTTTTACGCCGCGAGTGTTTTGCTGTTGACCAAAGACATCAGCCGTAGTAAACACGGTGGCGTGATCGCCGCTTTTCGTCAACATTTTGTCAAGCCAGGACTGATCGAGACCGAATACAGCGACATCTATGGCGATGTGATGGAAGCTCGAGTAGACAGTGATTATGACATGACCTTTGATGCCGATCCGACGACAGCGGCAGAAAGACTGGTGGATGCCCGTCGCTTTGTGGAACGAGTGATCCAATATCTCCAGGAAAGTGAATGGCTAATAATGAACAAGCACTCTACCTTGACCACTACCGAGCACCAGTCATTGGAAACGTTAGTGCAGAGATTGTACATGCGCTACAGTGACCTGATTCAATCGGTAACCCTCTTTGGCTCCAAAGCGCGGGGCGACGCAGGCCCAAATTCAGATATTGACGTGATCGTAGTTCTGACCAATGATGATCCCCATCTACGCTCAAGTGTCCGCCGTCTGGCAGCGCGTGTATCGTTGGAATATGATCTCTTGATATCAATACGAGCCGTCAGTCGCTCTCACTGGCACAAGTTATCCCACTATCGCTTTCCCATCTACCAGGCGATCCAGGCCGAAGGGATCCCCCTCACCCCAGAAACAACCTAGTCTATCGCCTTTTCAATCCTCTCGTACAACTCCCTAAACTGCTCCCGATACTCTGGCAATATCTCCACCAATATCTCTCCCTCCGAGTATGCCTCGGCGATGCGCCGGTCGAGCGGGATGCGCATCAGGATAGGAATATCCTCAGCAGCGC
>DUEK01000051.1 GCA_011192155.1 Thermoflexia bacterium
ACCCGCTCGACTTTCGAGAGACGGCGGGTTACGGAGCAAATTCTATCACAATCACGGGAGGTTACAAATGGACAAGGTAACGGTGTTAGTTGGTAGCGTTGTGGCTGGTAGTAGTGGGCAAACCAACGACAACACGCAAGAGGCTGAGTTTGAGGCCGAGGAACTAGCGAGTCGTACCGAGTACGGACTGGGGCGCGGAGGCGGCATCACGGACAGCAGAGGCGTGACCGAGACGCTGTACAAGACCAGCGACGGCCGGCTGGTGGTGCACGTCGAAGGCTGGTCGAACTGGCAAGGAGAGCCGAACACCTACACGCTCCACGAAGTAACTGAGGCCGATCTGGGCGTAGCCGGACAGTGGGCGGCGCTGGGGGCCGAGGCTGGCTATGGCCGGCCGCTTACGCTCGATGAGGCAATATCGCCGGTTGACCGGCTGGGATACGAGGAGACCGACTGACCATCTGGCAAGCTGCCCGTCACGTTGGAGGCGTGGCGGGCAGAAGCCAGGCGGCGAGTGTGGCCTTTGGCAACTTTGCGACTTTGCGAGTAGGGTAGTACACTTGGGACAGGAGGAAAAATGAAAAGAGCGGCGATTTACGCCAGGGTTAGCAAGGCATACAAAAAGAAAGGCGAGACCCGCGTCTCAATCGAGGAGCAGCGGGTGGACTGTGAGGCGTACTGTGAGGAGCGCGGGTACGCTATCGTGGCCTGTTACGTGGACAAGGACAAATACCGGGTGAAAGGCAAACTCAAGAGTCCGAGTGGGGAAAACAAAGACCGCCCATCGTACCAGGCGATGCTCAAGGCGGCGCGGGCCGGGGAGTTTGACGTGATCGTGGCCTGGAAAGAGGATAGGCTTTATCGCGGAATCTACGCCGCGATCCCGTTCGTCGAGATGCTGGATGACCAGCGCGGCGGGGTGACGGTGGAACTGGTCAAAGAGACATTCAACCGCGCTATGCTAGAGATCAAGGCGGCAATCGGCAAGCTCGAGTTGGACAATATCCGTGAGCGGACAACGATGGGCGTCAAGGCGCGGCTGCGGGCGGGCAAGGCCAACACGGGCCAAGACCGCTACGGCTACGAGCGTAACGGCGAAGTGATCGAGCTGGTGGAGGAAGAAGCGCGGTGGGTGCAGCAGATATTCGCGTGGTACATCGAGCGCGTCCCACTGATGGAGATACGGCGGCGGCTGATAGAAGCTGGCGCGCCACAAAAGGGGAGCAGCGTGCCCCGCAAGATCCAGTGGGCGCGGTCGAGCATCCAGGCCGTGTTGGGGGCTGCCGAGGTCTACACGTCTGGCATCAAACGGCATAGCCGCGACGGCGAGGTGTTCGAGATACCAGTCCCCTCTATCCTGGATAGAGAAACGTACCGCCAGTTTCTAAAGGTGCGTGAGGTGAACAAGAAACATCCTGCCCACAACATCAAGCGCGATTATCTCATCGGCGGGCTGGTGTACTGCGAGTGTGGCAGAAAGTGGGGGGCGCGCTCCCTCTCCTCCTGGCGAAAGAACAGCAAGGGAGAACGTATCTTGCGTAAGAAAAGGTCAGGCTGCTACTATTGCCCCGAGCAGCACAAAGAGCGGATCCACCCCGATTGTCCCAGGACTATTGGGGCTAACAAGGCTGATGAGTACGCCTGGTCGAAGGTGTGTGAAGTATTGAACGTCCCCGACGTTCTGATACTAGAGGCGCAGAGACACGTCGATAACTTTCGACAGCAGGCGGCGGACATTCAGGCGGAGCGGGAGCGACTGCGAGGCGATATGGACGCGCTTGTGATGGAAAGACAATGGGTGATAACCCAAGCGCGCAAAGGGACGATCACGGCTCAAGATATGGAGCACCAGTTGAGCGCGCTGACGTTTCAAGAGTTGAGCCTGAAACGAAAAGCGATGAACATCGGGGAGATGGCGGCGCTATCCGCTTTCGATGGTTGGGAAGATGCGGCGCGAGCGTACCTGGCTATTCTGAGCGACGGGTTAGCAGAACTCGACGCTAACCCCGAGACGGACGAGGAGCGGCGCGAACTATTTGCAATGAAAAGAGACATAGTGCTTGCCCTGGTGGACAGAGTGCAAATAGGCAAGGACAGAGAGCTTGTCGTATCCTTCAAGCTGGACGCGCGTTCTTTGCTTGGTCAGGCTGCCTTAGATGCTGTTCAAATCGAGTTGGGCGGAACTTGTACCCGTATACAATTGTCCCTTCCTCGCCGCCACTTTGCATCTTGCGCGTCACCATCTCCACCGGCATACCGATGTTGACCCGTTCGGCGTCCACGTCGGTGAGTTGCGCAGTGATCATAGGGCCTTCATCCAATTGCACTAGCGCCACGGTGTAGGGTGCGAACTCTTCAAATCCCCGGGGTGGATTGTAGACGGTGCTGTAGGAGTAGATTTCGCCCCTTCCACTAAAGGCGAACGGCGTCTGGGCCGGTCGCGCGCACTCTGGGCAGACGTCGCGGGCCGGGAAAATTTTCGCCCCGCACTTTTCACATACTTCTCCGACCAGCCGGTATCGCTGTTGCTGCAATCTCCAATTTCCAGGTATACTCATTTTGCCTCCTGTAATCCAAGTCTACAAATTTACTCTAATCCATTCTTTCCAAGATGTGGGTGATGACTGTTGCGCCGCTGCCGCCAATGCTCTGGGCCATGCCGATGCGCGCGTCTTCCACCTGATTGGCTCCGGCCAGGCCGCGCAATTGCTGCGCCGCCTCGACGACCTGGTAGATGCCGGTGGCCCCGACGGGATGCCCGCGCGCCTTTAGACCGCCCATCGTGGCGACGGGCACGCGACCATCAATTTCAATCTCTCCATCCAGAGCCAGCCGCAACCCCTGTCCCCTGTCCGCAAATCCGGCCGCTTCCAGGCTGAGCGCCGCCATGACGCCAAAGGCGTCGTGCAACTCGAACAGATCAATCTCCTCCAGCCCCACCCCCGCCCGCTCAAAGGCGCGGCGCGTCGAGAGCGCGACCCCATCCAATACCAGCGGATCGCGTCGGTCGTGTACGGCTACTGTATCGGTTCCAACCGCCGAAGCAGCTATACGCACCGGAGCGGCGTTAAGCGTGCGCGCCACATCGGCCGGCGCCAGCACCACCGCCGCGGCCCCATCGCAGATGGGAGAGCTATCCAGCAAGTTGACGGGATCGCAGATCATGGGCGCACTGGCAAAGCGCTCCGCTTTGACCGGGAATTGGAACATTGCGTAGGGATTGTTCGCCCCGTTCCGGTGGGCGTTGACGGCAAAGGCGCCAAAGTCCTGGTGGCTGTAGCCGAACTCGTGCATGTAACGCCGCATCAACAGCGCGTTGACGGCGACGAAGGAGAGTCCGTGCGCGGCCTCGTGGTCACCGTCGGCCGCCATCGCCAGCGCGGCGGTCGTATCGGGGCCGGTCGTGTCGGTCATCTTTTCCACGCCGACCACGACGACAATGTCCATCATTCCGCCGGCGACCGCTATGTATCCCATCCGCAGCGCCGCCGCCCCGGAAGCGCACGCCGCCTCGATCTTGAACGCCTCGATCCCCCGCAGCCCCGCGAAATCGGCGACTAACGCGCCCAGGTGTTCCTGGCCGGTCAACTCGCCCGAAAGCATGTTGCCCACGTAAAGCGCGTCGGCTTGAGTCACGCCCGCGTCGGCCATTGCCGCCTGAAGCGGCTCCAGCGCCAGATGCCGCAGGCTGACGTCCCAGTGCTCGCCTACTTTGGTCTGTCCAACTCCGATGATGGCAACGTCTCTCATTTTCTCAACTTTCTGGTGAATCTCGTGTAGGTCGCATAGTCAATCTCGACGCGCCGAGCGATGTAATCACGGGTCGTCGGCGCTTTGCTTTGCCGCTCCGCGATGGTGTCGGTGACGCGCAGCGAGACGGCGTCCGAGCCGGCCCCGGAGCCATAGCTCACCAACAGCACCCGATCGCCCGGCGCGGCCACGTCCAGAACCGCCGTCAAGCCCACGAGCGACGATCCGGCGTAGGTGTTGCCAATCTCGTTGGCCAAGAGGCCAGGGCCGGTCTGCTGCGGTGTAAATCCGAGTTTTTTGGCCGCTGTCTGCGGGAACTTTACATTCGGTTGGTGAAAGATGGCGTAGGTATAGTCGGACGGTTGCGCGCCCAGCGATTCCATCAACTCTTGCGCGGCGGCGGTGACGTGTTTGAAATAGGCCGGCTGGCCAGTGAACCGCCCCCCGTGCGAGGGATAGTGCTGGTAGGCTCGCCGCCAGAAATCAGGGGTGTCGGTGACAAAGGAGAGCGATCCCTCGAAAACGGCCAGAGCCTCCCCCGCCGGCCCCACGAGAAAGGCCGCGCCCCCCGCGGCGGCTGTGTATTCCAGCGCGTCGCCGGGGCGGGCCTGGGCGGTGTCCATCCCGATGGCGAGGGCGTACCGCGCCATTCCCGATCCCACAAAGCCGGTGGCCGCCTGGAACGCCTCGCTGCCGGCCTTGCAGGCGAACTCCCAATCGGCGGCCTGCGTGTGGGGCGTGGCGCCGATGGCCTCGGCCACGATGGTCGAGGTCGGTTTGACGGCGTAGGGGTGCGACTCGCTCCCCACCCACACGGCGCGGATGAGCGCGGGGTCCACGCCGCCAGCGCGGGCCAGCGCGTTGCGGGCCGCCTCGATGGACATTGTGACCACGTCCTCGTCCGGCCCCGGCACCGACTTTTCCTGAATCGGCGCGCCGCCCTGCCCGCCCGTCCACACGCGGGATACCTCGGCGGCCGGCAGCCGGTAGCGTGGCACGTAGGCTCCGTAGCCGACGATGCCGACCTCGCGATCTGGTTTTAGAATTGTGAATTGGTTATCGTTGGTCATAGTTGCTCGTTGCGCATTTCGGCCAAGATCGTCTCTGCCCGGTCGGGGCGGACGCGCCCCTCGGCGACCATCCGTTCCACCACCTGCGTTACCTCGTCTCCCGCTGCGCCGGCAGCGACGGCGACTTGCCGGGCGTGAAGCCGCATGTGTCCCCGCTGGATGCCCTCCGTCGCCAGCGCCCGCAGCGCGGCCAAGTTCTGGGCCAGCCCCACCGAGACTATGGTCTCGGCCAGTTCGCGCGCAGTCCGCGCACCTAGTATCTTGAGCGCGACTTGCGCCGTAGGGTGTACGCGCGTCGCCCCGCCCACGGTGCCCACCGCCAGCGGCATTTCCAGCGTCCCCGCCAGATTGCCTTCGGCGTCGCGCGCCCAGGTGCTCAAGCTGGTGTAGCGGCCAGAGCGGGCCGCGTAGGCGTGAGCGCCAGCCTCGACTGCCCGCCAATCGTTTCCGGTGGCGATCACGATTGGGTCCACGCCGTTCATGATGCCCTTGTTGTGGGTCGCGGCGCGGTACGGGTCGGCGGCGGCAAGGGCATAGGCCTCAATGATTCCCTGCGCCACCTGCTCGCCGGCAAAGTCCCCGTAAGCCAACGCTTCCACCGGCACTGTGCAGCGCGCCCGCGCCAAGCGGCGATCGGCCAGGTTGGAAAGGATGCGCAGCAGCACGCGCCCGCCGGTGATCTGTTCGATGCGGGGAGCCAGCGATTCGCAGGCGGTGTTGACCGCATTAGCCCCCATCGCGTCGCGGCAATCAAAGATGAGGTGTACCACCAGCATCGGGCCGGCCGGAGTGTACTCAATGACGCGCGCCTCCAAATCTCGCGCCCCGCCGCCCAGCTCGACGATGACCGGGTCGCTCTCGTTCGCCAACGATAGCAGTTCGTCGCGCGTGGCCAGCAGGTCGAGGCGGGCCGACCAGGGGTCGGTGACGTCGAGCACTTGCAACTGGCCGATCATCTCTGGCGCGGTCGCGGTCGCCCGAAAGCCTCCGCCGGCGCGGGCCAATTTGGCGGCGAAGGAAGCCCCGGCCACCACCGAAGGCTCTTCGACGACCATCGGCGCCAAAACATCGCGCCCGTTGACGACAAAATTGACCGCTATCCCCAACGGCAGGCTATACAGGCCGACGACGTTCTCGATCATCTGGTCGGCCCGCGTCAGGCTCAGCCCCATCGCGCCGCCTAGCGCTTTAGCCTCGTCCTCGGCCAGCTCGGCCCACGCTGCAATCCGCCCAACCCGTTCTTCCAGGGGCAAATTATAAAATCCGCTCAAGCGGGATGATTTTGTCGTTGGTTCTTTCTTTAACATAGCAACTTTGGTTGCCGCAACTGTCTGACACACATTCAAAGCCGCCGGGCAGCCCAAGCCCCCGGCGGTTATGGTCAGAGTATACCACCACGACGCTCCCAAAAACTATCAAACTAGCAAATTGAGGACAAGGATGACAAAAGTACTAGAGGGTTATCCGGCAACACTTGCAAGCTCACAAACCTGCAGCGTAACTGCTCAGCCAGGTAGTCATTACACAGAGTCACACAGAGAAAGCGGATGAACAGCATCCGACAGAGAATCACAGGGAGGATAGGGAGATATTGTGCTTACGTCCGCCCAGAGGCGGGCGTCTGCCCAGAGGCGGGCGCACTGTATTCTGTGCTGAAAACTGGTACGATAAGCAAACTTGCGTCTTTCTCCTCTGTGAAACTCTGCGCATCCTCTGCTCCTCTCTGTGTTACCGGTTATGCCTGAGCAGTTACCTTGCAGCTTTGTACTGGTTCCGTTCGCCCCTTTTCCACAAATATGTTATAATTGCAAACTTCCCTTATGAAGGGGATTTGAGCAATCTACGTTTCCATAGTGACCTAGGAGAAAGTACAGTTGGACCTGCTAAACATGTTCAGCCTGGATCGAATTATCACGCTGGCGATTTTGTTTCTGACCAGTATGCCGATCCACGAATGGGCGCACGCCTGGGCGGCCTACCGCTTGGGGGACGATACGGCCGCCCTGCGCGGTCGGTTGACTATCAATCCGCTGGCTCACCTTGATCCAGTTGGAACGCTGGCGCTGCTGTTTTTTGGCTACGGGTGGGGAAAGCCCGTTCCCGTAAGCCCCTATCGCTTGCGGGGGAACCGGCGCGCCAGTTGGGCGTTGGTGAGCGCGGCCGGCCCATTCTCCAATCTCGTTCTGGCTATGCTGGCTGCGATTCCATTTCGGCTAGGATGGCTGAATTTTTACGCCAGCAGCGGTTCCTCTGTCAGCCTGGAAGGAATTTTGTTCCAGTTCATACTGATCAACCTGAGCCTGATGTTGTTCAACCTGATCCCCATTCCGCCGCTCGATGGCTCGCGCATCTTGGGCTGGCTGCTGCCGCCGAGGTGGGCCAGCATGTTGGACCGGATAGAGCAATATGGGGGAATGGGGCTGATGTTGGTCTTGTATCTCTTGTCAAGATTCGGCATACTCAGTATGGTCATCACTCCACTGCTGCTTTTTATGATCCGCGCTTTGTTGATATACTAGCAGCCTGTCGGAGGGATGTAGCCGCGATTTCCATGTCGCGCCTAGAGCACTAGAGCACAGGTGACCTTTCAATGATCTGGAAAAACCCTAAAGGTTCCAGAAAACCTTTAGGGCTGGGCAAGTACAGAATGGTAGAGACAGCCCGCTATCGCGTGGGACAATTCTTTCGGGCGTTGACGGCCCGGGTTTCGGACGAAGAGTTGGAGCAGGTAACTCACATTCTGACGCCAACAGCGTTGATACTGTTTCGTTCTATGACAACTCAAGACCAACGCCACGCTCTGGATGTGTATCACGCGCTTTGCCGTGCCGGTCACACCGATTCACGACTTTTTACGGCGGCGTTGCTGCACGACGTGGGCAAAGCCGCCGCTCGATTGCCGGCGTGGCGGCGGGCCATCATTGTGCTCTTGGAACGGTTCGCGCCGCGCCTGCTGGCTCGTCTGGGCCGGGGTGAGCCGCGTGGCTGGCGTCGCTCATTCATAGTTCACGCCCGGCACCCAGAGATAGGGGCGCGTTGGGCCAAAGAGGCCGGTTGTCCACCCCTTGCCATCGCTCTCATCCGACGGCACCAGGATCAACTGAGGAACTGTCGAACTGAGGAGGATCAACTACTGACCGTCCTTCAGGCGGCCGATAATCTAAATTAGCGCCGCTGGGCAGATCGTGCAGCGGCGCGGGAGGGAGTTTTCGTAATGAATTTCAAGCGAGTCGCCATCATCGGCGTAAACTGCATCAGCGTTTCCATCGCACTGAAGCTAAAAGAACAGAAAGAGCCGCCCGAAATCGTCGGCTACGACGGGGAGGCCGTGGCAGCCGACTTGGCCCGCAGCATGGGCGCCTTTGACCGGGCGGAACGCAAGCCAGGCCGGGCGTGTCAGGGCGCCGACCTAGTCATCGTCACCGTCCCGCTCTCCGCTATCCGTGATACTTTTGCCGCCATTGGCCCGCACCTTGAGCCTGGCTGCCTGGTCACAGACACAGCGCCCCTGAAAGCGCCCGTCATGCGCTGGGCCAAAGAGACTCTGCCGAGGAACGTCTACTTTGCCGGCGGTCATCCTGTTCCCAACCCGGCCCTCGTCGGGTTTGACCCCCTGGAGGGCTTGGACGAGGCCAGCGCCGACCTCCTGGTGGAAGCGCTCTACTTTTTCACCACACCAGGCGACCTCCCCAACGGGGACGCTTTCGCCGATCTGGCTGTAGCGCTCGACGCCCATCCGTACTTTATTGACGCCACCGAGCACGATGGGCTGCACGCTGGTGTCGAGGGGTTGCCCGATCTGTTGGCTGTCGCTCTGCTGCGGGCCACTGTGGGCGCTCCTGGATGGGAAGAGATGCGCAAGCTCGCTGGCCGATCGTTCGCCGCTGCCGCCAATGCCGCCGATAGCGGCGACGAGCGCCGCATCACTGTTTTCCTCAACCGTGAGAATGTTTTACTGCACCTCAACATCCTTCTGGGCGAACTGATACGGCTGCGTGATCTATTATCCCAAGATGATCCAGAGCCGCTTGAGGAAACCTTTGCAGCGGCCGCCGAGGGACGAGACGGCTGGATTCAAGAGCGGGAGCGAGGTATGTGGACCAAGGAGCGCGTCTTTAGCAAGGAATCTATGCCGGCCCTGGGCCAGCAGGTCAGCCAGATGCTCTTTGGCGGTTCCCTGACCCGCCGGTTGAGAGAGAGATCAGATCGCTCCCGTTGATATTGTCACCAGGTCAAGCACGTTGAACAAGTCTCTTCGCATCTTGATGGTTGTCCCCGGGTCGTTTTTCAACGACTATGGCGCTCACGTGCGCATCGAAGAAGAGATAAGAGCGCTCCAAAAACTGAACCACGAGATCACCGTCATTACCTATTACCTGGGGCGCGACCTGCCAGGTATTGAGATCATCCGCACCCGACCCACGCCCTGGCGCGCGGACTATGAGGTGGGTTCCTCGTTACACAGAATCGCCTTTGACGCATTTCTATGTTGGACCGGGTTGAAAACCGTGTTGCGCCGCCGCTTTGACATCGTCCACGGACACCTGCACGATGGAGCCTTCATTGGCTACTTTTTGAGCCGGCTGCAACGCATACCGCTCGTGGCCGACTTTCAGGGCAGCATGACGAGCGAGATGGTGGATCAAAAGTTTCTCAATCCCGATGGCCCGTTGTACCGTTGGGTGCGACTGTTTGAAATGCGCATAGATCAACTTCCCGACATCATCCTCACCAGCACCAACCAGACCGCGATATTGCTGGAGCAATACTTTAACTGCGCCTCGTACCGCGTTCAACCGCTGCCCGATAGCGTCAATATGGAGTTTTTCCACCCCGACGTGCTGACCACCGACGAAATAGCGGCCCAACGAGCCGCACTGGGCATTCCGGACGGCCATCCGGTTGTCGTGTACCTGGGGCTTTTATCCGATCATCAGGGCATCCCTCACCTTTTGCAAGCCGTCCGTATCTTGAAAGAGCGGGGCGTCGAGGCGCGCTTTCTGATCGGGGGTTTTCCTGTGCCACGTTACCGGCAGATGGCGGCTGATTTGGGAGTGAGCGACCGGGTGATCTTTCGGGGCAAAATCCCCCGCGAGGAGACCCCGGCCCACCTGGCGTTGGGCGATATCGCCGTATCGCCCAAGCTCTCCAAGACCGAGGGGAACGGCAAGATACTCGAGTATATGGCGATGGAGCTGCCCACCGTGGCCTTTGACGCGCCGCAAAACCGGGAATACATGGGGTCTCTCGGCGCGTATGCCGGTCACACCGCCGACCCGGTTGCCCTGGCCGATGGCATCGCCGGCTTTCTTCAAGACCCGCAACGACGCGCCGAGTTAGGGCGCAAGCTGAGGGAGCGAGCCGCCCGTCATTTTTCCTGGGACCGCGCCGGACGGCATCTGGTGGCTGTCTACCGCTCTGTTCTTCGATCCAAAACCCGTAACCCAAATTAGGAGAATCAAGCCTTTATGAAAATTCTCTATCGCCTGCGAGACCTCTGGAACTATCGCGAGTTGATCCGCAACCTGGTCGTGCGCGACCTGAAGGTGCGCTATCGCCATTCTGTACTGGGCATCGCCTGGTCGTGGGCCAATCCGCTGCTGATGATGCTGGTCTATACGATGGTCTTTAACTTTCTGGCGGGCCGTTCGGACTTGCCCAACTTTCACGTCTTTGTCTTCTGCGCCCTGTTGCCCTGGAACTTTTTCGCCGCTTCTGTGGGCGGGGCTACGGCCAGCATCGTGGGCAACGCGCATCTGATCAAAAAAGTCTACTTTCCCCGCGAGATTCTGCCTATCTCTATCGTCCTCTCAAACCTGGTCAACTTTGTCATTGCGCTGCCCGTTCTTTTTGGGCTGGCGCTCGTTTCAGGCGCTCCTATTACAAAATGGGTACTGTTACTACCCATCCCTATTTTGGTGCAGACCATCTTTACCGTGGGCTTTTGCCTGTTCCTCGCCACCCTCAACGTGTTCTACCGCGATACCCAAATCATTATGGGGGTACTGATGATGGCTTGGCTCTTTGTCACCCCTATATTTTACCCCATCAGCCAGGTACCCCAGGAGGCTGAGATTCTAGGCATCACGTTCAACGCCCAACTTTGGCTCAATCGCTTGAACCCGATGGCTTCCATCGTCGCCTCCTACCAGGACCTGCTCTACCGTGGGTCGCCGACGAGCCTTGACTTTTTGCTGCGCACCGCCGTCACTGCGTTGATCGTGCTCGTCGCCGGCTACCTGGTATTCCTGTACTATAGCCCTCGCTTTGGCGAAGAGGTTTGAGAGAGTAGGGAGTAGAGAGCAGGAAGTAGGAAGTATGGATGGTAGTCGGTTTGTCGAGGTGATCGTTTTTTCTCCGGCCGAAGCGTCGGAGGATAAGCCTGCCTTTACCTACCATCTGCCGGATACATTGCAGGGCCGTTTGAAAGCCGGCTCCCTCGTCACCGTCCCTTTTGGCCGTCGGCGGCTCTACGGCGTCGTCGTCGCACTCAGTGACGAGTCCCCTGTTCCCGAAACCCGCCCCGTCGAATCGCTGGTGGATCCGACTTCAGTCCTCACTCCAGCCCAAATCGCGCTGGCCCGCTGGATGGCGCGCGAGTACCTGGCCTCACTCTATGAA
Organism: Thermoflexia bacterium; assembly: GCA_011192155.1. GTDB lineage: Bacteria > Chloroflexota > Anaerolineae > B4-G1 > B4-G1 > B4-G1. The sequence continues at coordinate 11,442 of DUEK01000051.1, forward strand.
TGTCTAAAGTTGATGCTCCCGCCGGGTGTGGCGGGCCATGCTGATGTTCTGCTCACTCTTGACCACCAAGCCCCTGTCGACGCCGTCAACACCGATGCCCAGGCCGCGTTGTTGGCTTTGTTACGCCGCCGGGGGCCGTTACGCGGCGCGCAGGTGAGGGCCGCTCTGCGCGGCGTCGACTGGCGCGCGGCTTTCGAGCAACTTGCGCGCCGGGGCATCATCGCCAGTGAATCATTCTTGGCCCCGCCCCGCGCCCGTCCCAAGCAGGCGTGTACCGCCCAAATCATCCCCGCCGCCGATGAGGAAACAGCACTCTCTGGCCTACGCAGCGATTGTTACCCGGCCATACTCAAATTCCTGCGCGCTGAAGGCGGCCCGGTAGATGTCAGTTGGGTCTACGCCGAGACCGGTTGCACGCTCTATCACCTGAAAAAACTGGCCGAGCGTGAACTGGTTGCCCTGGAATCCAAAAAAGTCTGGCGCGATCCCCTGGCCGACCAGATTTTCGTCCCCACAGAGCCGCCGCCGTTGACGCCCGACCAGATTGCCGTGTGGGACGTCGTAAAGTTGCAAGTTGCAAGTTGCAAGTCGCAAGTTTCCCTTCTTCATGGCGTGACCGGCTCCGGCAAGACTGAAATCTACCTGCGGGCCGTCGCCGAGGTGTTGGGCCAGGGCCGCCGCGCCATCATCCTCGTTCCAGAGATCTCGCTCACGCCGCAGACGGTGAACCGTTTCGCGGCGCGTTTTCCCGGCCGCGTCGCTGTTCTCCATAGCGCGCTCACCGATGGCGAGCGGTATGATACATGGCGTCGCGCCCGCGCCGGTCTGGTAGACATCGTCGTCGGCCCACGCTCGGCCCTATTCTCGCCGCTCTCCCCGCTGGGCTTGATCGTGCTGGACGAGGAGCACGATTCCAGCTACAAGCAGGAAGCCCCGCGTCCCCGCTATCACGCCCGCGACGCGGCGCTCGAACTGGCCCGCCAGACCGACGCGACCGTCATCCTCGGCTCCGCCACGCCCAGCCTGGAATCGTACCATCGGGCGCAGCGGGGCGAGTTCAATTTGCTGACGATGCCGCGCCGCATCATGGGACACACTCGCCGCCTGCGCGATCTCCAATCCCGCTACCACGTCTCTCAAACCCGTTACCAGGCCCTGGATGACGGCCCCGCCGAGGCCCGCTACATGCCCCTGCCGCCGGTGCAGATCGTGGATTTGCGGGCCGAGCTGCGCGCCGGAAACCGCTCCATCTTTAGCCGCGCGCTCCAGCGGGCGCTGGACGAGTCGCTGGGTCGAGGCGAGCAGGCCATTCTCTTCCTCAACCGGCGCGGAACCGCCACCTTTGTCCTGTGCCGCGATTGCGGACACGTCGTACGCTGCCCGCACTGCGATGTCCCGCTGACCTATCACGGCCCGCGCGCTTCTCTGGTCTGCCACCACTGCAACCACCGCGAGCCACAGCCCAATCACTGCCCGCAATGTGGCAGCGACCGCATCCGCTACTTTGGCCTGGGCACCGAGCGGGTGGAGACAACTGTGCGGAACCGCTGGCCCGATGCGCGCATCGTGCGTTGGGACGCTGACACCGCCCGCACCCACGCCGATCATTCCAGCATCCTGCAACGCTTTGTGGACGGTGAGGCCGATCTTCTCATCGGCACGCAGATGGTGGCCAAAGGGCTTGATCTGCCGCTGGTGACGCTCGTCGGCGTCATCTCGGCCGACCCCGCGCTCAACCTGCCCGACTTTCGCTCCGGCGAGCGCGCGTTCCAGTTGTTGGCCCAGGTGGCCGGACGGGCCGGGCGGGGCTTGCTGGGCGGGCGGGTCGTCGTTCAGACCTATCACCCTAACCACTATGCCATCGCCGCCGCCGCCGCCCACGACTATGCCGGGTTCGCCGCCCAGGAACTGGCCTTCCGCCGCGAACAGGGCTACCCGCCCTACCGTCGCCTGGCAAAACTGGTCTACGAGGATGCCAGCCCCACCCGCGCTCAGTCCGAGGCCGAGGGCTTGGCCGCAGCCGTGCGCGCCGCGTTGGCCCGGAGGGGGCTTCCAGAGAGCGATCTGATCGGCCCCGCTCCCCCTTTCTTCGCCCGCTTGCGGGGACGCTACCGCTGGCAAATCATCCTGCGCCACGCCGACCCGGCCGAGTTCCTGCGCGCCATCAAGATTCACCAGGGTTGGCGGGTGGACGTGGCCCCAGTGAGCGTGCTGTAGTGCTCGCAGGGGGATGATTCCTCGCGTGTTGTAAAACCTCCAGATTGGGCAGTTTGTGTTGATCTCTGGACGTCAGATGTAGAGCACCAAAACACATTTGGAGGTTGGTGATTACCCACATGTTCAAATGTGACTGCATTGATCCTGTTTTCTTTCACCGCAGAGGCCGCAAAGCACGCAGAGAAGGCCTTTTTGACTATCTCTGCCACCTCTGCGCGCTCAGCGGTGAGATGTGGGTAATCACCAATGAGTCGCCCGACATTCTCCCATTCACGGCGAACTGTGCTATAATGTAGGCCGCTCACCGTTCGCAATGCACAACTCGCCATTTGTTATTCGAGGAGCTCCCTATGTATTTTTTTGTCACTGGCGGCGCTGGATTTCTCGGAGCCGCCCTATCCAACCGTCTGGCCCGCGACGGGCACCAGGTGCGCGTCATTGATGACCTCAGTGCGGGCGACCCCGCCCGGCTGGACGAGCGGGTATTGTTCACACGCGGTGACGTGGCCGACCGGCCCAAGCTGTGGACGCTCTTGCAAGACGTGGACTGCGTCTACCACCTGGCGGCGCGCGTCCTGGTCAGCGAGTCCATCCTCTACCCCCGCGAGTACAACAAAGTCAACGTCGGCGGCGCCGTCAGCGTGATGGAGGCCATGCGAGACGCCGGGGTGAGCCGTGTAGTCCTCGCTTCCTCTGGCGCGATCTATGGGGAGCAGGCTCACCAGCCGGTGCAGGAAGATCAGCCCCCCAACCCGCAATCACCCTACGCCGTGAGCAAGCTGGCCGCCGAGTACTATGTTCGCACCATCGGCGCGCTGTGGGGCATTGAGACGGTGATCTTGCGCATTTTTAACGCCTATGGGCCGGGCCAGAATCTGCCTCCCTCTCACCCACCAGCGGTACCCCGCTTTATGCACCAGGCGCTGCTGGGCGGGTCGCTCGTCATCTTTGGCGGCGGCGGGCAGACGCGTGATTTCGTCTACGTGGACGACGTGGTAGAGGCGCTGGCGGCGGCCGCCACCGCCAGCGACGTGGACCGTCGCATCATCAACGTGGGCAGTGGACACGAGACCAGCATCAACGAACTGGTCGCACTGACGGCGGCGGCGGCGGGGCGGAAGGCGGACGTGCTCCGCAGTCCCGCCGAGAGCGGCGGCGTCTCTCGTCTCTGCGCCGATATTTCCGTCGCCCGGAAGCTGTTGGGCTACGAACCACGTGTGGGTCTGGCGCAGGGGCTGCGGTTGACATTGGAACGGGACCCTCGATTTCAACGGTGACACGATGAGCCGTCTTCCCCGTGATTTCTTCGCCCGCGATACGCTTGCCGTCGCCCGCGAACTGCTGGGACAGCGATTGGTGCGGCTGCTAAATGGACAGCGGCTCGCCGGGCGCATCGTCGAGGTCGAAGCCTACGTTGGGGAGGGTGACGGGGCTTGCCATGCCAGTCGCGGTCGCACGAAACGCAACGCGCCAATGTTTGGCCCGCCTGGTCATGCCTACGTCTATTTTATCTACGGTATGCACCATTGCTTCAACGTCGTCACTGAGCGGGCGGGATACCCGGCAGCCGTGCTCATCCGCGCACTAGAGCCTTTGGAGGGGATTGAACTGATGCGAGAGCTGCGCGGCGGCCGCCCCGATCTGCCTCTGACCAGCGGGCCGGCTCGCTTGTGCCAGGCGCTCGGCATTGACCGACGGCTCGACGGCGCCGACCTGTGCGCGCCCGACGCGCTCCTATTTCTGGAGCGGGCCGCTGCCGTACTGGACGAGGCCGTCGTCACTGGCCCCCGCATCGGCGTGCGCGGGGACGAGGCGGCCCTGATTTCCCCCTGGCGGTTCTATATCCGGGATAACGAGTACGTCTCGCGTTGATGTCGTTGTGAGATGCGCTGTTTGTGCTATAATCCGCTTCTGTGCGGGTCGGAAAGAGAAAAATTGGCGAGGTTATCACAAATGAGCGCAGAGGACAATGTTGGAGAAGCGACCACGGCCGAGGTGTTGGCCGAGGTGGAGCGGCGCAGGGCGGCAGCCGCGCCCGCTGTGGGCGAGCGTCAGCGCAGGATCGTCATCTTGGCCGACCGTTTTGTCTTTTGGCTCTCCAAACACTGGTTGGCTGTGTTCAACACGTTGGCCTTGCTATACGTGGGCCTTCCAATCCTGGCCCCGGTGCTGATGTATCTGGGCGCCGTGAGGCCTGCGGCAGCCATTCACCTCATCTACAAGCCGCTGTGCCACCAGATGCCCCACCGCTCCTGGTTCCTGTTTGGTCCGCAGTTCGCCTATACGCTGGAATATCTGACGGCGCATACTGGGATAGAGCCACTGTCTACCTCATCGGAAACGGCCTATTTGATCAGAACAGCGATAGGGTATGGCGAGAAATCGCTAGGATACAAGGTGGCTCTTTGCCAGCGCGACGTTGCCATCTATGGCGCGATCTTTCTCGCCGGGCTGCTCTACTCGCTGGGGCGGCGGCGACTACGCCCGCTTCCCTGGTGGGGCTATGTGCTGGGCTTACTGCCGATGGCGGCGGACGGCGGGTACCAGCTTTTTTCATCCCTTGTTCCCTACCTGTTTCCCGATTTTCCCATCAGCCCTTACGAATCCACATCGCTGACGCGCACGATAACGGGTGGGATATTTGGCTTGGTGACTATCTGGCTGGCCTACCCTTACGTTCAGGAGACGATGGACGAGTTCAGCGATACGCTGCATCAGCGGTTTGGGTGGGAGTAAGCATAGATGCTGCGTGAACGTGTAGACGGAGTTGTGTTATATCGCTTTGGCGGGTTGGGCGGGGCCGATGGGTTACTTCACGCTGTCCTGACCCGTATCGGCGGAGTTAGCCACGGCCACTGTGCCACGCTCAACCTGGGCCACACCGTCGGTGACGATTTGGCGAATGTGGAAGAGAACCACACAATTGCCCTGGGCGCGCTGGGGCTGGAGCCGGGGCAGACCGTCAGCCCCTACCAGGTACACGGCGCGCGCGTGGGAGTGGTCGGGCGCGCCCACTTGGGTACCGTCCAGCCGGCCACCGACGCGCTGGTGACAGATGCGCCCGGCGTGCCGTTGTTGATGCGTTTTGGCGACTGCGCGTCGGTGCTGTTTTTTGACTCTGTGCGTCGTGTGATTGGGATGACGCACGCGGGATGGCGCGGCGTGGCGGTGGGTTCCGTTCCGGCGACAGTGCGGACGATGACGGAGCGGTTTGGTTGCAACCCCGCTGATCTGTGGGCCGGCATTGGCCCAACCATTGGTCCCTGTTGCTACGAGGTGGGGCAAGAGGTCGTGACGGCGGTGGAGGCCGCCTGCCCGCCTGGGACGAAAGCAACGCACGATGTCAACGGACGCACTCATCTCGACCTGCCCGGCGCGGTGCGCGCTCAACTCCGCGCCGGCGGCGTGGAACAGATTGAAGACTCTGGTCTCTGCACCGCGTGTCGCGTGGACGAGTTTTTCTCGCACCGGGCCGAGCGCGGGCATACAGGCCGTTTTGGTATCGTGATGGAGTTGTTAAAATGACTGATCTTGCAAACAATCTGGCGCAGGTACAGGAGCGCATAGCGGAGGCGGCCTTGCGGGTTGGCCGCGACCCCGCCGAGATCACACTGGTCGCTGTGACCAAGACCCATCCCGCCGAGACCGTCGCCGCCGCCTATCGTGCTGGCGCGCGTCACTTTGGCGAGAATCGCGTCGGGGAGGGAGCTGCCAAGATTCCCGCCGTCCGCGCCGCCATCTCCGGCCCCCGCCCGACCTGGCACATGGTGGGCCACGTGCAGAGCCGGAAGGCGGAAGCGGCGGCGGCGCATTTTGGTTATGTTCATTCTGTGGATCGGCTCAAGATCGCCCGGCGTTTGAGCCGCTTTGCGCGAGAGGCGAAAAAGTCACTGCCGGTGTTGCTAGAGTGTAACGTTTCCGGCGAGGAGAGCAAGTACGGGTTCGACCTGCGAGGCTGGGAGCAGGACGCGGCCAGGCGGGATGCTTTCTTCGGAACCGTCGAGGAGATTCTATCGCTGCCGGCGCTTGTGGTGGAGGGGCTGATGACAATGGCCCCCTTAACCGCTGATACCGAGATGGTGCGGTCCGTATTTGTCAGCCTGCGCGCACTGCGAGACGCGCTGCAGATCCGTTTCCCGGCCCACGATTGGCGTCATCTTTCGATGGGCATGACCGACGATTTTGAGATCGCGATAGAGGAAGGAGCGACGATGGTGCGCATTGGACGCGCTATCTTTGGCAAACGGAGAGATTGGTAGCTGGAGAGCCGATGTACACTTTGATGCGTTTCATAGACATACTTTTCGACTTGTACTCTTTCGCCATCATCATCCGCTCGCTGCTGCCCTGGTTGGGTGTCAGTCGTTACCACCCGGCAATGAGTTTTCTGATCCAAATCACTGAACCGGTGTTGGCCCCACTGCGCCGCTACATTCCGCCTATGAGCGGCTTGGACTTTACACCTATGGTGGCCCTGCTTGTCATCTGGCTCGTCGAGCAGGTTCTGCAATTGCTGATTTTGGCATTGTTCTAGTCTGAGACTTCAACCCTAAAGGTTTTCTATGTGATGCGCTCAATTCTCAAATCGTACCGTTTGCTGATCTCGATCAGCGCATCTACCGCCGCGCTTGCGATGACCGGCTCAGGGTCATTCATTGCAGCTCGTAGCAGTTTGACGTCGTCCGTGCGACCGACTTGAGCCAGCATTTGCGCTGCGTTCAGGCGAACCGACGTATTCCCCTCGCTCAGAGCGCGTTGGAGTGTGCGTCGGGCCGCGTCGCCTACCCCCGCCCCTTCACCCTGGGCCGCTGCCCACGAGATGAGCCAGGGCAATTGCCCGATCTCGGACGGAGGGGCGACACCGGCGGCTTTTGCTTTCTTCTCTTCCATATCCTCCAAAGCTGCCGCTGCTGCGGAGCGCACGATCCACTGTTCGTCTTCCCGCGCTATTTTTTCAAGAGTCTCCTGTGCTTCTATCTGCGCCAGTCCGGCGACCGCTCCCCGCCGGATGATCATGTCCTCTGACTTGGCCGCTTCGATCAGGATGTTTCTCCCTTGGTCTCCGCATTGGGCCAATTTTTCGGCGGCCAGGGGGCGGAGTGCATCTTCTCCTTCCAGTAGCACGTGCTCTAACCAACGGACGGCAACATCAACGTTCATATGTGCCAGCCCGCGTACGGCCGCCTCGCGCACAAATGGGGACTCGTCTTCCAACACCGCTTCGAGTATTGGTAGGTCAGATTCGGTCGCTATCCGCGCCAGCCCCAGCATGGCGGAAGCGCGGGTTTCAGCGCTGCGGTGTTTCAGTGCTTGTTTGAACAGATAAGCGACGCCGGGCATATTGGTCGCCGCCAGCGCCTCCGCCAGCGTTTGCTGGGCCTGCGCGGGATGGCCGGGCTTGAGGAAAACGCGAGCCAGTATGGCCATCGCTCCATTGCGCCAGGCGGCGCCATCTGGAGCCGCGCCGATCCACGCGCCGAGGGTGCGCAGGCGCGTATAGAACATATCGTCGGGGGTGCGCAGCCACTCTGTCACCAGAGGGCCCATATCGCCGATCTCGGCGTAAAAGCGCAGCGCTTCGGCCCAGTGGGGGTCGTTCAGTCGCTCGACGAGGGTGGTGGGCGCAACGGCGATCAGTTGGCGCGCCACTAGATACGCTTGCCAGAGCGGGTGCACGAAAGCGTAGAGATCGTCGCCCGCCAGGAGGAGCAATCCTCGTTCGCCGGTCAGCGCGCGGAATACGCGGGCAGTTGCATTTGCGGGAAGCTCCTCGGCAGGCGGAAGGGCGGTCTCGATTGCCGCCTCAATCTCCTCGCGCTGGCAGGTTGTGCGCTCTTCTTGCTGAAGCTGTATTGCCAATTGCCCCAACGCCATCCGTCCGGTTGCCGACATCCAGGCATCATCTTCTTGTTCCTGCCACAACAGCAACTCTAGCGCGCGGTCGAACAGCTTGGCCCGGCTGGCCGGCGTTTCTTGGGCCGCGAGATACACGAACGCTCGCAGCGCCAATTCTAGCGGCGAGTTTGCCGTCCGTGCCGCGCTTTGCAGTTCTACTATCAGTCTACGGGCAGAGACGGGTGAATCTTCATCCTCACAAGCGTATGCCTCTACCCAGCGCCTCGCAAATTCCTCGACTTGGATAATGTTCCAGGGTGCCAGGGCTAGAGGAACAAAGCCTGCTTCTATCAGAGGCGCATAGCCCCGCGCTCCTGCTCCGACCAGCCACAGGTTTCCTGGGAGAGCGGTGTTCAGTTCGGTCAGCCATACGGCGGCCTGTTGGCGTTGCTGCGGCGGCAGTTCGTTCCACCCATCGGCAAGCACGATAGCTCGACCGGCTTCTAGATACTGGCGCAAAGCGCTCGTCAGAGTGCTTTTGCCCCCGACGGCGGACAAGGCTATGTTAAGGAGCTTTTCTATCGCGTCATCTTCTGGTTGGGCATCCTCGGAGTTATCTGTGGGGGTTTCCTCTTGGCATTCGAGGTCTGTTTCGTTTGGCTCGTCCCAATCCATAGCCGGAAGCGGCACATAGATGGGCAGTCGTTTCTGATCTGGCCCCAGCGTCGTTTCAGCTTGCTCTGCCTCCATTGTGCTGCGGGCGCACGAAAGGGCAATGTATGCCAGCAGCGCGGTTTTCCCCGCCCCTGGTTCTCCCAGTATCACCAATTGTGGATGTCCTCCCAATATCCGGCGCAGCGGCAACTCTTGAGGGCTAGTTGGCGCAAGTTCAGATTCTGAGGTGGATAGGGAAGATTGGGAAGGGGCGAGTAGTTTTGGCTCGATGAACACGGCATCCAACGGGGCTGTGTGCGCCGATACGGTGAGGGAGCGTGCTCTGGCGATGACTAGTTCGCGGTAGAGATCGTCGGCGCTGGCTTGCAGGATGCTGCGCAACTGGAGCAGTGGGGCCGTCACGGCTTCCCAGCCCAGGCGCAGTTCGTCGCGAAAGTGGTAAATCAGCCAGGCCAGCAGCAGGGCTACTCCCGCGCCGATCAACGCTGACCAGGGATCAAAACGCCAGAGCTTGGCGGCAGGCTCCGGCAGGTGGAGTGGGATGGAACAGGTAATTAGAAGCACGATTGATTCCTGTAACAATTCTGGTAACAGTATCTCTCTGATCGCTTTAGACGTGAGTTGTACCTTGCCGCTTATGATAGCCGAATTTGGTATGAATGTCAACTCGAATCGAATTTGGTACACAGGTACCATTGACGTGGAATGACAATTCCGCTAGAATATAAGTGATGTTGGAATGGGACCCCGCCCCCCCAAACCTACATTAAGAAGTACCAAAGTTGTTTGTGGTTACCCTCCTTTCGCTGATCAGGGCCTCCTCATTGAGGAGGCCCTGATCTTTTGTGTTAGCCTCAGCCTATATTTCGCATCCTGACGCAGCCTATTTGTGTCTTTTTCAAAAAGCGGGGAAAGAAACCAGGTTTTTTCAGAAAAAACCTGGTTTCTCACTGACAGACGGCGAATCTGCCCAAATTGGGCTTGGAAGAACAAAGTGTCAAGCCCCAAATCAAGCTGTCCAGAGGTGCAGAAAATAGCCTCAGGCCTGCACAATGATACGTTCGCAGTTTCCGCAGTAGATCAGTTCCCCCTGTCGCAAGCGCCATTTCAGACTGGGTGATATCGTGATGCCGCATCCGCCACACGAGCCGCTCTGCATTTGGACAACGGCCAGACCGCCTTTTCCGTGCCGCAGCGCCCGGTAAGTGGCCAAGTCGCCAGGATCGATTTTGGGTAACAGGCCCGCTTGCGCCTGCTCGATTTCTGTTAGCTTTTCTTGCAGCGTTTCTTGCTCGGCCAGCAGGTCTGCTTGCTGCGCCTCCCAATGGACCTGTGTCTCGTCGAGATGTTTCTGAGCTTGTGAGTGTGTACTTTCTGCTTCTTCCAGCTCGATCATTGCCTCCAGCAGATCATCCTCCAAATTTTGCCGTCGTCGTTTGAGTGAAGCGATCTTGGCCTGCAAATCCGCCAGTTCTTTGGGGTTCTTTACCGCGCCGCTGTAGAGTTGCTGCTCGAAGCGCGTGGTTTCGTCCGAGACTCCCTGGATTTCCAATTCCAAATCGTGTTGGCGGACTTTGGATTTGCGAATCTGCGTATGAGTGCTTTCCAATGTACTGCGCGCTTGCTGTAACGCTTTGTTTTCTCCTAGTGCAGCTTGCACCTCTTTCAGGCGGCGTTGCCTGGTGTCATTTTCACTATCCAGGCATTGTAGGTGATAGAGGTCTATTCCCTTTGTCATTGGTCGCCCTCCTGTTGTGAAACAAAAAGAAGCCCAATGCCAGGGGCATCAGGCTTTTCAGGTGATCAATTTCATCCAGCATCCACCAGCATCAAGCTTCCATCTCCGGCTCTGCTTCGATACCGTCTAGTACCGGCGCGGCGGTTCTCGCCCTGGTGTGCCGCACGACCAGTACCGCCACACCGCCCACCACGCAGATGATGGCGAATAGTTGCGCGGCCGCGATGGAGCCGATCATCCAGGCATCGGGGCGAAAGTACTCAATGAAGAAACGACCCAGCGGATAGCCGATGATGTAGCCTATGAGGATGTCCCCTTCCAGCAGCCGGTCTTTCAGTTTTTGCGCGATCAGCGCCAGGGTGATGAACAGCAACAGGCACCACAGAGATTCGTACAGAAAAGTGGGATGAAAGAGAGTGTCTGGTGGATAGGTTGCAAGATCGTTGTAGGGCGCGATGCGGTGCGGCGGCTCGATGATCAACCCCCAAGAAGAGTTAGTCGGCGGCCCATATAGTTCCTGGTTGATAAAGTTTCCCCAGCGACCGATGAACTGGCCCAGGGCCAGCCCCGGCGCGCCATAGTCGAGCCACTTTAGCGGGTGCACTTTGGCGCGCCAGGCGTAGAGCACTACTCCCAGCACACCTCCGATGACGGCGCCATAGATGCCCAGCCCGCCTTGCCAGATATAGAGTATCTCGATGGGATGTTCGCGGTAGTAGCTCCACCCCACCATCCCGCCTTCAGGATCAGAAAAGACGTGGTAGAGCCGAGCGCCGATGATGGCCAGGATGATGGCGACGATAAGCCCATTCCAGACGTGGTCGGGGTTCTCGCCATCCTGCTTGGCCCGCCAAGAGGCATACACTGCGCCCAGCATGACGCCGCTGACGATCAGGACGCCGTACCAGTGGACGCCAAAACTTGGGCCGAGGTGAATGAGAATGGAATCAAATGGCGGCTTCATAGTTTTTCTCCTGTTTGCGAATGTGCGATGCGCCATCGCCTGTGTACGGTAAGATTATACCACAAGGACGCCCTTCCTACCAGATTGACTTGCCTTTATTGGCCGACGGTGTTAGACTAGGCGCAACTTTGAAGAGGAGGCAGTGATGGCAGTTCAGGCATTGTATCGCAAGTGGCGACCGCAGACGTTCGACGAGGTAGTGGGGCAGGAGCACATCATCTGCACGCTGCGCAACGCGCTTACCTCCGGACGGATTCACCATGCCTATCTCTTCGCCGGCCCCCGAGGCACCGGCAAGACGACCTCCGCGCGTCTGCTGGCCAAGGCAGTCAACTGCCTGGCGCCGGAGGAACAGCGCCCCTGTAACGAGTGTGCTATCTGCCGGGCGGTCAATGAGAGACGTCTGCTCGACCTGATCGAGATTGACGCCGCATCGAACACCGGCGTGGACGACGTGCGCGAGTTGCGGGAGCGGGTCGGGTTCCGTCCCAACGAGGCGCGCTACAAGGTTTACGTGATTGACGAAGTTCACATGCTCTCCAACGCCGCTTTCAACGCGCTGCTCAAGACGTTGGAAGAACCCCCGCCTCACGCTATCTTTGTTTTGGCGACTACTCGGCCAGATAAAATCCCCGACACAGTGCTCTCCCGCTGCCAGCGCCACGATTTCCGACGCATCTCGCTCGAAAAGATCGTTGCCCGCCTGGAGTGGCTGGCCGAGCAGGAGCACATCCAGGCTGACCGGGAGGCGCTGACCCTGGTTGCCCGTCAAGCAACCGGCAGCATGCGCGATGCCGAGAGTCTACTCGATCAACTGGCCTCTTATGGCAACGCTGGCATCACGGCTGTAGAGGTGCGCTCGGCGCTGGGAACAGGGGCCAGCGAGACGGTGCTCCAGGTGACGGATGCGCTGGCAGAGGGCGACGTAGCGCAGGGGTTGGGCGCTATCAACGCGGCAATGGATGAGGGGGCCGATCCCAGACAGTTCGCGCGCCAGATGGTGGAACATTTGCGGGCGCTGCTTCTGTTGCGATTAAAGTCGGACGTCATGCTGGGCCACGCCTCGGACGATTTGCGCCCGCGATTGGAAACACAGGCCAATGCTTTTTCGGCCCGCGCGTTGGCGCAGGCGGTAAAACTCTTTAACCAGGCCGCAGCCGAATCTAAAGGGGGCTGGCAGCCTCAGTTGCCGCTAGAGATGGCTTTCATCGAGGCCGCGCTTCCCCCCGAGGCGGGGAGCCCTGGGTCTCCCAATCAATCGACTCCGGCCAATCCGCGCACGCCGCCGCCCGCCCGCCATTCGACCTCTTCGCCTCCCAAGCCCAGGTCTGCGTCTGCTCGTTCGACTTCTCCCACGTCATCCCCAGCGCCCAGGGCAGCTCGCGAGCCTGCGGTCGCTTATGATGTTCCTACGCCTGGCGACAGTTCGCTGACGCCCGATGCGCTGCGAAATCGCTGGTCGGAGCTTTTGAACGCTTTGCGCCCGCGCAACCTGTCGTTGGAAGCGTTGATGCACTCGTGCGAGCCGATGGCCGTCGAGGGGAACATCGTCGTGCTGGGATTTACACACCAGTTTCATCGCAGCAAGGTGGAGGAGGAGCGCAACAAACAGGTCGTGGAGGAGGTATTGAGCGATTTATTGGGACAGCGGTATCGAGTACGCTGTATCCTGGCTGCTAATAAACAGCTTTTTGGAAAAACCCAAAACCCCGCCCCCACTGTTTCTCGTAAAATGAAGGACACCGAAGGGGTTTTGGGCGCTCAACAGGAGCGCACCGCATTGGACACCAAGCCCACCCTATCGGCGGAGCAGATCATTGCCGATGACCCTCTGGTGCGCGCGGCCATTGAGGAACTGGGGGCGCAGGTTGTGCAGAGATAGAAGTGATTGAGAATTGAGGAGGTTACGTTGGCGAGAAGAATCAAACGCAAAGGCGGCAAGGGCAAGATGGGCGGCCTGGGGATGCTCAAGCAGCTACAGAGTTTGCAAGAGGATGTGCTCAAGGCGCAGGAGGAGGCCGCCGAGATAGTCGTCACGGCGACGGCCGGCGGCGGCGCGGTGACCGCTACCGTCACTGGCGAGCGCCGCGTGCAATCGCTGACCATCGCGCCGGAGGTGGTGGATCCCGAGGACGTAGAGATGTTGCAGGACCTCGTCACCGCCGCGGTCAACGAGGGGCTGGAGCAGGTGGAGCGGGCCATGGCTGAACGATTGGCCGGCGTGACCAGCGGGCTGGGGTTGGATATCCCCGGCCTGACCTAGTCGGGGGCCGCGATGCAGACAGCGCCCGCTTCGGTGACGCGCCTCATTGAGGCGTTGGCGGAACTACCGGGTATTGGCCGCAAGACTGCCGCCCGGCTCACTTTTTTCTTACTGCGCAACAAATCGGACCTGGCGGAACGGCTGGCCTCGGCTTTGCACGAACTCAAGGAGCGCACTCGCTTTTGCTCCGTCTGCTACAACATCACCGAGGATGACGTCTGCCCCATCTGCGCCGATTCGGCTCGTGACCGTAGCACGATTTGCGTGGTCGAGGAACCGCTGGACGTGCTGGCGGTTGAGCAGGCCGAGGTGTACGAGGGAGTGTACCACGTCCTACACGGCGTGTTGTCTCCTTCGGAGGGCATGTTCGTCGAGAATCTGCGCATCGGCGAGTTGATGGCCCGCGTGCGCAGCGGCGGCGTAAAAGAACTGATCTTGGCGACGAACCCCACAAGCGAGGGGGACTGGACGGCCTCTTATCTGCTGGCCCAGTTGCGCTCGTTGGACGTGCGCATCACGCGCTTGGGCCGGGGGTTGCCGGTGGGCGGCGACCTGGAGTACGCCGATGCGGTGACGCTCACGCGCGCGCTGGAGGGGCGGCAGGAATTCTGATCTGGCCGTGTTTGCGGCGTCGCCCGCTTTTGCGTAGAGGTCAGCGCGTTTGGTGGATCAGTCGAACCTCGCACCGTCGGGCAGAATCGCGCCTGTGAGCGAGTTGGCTGCGCCAAGTTGTGTGGAGAGTACTGTGGCCCCGTTCAGATTGGCTTGGTTCAGGTCGGCCCCGCTCAGGTCGGCATTGGACATATCGGTTTGACTCAGGTCGGCCCCGCGCAAGTTTGCCTCTCTCAGGCAGGCCTCGCACAAGTTAGCCCCACGCAGGTTGATTTCGCTCAGGTTGGCTCGGCTCAAATTGACCTGACTCATGTTGGCTCCACGGAAGTAAGCCCCACTCAAGTTGGCCCCGCTCAGACTGGCCTCGCCAAAGTTGGCAAGCCACGAACTGGCCCTGTTGAGATCAGCATTTTCTAGATTCGCCTTGCTCAAATCAGCTAGCCATAGATTGGCCCTGCTCAGGCAGGCTTGGCTGAGGCGAGCGCCGTTCAGATGAGCGAGCCTCAAATCGGCGCCCATCAGGTTGGCGCCGTTGAGGTTAGCGCCGCTCAGGTTGGTGAACCACAAATCGGCCCCGCGCAAGTTTGCTTTTTTCAGATTGGCTTCAGTTAGGTCAGCATCGCGTAGGTCAACACCGCTCAAGTTGGCTCCGGTCAGGTTAGCCCAGCACAAATTGGCCTCGCGCAGATCAGTTCTGCTCAAATCGGCCCCGCTCAGATTAGATACAGATAGGCCTGCCTCGCACAAAATAGCTCCGCTCAGGTTAGCCTGGCTCAGATTGGCCCCACGCAGGTTGGCTTTGCTCAAGTCTCGTTCCCCAGATTCGTATCGTTCGATGATCTCTCGTGCGTCCATTTGTTCGCTCTCTTTCTGTCAGGGTGTGCTTTCGGTATTCTATAGTGACTTGGGTCGTCCAAGATCTGCGATAAAGTAGTGCGTGTGGCCGGCGGGCACGGCGGCAATCCCGATTTCTGTGACCCAGGTGCTAAGGATGGTGCTGCGGTGTGGATCGTTCGGAGGCGTCTCGTTCATCCACCAGTCCACGGCCGCCTGGGGCGAGGGCCCAGTCGCCGTGATTTCTGCCCATCCGGCGGCGTCATAGCCGGCGCGCAGGATGCGCATTTGAACGTTGGAGCCGTCGGATCCGATATGGGTCAACTCTCCGCGCTGGAGGCAATCTTGGCCGTGAAGCTGGGCTGCTTGCTCCAGAGTCTCGTTGTACGTGTAGGGTGAGAGACCATGCTCGGCCCGCACCGAGTTGATGATCTGAAAGATCTCGGCCGCCCACGCCTCGTTGCCGGTGAACGGTGTTGTGGCTTGCGTCGTTGGCGTGGCGGGCGGCGCGGGCGATGGTTCGGTCTGGCCTGTGTTGTAATTGTGGGCGGCGACCAGTTCGCCGAAAACCCAACCTGGCGCGCCGTTGTACATGATCTGCCACCAGTCGCCATCGCTGCTGGTTAACTCCGCTTGAGCGCCCGGATCAAGATAGCCCAGCTTTGTATAGGAGGTGCTCGGCCCGCTGCGGACGTTCACCCCGTCGACGCCAGCCACGATGTGTGGTGTGGGGGTCGCCGTCGGAGGGATCGGAGTAGGTGTTGGTGGCGGCGTATTGATGGGCGGAGGAGTGGCGGGTACCGTCGGCGACGGCGGCGGCGTGGCGGCCGGCGGAATAGCCGGCTGTGGCGATGCGGTTGCGGCGACGACCGGCGCTGGGGTGTTCTGGGATTGCTCGCTTCCCTCGGTATACACAAAGCCATACCAGACAAGCCAAATGCCCAACCTCGCCAGGAGAAACCATCCCACGACGAGTAATATGCCGCGGCTCCAATTGCGTTGAGAGTACAAGCTCCTGTTCATTTTTCTCTCCACGTGCTATTGTGGTCGGCGACACAATATTCATGATTAACCGATTGTCGGGATAGTTCAGACACAATCCCAGTATAGTAAAGTTTTGCCCCAAAGTCAACATTTTGCGGCGACAACAACGCAAGTCCAACAACACAAACCGCCCCGGCTGTTGGTCTCGAGGCGGTTGTCTTGAAGCTGCTTTCTATTCCGTGTTACTCGAGCCAGTCTGGTTTAGGGCCGCGTGGGCCGCCGCAGGCGGAGCAATTGGTCAAGCTGCCTTCGTTGACTTTGTATGCGTGGCCGCAATATTGGCAGTATAGCCAGACTTGCTCAGCGGCCTCGCGCTCCCGCTGCAACCTTTGCTCTTTGCTCCGCTGTTCGAGATACGCGCCTTCGGCTGCCTCGCCCACACGGTCGATCACTTCCCATACCTGTTTGGGTAAACCCAGGTCTTGGATATCCTCGACCATATCTTGGACGCCGTCAACTAGGTCACCGGCCGTTTGGAACAGCCCTCTGATGCCGCGTCTCCTAAAGAGCAGTCGCTTTCCCTGGTTCAGGGCAGTGCGTCCTATGGAGCCTAGAGCGCCCCTCTTGGCGTCCTGGTCGAGGTCGCTCACTGTCACCGTCAGGGCGTCGGGCGTTTCGACCAGGTTCACGGTCAATGCGGGGAAAAAGTCGCGCGGCCGTCTGGCCTGGCTCTGCAGGATGGCGACCACGGTTGTGGCGTCGGTTCGGTTGACTTGCACACGGGTGTCATCGTCTGGGATTTCTGAGCGCAGCGCGTTGATGATCACGCTGGCTTTGACGCCTTCAAAAGTCACCGGGTTGGCGTGAGGTCCCATCGCCCCGCCGACCACGCCTGCGCCCAGTCCCGCTCCAGCGAGAATCGCTCCAGCAGCGCCAGGCTCGCTCGTTTGGGAGCTGGGCTTTGGCTCAAAGGTAAACCCCTTATCTAGCCGTGCTTTTTCTTCTGCCAACCACTCTTTGAGACTTTGCTCTTGATCTGCCATCTTTTCACCTCCTCGCGGGTTCGGATACCCCGGTATTCTAGCACATCTCTGGGTTTCCTTCAACCGAGGATTGACCTCCGCGCAAAGTTGCACTATACTGATGCTCATCAAGAATACTCATGACTCCTCTGAAAAAAGGTCATCTAACCACAGAGGCACAGAGGACACGGAGAAAATTTGGTGGTGTCCCTGTCAAGTGTTGTTGGGCGGAACTTCACTACCGGACACTTTTTCAGGGGCGTCAAAAACAGTTACACAGAGAGCACAAAGAAGACACAGAGATTCACTGAGATATTGCAAACTAGATAATTTGATGAAATCGCCGCTTCACACTGATAGATTCTCTCAAAAAACCTCTGTGTGTCTCGGTGAATTCTCCGTGAGTCTCTGTGTAATCATAAACTTGGCAAAAGTGTCCGGTAGCAAAGGCGGAACCAGGAACTTTTTCACCGCCAAGGCGCCAAGATCACCAAGTTTTTACGTTTTCTTTGCGTCCTTCGCGTCTTTGCGGTGAGGTTCTAAACATCGCTCGTCACCAACACCCAAGAGGGACACTATCGAAAATTTGATATTTGGTTTAAAAAAATCCACTTTACACGTCAAAAAGTTAATTTTTCAAGGTCAAGTTTAAAATCTCTGTGCTCTCTGTGTCTCTGTGGTGAAATTCCTAGTTTTTTCAGTAGAGTCACTCATAGGATAGGCTATGACCCTCGTATACCTTACCGTCGCCTGGCTGGCGGGCATCGCGCTGGCAAAGACCGGTTACTTGCCCTGGCAGGCATTGCCTGCGCTGGGACTGGCGGCCTTGCTCGGCCTGTTGCTGTGGCGAGACA
>DUEK01000052.1 GCA_011192155.1 Thermoflexia bacterium
AAAAACGACGCCAGCAGGCTGGCAACGATCACGACGGCCTGCACCTTGACAAGTTTGATGCGCGTGTTCATAGATTACGTCTCCTTTTTGTGTGATAGATTGAAATACTGGATACCTGCACAACAACAGTTCCCCCCAGGAAATGGGGCGGGTGGCTCTCAAGAACGAGAGCTAGAGGCAATTCTTCAGATGAATGCTGGGGCAAAGTTACGAGGTCAGTCACATTTCACGCCACCCTCCTTTCGCTCTTGCCATTATATCATGAACAGAAAGTGACATGGGCTAAAAATTTCCTAAATTCACCTGCTCCAAACCCCTCGAATCATTCACCAGCGCCGCTGGCGGAAGGTAGGAACCACAAACCCCAAGAGGTTTGTACGAGGCAGGTAAAAAAGTTGACTTGCGGTTTGAAAAATTCGGTGCTATAATGCTCATAGTTTGGGCGCGTAGCTCAGTTGGTTAGAGCGCTACACTCACATTGTAGAGGTCAGGGGTTCGAGTCCCTTCGCGCCCACTTGACCAAAAATCAGGCCGCGGCTGCGTGGAGGGGCGGGTACCCACCAGTACCCGCGGTCTGTTTGATATATTCCTGGGAGTCAATTATGTCCACATCCCACAGCACAAATGGACGCTTTGAAGTAGATTGGCTCATCAGCAATCTGCGCTGGTTGCTCCTGGTAAGCGTGATCTTTGTCAGCTTTGCAGGCACATTCATTGATCTCGTCAACTATGAGGTAAATCGCATCGCCATAGTAGAACTGCTAGCCTCCTTTATACCCCAAATCATTCTCCTGGTACTGGCGGCTTTTTACAATCTCTCCGTAATGTTCCTGCTCTCCTACGGCGCCCGCCCGCGCTTTATGCCCGTGGTAACGTTGCTGCTCGACACACTCCTGACCATCGGCTTTGTCATCACGTCGGGCGGACTGACCAGCCCACTGTTGTTCTTTGCGTTGTTTCCCATCCTCACTACTGCATTGCGCTTTCCCTGGATAGTCAGCCTGATAGTCACTCTGGTCATTGTGGTGGTGTGCGGCTTGGCCGGATATGATGCATCACGTGGCGCATCGTGGGTAGACCTGCTTCCCTTTGCAGCTAAATCCCTGATCCTCCTGCTGGCAGCCGTGGTGAGCGGGCTGGTGGGGGATCGAGTGAAACAAACCGTCGCCCGCAAACACCAGATCGAGGAAGAAGCCGAACTGCGCAAGCTGCGCACCGCCCAAGAACGTTCGCGGGCGATCTTTGAGTTGGCCAGCACGCTCAGCGCAACGCTGAACTATAACAAAGTATTGAAAGCGGTGCTCGAGGTAGGCGAAGCCGGGATGCACGAATGGGGCCGTCCAGACTCGTCTCACATTAGCATGGTGCTGCTCTTTGGGCAGAGCGATTTGCGCATCGTTGCCTCGCGCCACTTGACACAGCGTGACCAAAAAATCACCTTCCGAGGCCAAAGCGGCGTCCTGGCACAGGCGCTGACGACAGCAGAGGCCCTGGTCGTCAACAACCCGTCATCAGACCCTGAATTGTGCCAACTCGTCATGATGCACAGTTGCCGGCAAGCGATCGTCGTGCCGTTGCGAGCCGGGTTCGAGAGCTTTGGCGTGGTCGTTTTCGCCAGCCCTCAGCCCAGGATCTATAGGGAAGAACACAAGAACTTGCTCATCGCTATATGCAACCAGGCCATTGTGGCGCTCCAGAATGCCCAACTCTACCAAAGCCTGACGGAAGAGAAAGAGCGAATCGTGGAAGTAGAGGAAGACGCTCGCAAGAAATTGGCCCGCGACCTGCACGATGGGCCCACGCAGAGCATTGCGGCTATCGCGATGCGATTGAACTATGCCCAGATGCTGTTGGAGAAGGAAAAAGACATAGAACAGACGATCGAAGAGCTGGCCCGGACAGAGGACTTGGCGCGGCGCACGAC
This sequence comes from Thermoflexia bacterium, assembly GCA_011192155.1. GTDB lineage: Bacteria > Chloroflexota > Anaerolineae > B4-G1 > B4-G1 > B4-G1. Next base: position 1,925 of record DUEK01000052.1, read on the forward strand.
GAAAGAGATCCGCCACATGCTCTTCACACTCCGCCCCCTCATCCTTGAATCACAAGGGCTGCAAGCAGCACTGGAGCAATATATCAACAAACTATCCGAGACAGACGACTTGCCGATCCGCCTGGACGCTATGCCAGAAGCGGACAAGTTGCTGGATAAAAATGCCCAGGGAGTGATTTTCTACATCATAGATGAGGCGATCGGCAACGCCCGCAAACACGCCCAGGCCAAAAATGTCCAAGTGCGATTGTACCTCCAAGACAACACCTTTATCGCCGAAGTCGCGGACAACGGCCGGGGGTTCAACGTGGACAGGGTGCAAATGCGCTACGACGAACGCGGCAGCCTGGGCATGGTCAACATGTACGAACGCGCTGAACTGGTCGGCGGCCAACTGGCGATCACTTCGAAACCAGGCCAGGGAACGCGGGTCACGTTGAGCGTGCCGCTACAGGAACGGTATGGACGCACCTGAGCCAATCGCAGCGTGGCTGTGGGCGAGCGGCTCGCTACTCCTGTCCATCCTCTGGACGAACCTGACCTGGTTCTTCCGCCGGCCCCGCTCAGACACCGCGAACGAGATCGTCTCACGCCTGACCAATTGGCGATTCGCCCCATCGCTGCTCCAGTTCCTGCGCCTGCTGTACTATATCGGCTTGCCCTATGGCGCGCTCTTGTGGGGCCGTGACGCGGTTATCGCGAGCCTGCTAGGATTGGGCGGAAAGAAAGTGGACGTCACTCCGGCCGCCAACTGGCTCGACTGGGCCTACGACGTAGGATGGACGGCGGCGCTGGGGATCGTCGCCTGGGCGCTGCTGGCGCTGGGCTGGCGGGCCTATCGCCGAGCATTGGGCGACGCCGGCAGCAAAAGCCCGGTTGCCGGAGCGGATGCTTCCGGCTGGGCGCTCCTACGCGAGGCCGCCTTTCACGAAGTCCACTGGGCCTTTTACCGCAACGCGCCGCTCCTCACACTGGGCGCGTACTGGGGAATCTGGGGCGGGCTGGCGATGGCGGCGCTGGAGGCCGCGCTCAACCCAGTCTGGCGTAAGGGTCTGGCCGATCCGCAAAAAGCCCCCGCACAGTTGATGCGTGGGGCGCTGGCCGTCGTCAGCGGCGCGCTATTCTGGCAAACACATAATCTGTGGCTGGCAGTGATGCTCCATTGGGGAGTATCGTGGGGACTGGCGCTGTGCGCAAAACGTGAAACGTAACTTTTTGCCTCACGTATTACGCATTACGCTGTAGAGTCTCAGTAGATCCAAAATGTTACGACAACAAGACCTCGGAGGTCTCTCTAGAGCGCCTTTGCCGGTAAAAACGGGCGCAATCTAAGCAATTTTGCTGCCAATGTCACCTTCCGGGACCTCCGAGGTCTGAAATTTGGATCTACTGAGTCTTATAAAGCCGTACCTTATTGGACTTTGGACAAATGGGCACGATCCGCTTCACGCGCGGGAAGCGGCACATCTTGACTGGGTGCGCGTCATTTTCTTGCGCGCCACGGAACGCGGTCATCTTGACCGCAAAAAATGTGGACGGGGACGCCCGCTCTCCCAGGCAAGATCCACTACCAGGCGCAAAAATTTGACGGACATCCCTCCTGCTTTGCGCTTGTTTTGGGTGCTCCGGTGGGTGAATTCTACTTCTACCAGCCAGAAATGCTACTTCCCCCCCGCAAGAAAATGACGCACACCCAAGTACGGCGTTCACAAATGCAACGCACTTGTGCTACTGCGTTCCTTTGGGGATGGTCGCGCCGGTTGCTGGTTTCCCTGATAGCGCGGGAGAGATAGGAAGGGCTAGAGGCGTCGCGATTGTCGAGACGCTTACATCGTCTAGGAAAAAATTACTGTTCAGAATCCAATCGGTCTCAATGGCAAAGTTCAGCTCCACCGTCTGGCTTTGCCAACCTGTGACATCAATCTGCTGAGACGTCCACCCACTTGTGTTGTTGGATTCGCAGAGGTTGTAGCTCTTTAGCATGGTTGTCCCAAAGCGAACGTAAGCGTAATCGAATCCGCACGCATCTTCCGAACTGATCCAGTACCAGTAGTTGAGCGTGGCGGCGCTTGAGGGGATGGTTACCTGCTGAGAGAGGGCGGCAATCTCGTCGTTATCCCCGCCCAGCCAGACAGCCCAGTTTCCCCCGTGAGGAGATATGTGCAGGTCTGATGCATTCGTGATTAGGTCCCATCCCTTGCTGGATGATTCTGTCCAGGAGCCGTCTTGGCCGTTCTCGAAATTGCCGTTAGCCAGATCGTAGGTCAAAGTTGTCTCAAAGTCTCGCAAGGCCAGCGGCAAGTAGACCCAATCCGTGGCAACAAAGGGCGTGCTGGATGTGTAGACAACATAGTTGGCCGCATAGCCTACCTGGTATACTCCATAACGGATGCGCATATAGCCGCCCTCGCCCCAATCTGCGCCCCAGGAGTTGCGCAGAGTCCACGTTTGCTCGGCATCGTTCCACCCCACCAGAACGATGGCGTGATTGATGCCGTTGCAGGTCGCGCTGGGGTTAAAGACGCCGCCACCATAGCCCTGGAAAGTGCTGTTCACGCAAATCGCAGCCGCGACCGGGCCGTGGTCGTAGATGGCTTGTTTGATCGCATCCACGCTGGGAGTGCTACTTGAGCTTTCGACATAGCGCCAGTCGGCGATTTTATGGGGGTGAGTGTATGGTCCCGCGCAGGCGATGTCACTCGCTGCGTAGGGGAACGCTGATTCCAGCACTGCCCCTGCAGCAGGCTCACTCGGCAGTTTATCCCACTCGTGATAATCGTGGGCAAACCAGCCGCCACTGCAATCATAGTCACGTTCATTGCAAGAAACTAGGTATTGCTCCGAAAGATCGGTTGTCTGGCTCGCCGCCTGGAGATGCGCTTCCAGTGGGCCTACGGTGGCAAAGGCCCAGCAACTCCCGCACGATGCTTGATTCTTGATGCTCGTGCAGCCGCCGTTTGCGTCGCACCAGTTGTAGGCACTGGGAAGGGTCTGCGTGGAGGAGAGGAAAGTTGGCTGTTGCAGCGCTTCCGCCTGGATGCCGAGTGTATTGATGGGAACTGGCGGCGGCGGAGGTGCACTGAGCGCCGCACAGATCTCTGCGAGGTTCAGCCCTGTGGCCTGGATCGAGACTACCATAGCCGGGGCAAGATCGGCCTGCCACGGGCGTCGGTAGAGCAGACGGAGGGCGGTTTGGCCCGTGTCGGCAGTCTTGAGCCGGATGATTTGCCGGGCGGGAGTCCCCAGCCCCTGCGTAACTTGATGCGTCTCCACATCGTTTATCTGGGAGATGGCGCTTCCGGCCTGGGCCTCCATCTCCCACGAATAACCGGTGGATGGGTTGGCCGTCAGAGTGAGCGCCATCTCCTGGCCCGTGCGGATGCTCCCCCCTATGTCCAGGGCCACCGGGCCGTCGAGTCGCTTCACGGCGTGTCCCGCGCTCAACGCCAGTTCCACGATCTCTTGCGCGTCATCTCCTGTCAGGTAAAAGGTGTAGCTGCCGTCTTCTTTCTCGTCCAGGTTGTAGCGAACCCCGTGATTCCCAAAGATCGCCACTGCCTCTTGTTGCGCCTGCGCATCCAAAGTCTTTTCCCGCAGTAGGGAAACGTGGGAGAAAAGGGCCTCACCCTCCCACGTTCCGTTCTCGTGAATCACGAGCGAGAAAGTGACGGGCGCCGGGTCGCTACCGGGCTGAAGCGGGGTAGGCAATCCCTCGGCGTGGATTAGATGGGAGGCGCTGAACAACAGTAGTAAAATCAAGCAACTGGATAGTGTTTTATCTGGCATTTTTGTTGTCCCTCGATGATTTTGTGCAATCTCTCCACAAGTAGGATACAACAAAGATGCCACGTTTTCAATAGGAAATCTTGGCTACATCTGGCGCGTTCACTCTGCATCTCTGTATACAGCGGCGATGTGGTTCTGGATGGCCTGGTATTGTGACACAATCTCTGGTTGCTCAAGCAGTTCGGCGAACTGAGCCAGCTTTTCTATTGGCGTTCGCTTGCCGACCCTGCGTACACGGCCAGCGAACTCTGCTTCATTCCAGGTGTGGTAATGGGTTAGCGCTTCGCGCCAGAGAGTCCCAGTAGATCCAAAATGTTACGACAACAAGACCTCGGAGGTCTCTCTAGAGCGCCTTTGCCGGTAAAAACGGGCGCAATCTAAGCAATTTTGCTGCCAATGTCACCTTCCGAGACCTCCGAGGTCTGAAATTTGGATCTACTGAGTCTTGTCTTCTGGTAACTACCCAGCCGCTGCTCCCAGCCCCCGGGACGGGGGCGTCCCATGCAGCAAATAGCCGTTCAGAATGAGGCGCTCTCGCTTACACCGCCCTCGGGGACGAGGGCTGAGAGCCTGAAACATCCAACCCTGCGGTGGGCTGAGTAGTTACGTCTTCTGTTATATTGTCCCCTCTTCTTTGTTGTGCATTGTAGCATTGGCTAGCGGAACGGTCAACTCTTGTTTGACTGTTGGCCCTGAGTTGAGTATACTATGTGCAGGTGTGCAAGTTTGCAAGTGTTGTAGGGCAATTCTAAGGAGGATTTGAGATGGCAAAAGTTACCAAGAAACCCACGACGGCTCTGTACCCGGTGCCGGCGGTGATGGTGAGTTGCGGCGTGGGCGAGCGGGCCAACATCATCACCCTGGCCTGGGTGGGCACGTTATGCTCGAAGCCGCCGCTGGTGGGGATCGGTGTGCGGCCCAGCCGGCACTCGCACGGGCTGATCAAGGAGTTTGGCGAGTTTGTGATCAATTTGCCTAGCGCGGAGCAGGCCAGGTGGCTTGACTACTGCGGGATTGTATCTGGACGTGACGAGGACAAGTGGGCGGCCTGTGGCTTTACCCCGGCTCCGGCAGCCAAAGTGCAGACGCCCCTCATCGCCGAGTGCCTGGTTAACATTGAGTGCCGCTTGCAGCAGACGCTCTCGCTGGGCAGCCACGACTTGTTCATCGGCGAGGTGGCAGCGGTGCAGATGGACGAGGCCGTACTCGACGAGCGTGGGCGGCTCGATTTCGACAAGGCCAGGCCGTTCGCTTACTCGAGTGGAGAGTATCGGCGGATCGGGGAACTGCTGGGCACGTTTGGGTATTCGAAGAAAAAATAGGCCTTGTAGTAACAGGGAATGAGAGGAACGCAATGAACTCGGAACGCATCGAGGAACTGCTGCGCCTGTTTAATGAGATGGCACCCATCGCCCGCACCTTTGGTATGCGGCTCTCCTACACCGACGAGGGGAACGCGGTGGTTGACTTGCCCTACAACCCTGATTTGGATCACGCGTTGGGCGGGGTTCACGGCGGCATATACGCCACGATGCTCGATACCGCCAGTTGGTTTACCGCTGCCGCCGCGCACGATCTATCTTGTTGGGTGGCGACCTCGGAACTGACCATCCATTTTTTGCGACCGGTAGAGCACGCGCCCTTACGCGCCGTCGGGGTGATGGTGAAATCTGGCAAGCGCCAAGACGTCGCGGAGGCGCATTTGTACGATGGGCAAAATCGTTTGGTCGGGCACGCGGTGGGGGCGTTCGTCGTTCTGCCAAACGTGCCTGTGGCCTAGTCTCAGTAGATCCAAAATGTTACGACAACAAGACCTCGGAGGTCTCTCGAGAGCGCCTTTGCCGGTAAAAACGGGCGCAATTTAAGCAATTTTGCTGCCAATATCACCTTCCGAGACCTCCGAGGTCTGAAATTTGGATCTACTGAGTCTCTTTTGGCGCAGACCCTCGGAACCGACGTGACCAGTAATTCTCATTTTGAGATGCTTGACTGACCGGAAGAGGCGAGCCTTATGGCTGCCTCTTTCCTTTCTTGCCAAGTAACTTGTTCTGTGCTACAGTACGTGCGGAGGTTGCGATGGCTAGTAAGAAGATATTGGTTGTTGACGACGAGCTGGAAAGCGTAAAGCTAGTTGGGTTGATGTTGCAGCGGCAGGGGTACGAGATTGCGGCCGCACAGACGGGTGCGCAAGCCCTGGAGAAAGCTCTGTCGGAGAATCCCGACCTGGTCATTCTCGATATTATGATGCCGGATATGGATGGCTACGAAGTTTGCCGCCGGCTCCGCGCCAGTCCCGACACTGCTGATTTACCCATCATCATGTTCACTGCCAAGACGCAGGTGGACGAAAAAGTGGCCGGGTTTCAGGCGGGAGCAGATGATTATTTGACCAAACCCATCCACCCAGACGAGCTTGCTTCTCACGTGGAAGCCGTCCTTCTGCGCTCTGCGCGCAGACAGACCGAGGGACCGCCGCCGGTGAGCGCAAGGATATTTGGTTTTTTGGGTTCAAAGGGAGGTGTGGGTACTACTACTCTGGCGGTCAACACCGCCGTTGCTTTGGCTCAAGGCCCTGCCCAAGGTAAAAAGGTTCTGTTGGCCGAGTTGCGGCCTGGCCTGGCTACTGCCGCTATGCAGTTGGGGCTGCGGCGTCACGGGGCGTTGGCTCATCTGCTGGATCAGCCGGTCGAGCAGCTTGATGCCAGGACGGTAGAGGCTCAGTTGGATGAACATTCTAGCGGCGTGCTGGTTTTGAGCGGGCAGGTTGAGCCGCCTGGAGTGGCGACGTTGATATTGCCCTCTCACGCTGAAACCATCGTCCGACACCTTGGAGCTATGGTTGATTACGTCCTTCTGGATCTGGGAGTGGGTCTGGATGAGCCAAACCGTCGCGTGCTGTTGGGATGTTACCAGGCTGTCGTACCTGTCGAACCACAGCGCGTTGCGCTTGCGTTGGCGCAGGCGTTGCTGGGTGAACTGACTGGTTCGCTAAAGCTCGCTCGTCACAGAGTCAAGGCGGTGTTGATCAACAAGGCTCCTGCTGCCACGACTTTTACCAAAGAGACGGTGGAGGGAGTGTTGCAGCACGACCTGGCAGGCGTGATCACTCCGGCCCCCGACCTGGCGTTTCAGGCAGCCGAGCGTGGGGTCCCAATGGTGATGGTGCAACCGACCAGCTTGGTGGCTCAGCAATTCCGAACCTTTGCGGAGTATTTGGTCGACGCCTGAGTATGCTGTTGATCCTGTCATCACTTATCCCTGGTATGTCTTTTTGGATTCAGCCAAAGAGATTAGCAATTCCCGTTATGGGGAAAATGTTCAGATGTAGCCGCGATTTCCATATCGCGCAGCCCGTTTTACGCAACATAATGTACGCGATATGGAAATCGCGGCTACAAAACGGGAATTGCTGCAAAGAGATACAGGCTCAATTGCGTGTATTGGTACAGCTTCTGAACCAGGGCTGTTCTGTTCTAGATTTCCAAGGCTCTAGCCCTCGTCCCCGAGGGCGATTTTGGATAGAAAATTACCCAAAAGTTGATGCTTTGTTGCATGGGCCGCCCCCGGGACGGTGGCTGTGAGCGCTCTGTTACTGAGAGAGCATTAGAACTGAACAGCCCTGGCTCCTGAACGTTAGTCGGAGATCAATCTTTGCCTGTTACTTGTGAGGGACTGTGAACTATACCGACAAAATCTGGAACGACATCAGACGCGCGGCCGCGCTTCTGCGGGAGGCCCGTCACGCCGTCGCGCTGACCGGGGCAGGCTCAAGTACACCGTCCGGTATCCCTGATTTCCGTACGCCGGGATCGGGGCTGTGGGAGCGCACCGATCCAATGGAAGTGGTCTCGGTCTACGCTTTTCGCCAAAACCCCCAGGCGTTCTTTGACTGGATGCGACCCTTGGTGAAAATGATGTTGGCAGCCGAGCCTAATGCCGGTCACAGGGCATTGGCAGAGATGGAAGACGGTGGTTGGTTGAAGGCGGTCATCACTCAAAACATTGACGATCTACACCAGCGGGCCGGTTCACGCGAGGTATTGGAACTGCACGGTCACATGCGGGAGGCCACTTGTATCAGATGCTACAAGGTTCTGCCCACCGATGAGTTACTGAGGGACTTGATTGACTCTGGCAAGCCGCCCTGCTGCCCTGACTGCGGCGGGGTGATAAAGCCCAACGTCGTGCTTTTTGGCGAACAATTGCCGGTCGCTGCGGTCAATGCAGCGATGGGCCACATACGTCAGGCCGATTTGATGCTCGTTGCAGGTTCATCCCTGAAGGTTATGCCAGCCTCGCACTTGCCGGTCTTGGTGCATGAACAAAGTGGGCGACTCATCGTGGTCAATCTGAGCTCTACATACATTGACGATATTGCCGATGTGGTCATTCGCGCTGACATCGTCGAGGTATTGCCTCTCATCGCACGCATCTGCGCTGAAGGATAGCGAAATGACAGATCAAGTAACACAATACAAAGAGCGTATAGCTCGCCTGGAAGGATTGCTAGAGATCAACCGTTCTTTGGTTGCGATGCTCGACTTGCGCCCGCTGTTGTATTGCATCGTCTCGGCGGCGCGAGAACTCACCCAGACGGAGGCTAGTTCCATCTTGTTGGTGGATCGCAATAGCGGCCAGTTGCATTTTGAGGCGGCGACCAACCTGCAGGGTGTCCGTTCGATTGTCGTGCCGATGGAAGGCAGCGTCGCCGGGCAAGTTGTGCAGAGCGGCAAGTCCGTTGTCGTCTCCGACGTCCGTAATGACTCGCGCACCGCTTACCGTCAGACGGATGAGCAATCCGGTTTCGTCACTCGCTCTATTCTCGCCGTGCCGCTGATAGCCAGGGAGAAGGTGATCGGTGTTTTGGAGGCGATGAACAAGAAAGAGGGAAACGAGTTCACCGACGAGGACCTCGAATTGCTGACCGTGCTGGGCGATCAGGCGGCGGTAGCGGTACAGAACGCGCTGCTCTTCCAGCAATCCGACCTGATTGCCGAGATGGTACACGAGATGCGTACACCCCTGGCTGCCGTCGTCGCCTACGCTGAACTCATGCAGCGTCCCAGTGCGACGCTGGAACAGAATCGCCAGTTTGCAGACATCATCCTGCACGAGGCCGAACGGCTCAACGATATGGCGAGGAGCTTCCTCGACCTGGCGCGGCTGGAATCGGGCCGCGCTCACATGGCCCAGGACCCGATTGACATGAGCACGGTTGTCCGTATGGTAGTCAGCGTGGTGCTCCCCCAAGCGGACGCCAGACAGATTGGAGTATCAGTGGAGCTTGCTGACAACCTGCTTTCTGTCGTAGGGGATGCACAGCGTCTTCACCAGGCAATTCTTAATCTATTGAGCAATGCGGTTAAATACTGCCGGCCGGGCGACAATATCACGGTCGCGGCCAGTTGTGATGGGAGCGTTCTGAGTGTGAGCGTCATTGACACCGGCCCGGGTATCTCGGAGGATGCGTTGCCTCGTATTTTTGAGCGCTTCTACCGCGTGCCAAGCGCTGAGGACCAGGCAGTGGGGACAGGGCTGGGGCTTACCATCACGCGGCAAATTATCGAGGCCCACGGTGGACATATTACCGTCAGCAGCGAGGTGGGGCAGGGAACGACGTTTACGGTTACGTTGCCGGTGAGTGCTTGATTTTTTACGAGACCTCCAAGGTTTTAAAATCTTGGAGGTCTTTTTTGGCGACTAGACATCCTCAAAGCGGATGTTGACGTTGGTGCTCCCGCTCATGTCCACGCCCTGTATCACGACGGCCCGGTCATTTTCCCAGCCGTCAAAGACCATGCTAAAGGCTGCGTCGTCAATCACCGTGAGTATGTCGCGCTCGGTCAGCCCCAGGTCGTCGAATGCTTGACGGTAGAACTTGACGGTCTCATCCAGACCGAGATTAGTCTGAAAGTTGATCATGTCCCCGCCCATCTTGGTAAAGTTCTGCACGTCGTCCGGTAGGGGAAAGACCGTGTCATAGTCACCGCCGCCGCTGGCGGGAGGCTCGGCTGGCTCAACAAGCGCTTTGGTGGGCGCCGGCGCGGCGGGTTCCTCTGTCGCTGCTGGCAGAGCCGCGGGTTCGAGGGTTGAATCTCCCCCGCCGCAGGCTAACGTCGCAGCGATGAGCACAATGATGCTCAAAAACACAAGTATAGACCTTTTCCTCATTTTGTTCCTTTTCTCAATTGGTGGTGTGACAATCTATCAACACTTTCAGCGTGCCCGGTCGGGAGGCATACTCAAAGGCCGTGATGGCCTGAGAGAGCGGGTAGCGGGCTTGGATCAGCGACGTTACCTCCACCAGCCCGCGTTCGAGTAGTCGCAGCGCCGGCCCGAACGGCCCGCAGCGGGAGCCGACCAGCGTGATCTCGTCCACCACGACCATTGACAGATCGGCGTCAACCGGGCCGTGATAGGTGGACTTTAGCACGATGACGCCGCGCGGACGGACGAGCCGTCGCGCCGCTGTGTACCCGCCAGGGTTACCGGTGGTCTCGACCACTATATCGGCCCCACCCCCCACCGACTTTTCATCCAGCGCCGTATGGATTCCGCGCCGCGCCAGGATGTCCAGCTTCGCCTGGTGGTGGCCCACGGCGGTCAGGTCGCAGCCTGTGAGGGCCAGCACCTGCGCGCACAGCAGCCCTAGCTTGCCATCGCCCAGCACGACGACGCGGTCGGTGGGACGGACGTGTACCTGTTCCAGTATCTCGCACGCGGCGGCCAGCGGCTCGGCAAAGACGGCGACCTCATCGGAGAGGGAATCTGGCACGGGGTGGAGGTTGCGGATGGGCAGCGTCAGATACTCGGCAAAAGCCCCATCGCGGCCCTCGATGCCCAGCGTGGTACGATGGGGGCAGTGGGTGGGGCGGCTGGCCTGGCAAGTGGGGCAGGCGCCGCAGGCGGCGTTGATCTCGCCCACCACGCGGTGGCCCTCTAACGGATGTTTTGTATCCGCTTCCTCCGCGCTAGGGGCTTGCTCCACCACGCCGACGAACTCGTGGCCGGGCACACCCCGAAACTGCATATACCCCTTTACCAATTCCAGGTCGGTGTTGCAGACTCCGGTCACGCTCACGCGGACGAGCGCCTCTCCCGGTGGTGGTTCTGGGGTGGGATAGTTCTCTACCAGCTTCAGTTCTTGGTCGAGCAGCAGCGCGCGCATAGTACCGGGCGTGGGTTCACGCGACCGCCCGCGCCAATTTGCGCCGCACGGCAGCCTTTTCCCAAACGACCAGCAGCGGCACGGCGATAAAGATGGCCGCATAGGTCTCGCTCACCATGCCGACCAGCATCGTGGCGATAAAGGGCTTGATCGTCGCTCCGCCAAAGAGAATGATGGCGATCATCACAAACATGGCGTTGAGCTGCGTCGCCAGCGAGCGGTGGATGGTCTCCAGGATGGAGCGATTGACCACCTTCTCGAAAGGTTCCGTCTTGTGCTTGGGAATGTTCTCGCGGATGCGGTCAAAGACGACGATCACGTCCTGCACCGAAAAGCCGATCACAGTCAGGATGGCGGTGAGAAAGAGCGCGTCCACCTCCCAGCCGGCCAGGATGCCCATCAGTGCGTAAAAGCCAAAGGAGATGATCAGGTTGTAGCTCATCCCGATGATGGTGCACACGCCGTAGCGGAAGGCGTTGGGCACGCGGCGGAAGGAGAACCACATAAAGATCACGATCACCAAAGAAGCGACCAAAATCGCCAGCCCGGCGGCGCGGGCGACCTCGCCGCCCACCGCCGGTTCGACGGTGTCGAAATTGAGCGCGTCCCGGTCAATTGCGCCAATCTGTGTTTCGAGCGCGTTCAGGAGGCTGCCGACCTCGTTGGCCGTGACTTGGCGCGTGCGTATCTGCCAGGTGTTTTCCCCCGGCGTTCCCCGAGGCTGGATGATGGCCCCTTCCAACCCGTAATCGCTAAAGGCTGCGCGAAGCTCATCTTCACTGACCATCCGGTCAAACTTGAGCACAAAGATGGATCCGCCGGTGAAATCAATGCCCATCCGCAAAGGCTGACCAAATTGGAGAGCCGAGCCGACCATGGCAGCGATGCTCAGCGTGACCAGAAAAGCGGAAAAGATAAAGTACCAGCGACGTTTTTCGACGATATTGAACATTGTTATACTCCCAGTAACCACTCGCGCTCGGCGAGCCACTCGCCGGCCGAATCAGCAACCCGGCGCACGAACGTGCGCGTGGCAAACACAGCCGTGAAGATATTGACGATGGTACCGATGGCCAGCGTGATGGCAAAGCCCTTGACGATGCTGGCCCCAAAGTTCGTGCCAAAGAAGAAAAGGATGGCGCAGATGATGAGCGTCGAAAGTTGCCCATCGCGGATGGAGGGCCAGGCGCGGTCAAAGCCTATATCAATGGCCCGCGCCAGTGTCCTGCCTGCCCGCAGCTCCTCCTTCATACGCTCAAAGATGAGGATATTGGCGTCCACCGCCATCCCGGCCGAGAGGATAAAGCCGGCGATACCGGGCAGCGTGAGCGTGATCGGCGCCAGTTTGTAGAGCGCCAAGTTGAGCAGCACATAGATGATGAGCGCCAGATCGGCCAGGCCGCCCGGCAGCCGGTAGTAGATCAGCATAAAGAGCAGCACGATGGTCAGCCCGATCGCGCCAGCGCGGACCGATTTCTCCACCGATTCGGCCCCCAGCGAGGCCCCGATGCGGTTAAAGCTCTCCACCTTTAGCGGGACGGGGAGCGCGCCGTAGCGCAGTTGAATCGCCAACTGGCGCGCAGAGTCGAGCGTGAACTGGCCAGAGATGGATGCTCGGCCGCTGGGGATGGGTTCGTTTATCGTCGGGCAAGAGATGACGACCTTGTCTAGCACGATGCACAGATACTGCCCCACGTGAGAGGCGGTGTACTCGGCAAACACCTCGGCGGCGTCCGGGTTAAATTCGATGGGGATGATGTATGCGCCTTGCTGGGAGCTATCTAGCCCCACATTCTTCAGGCCAGCGCCGGTGAGAACGGTCTCGTATATCACCGGCTCGGGCGCGGCCGGCTCTGCGGGCGTTGCAGGACTCTCGACGGTAGGGTTGACTTCCGTCGTAGGCGTGAGCGCGTCCTCGCCGGTCGTGATGGTGATCTTTTCTATCGTGTCGCCGGGGGACGTGGCCGCGGCGGGGTCGCGCGGCGTCAGGGCTGTGAGTACGTCCATCCCTTCTATGACTTGCCCGAACACAGAGTGCATGTCGTCCAGGTGGGGAGTGGGCGCGTAGGTGATAAAGAACTGGCTGCCGTTGGTATCGGGGCCAGAGTTGGCCATAGAAAGGATGCCGGCCTGGTCGTGCCGCAGTTCCGGGTGGAACTCGTCGGCAAAGGCATACCCTGGGCCGCCGCTGCCGCTGCCGCTGGGGTCGCCGCCCTGGGCCATAAAATCTGGAATGACGCGATGGAAGGTCGTGTTGTCGTAAAACCCCTGGCGGGCGAGAAAGACAAAGTTGTTGACCGTGTTGGGCGCCCGGTCGGCGAACAACTCGATGACAATGTCCCCTTTGGCCGTTGAGATGGTGGCGACATAGCTCTCGTTGGGGTCAATCTGCATCGCCGGAGGCTCGCTGTACATGCCGTTCCGGTCGGCGGGGTTTTCCGGCATAGGAGGCGCTCCCGCGGCTGCTTCTTGCGCCGCTTCTGTAGGCTCAGGGGCTATCACTTCCGCTTCTGTCGTGGGGCTGATGTCGCCGGTGGGAACCGGTTCTGCTCCAGGCGGCGTGATACCAGGCCCGCCCATGGTCGTCGTGACGACGGTACCGGCCCACAGCGGGGTGTGTCCGGCGTCGACGAACTCTAGCAGCGCGGTACCCTTGATCGTCTCCACTGCCTGCTCGGGATTCTCAATGCCGGGCAGTTCGACGATGATGCGACGCTCGCCCTGCGCCTGCACGATCGGCTCGGTCAGTCCCAGGCTGTTGACGCGGTTCTCGACGATGCGGCGGGCGGTTTCCATCGAATTCGTGTCGAGTTCCTGCCCAGCGGGTACGTCGGCGGCCAACAACACCTGGAGACCGCCCTGCAGGTCGAGTCCTAGGCGCAGTGCGATATCCCGCTGCTTCTCCGGTTGCCAGAAGGCCAGATTCTTGGCCCAGTCTGGATGTTCGATGTTCAGGGCCACGAACAGAGCCACGAGGGCGATGAGTATGATGACGACAAATTGCCAGGTTTCTGATTTTTTCATATTCTTCCTTTCCGCAGAGTGGTGTCGCAAACGAGGGGGATTATAACCGCGTGGGGCGGTTGTGTCAATGTTGGGGCGAGGTATTGCTTCGCCCCAACGAGATCTCACCATAACGTCGTGCGCTATAGTTGAGCCGCGATCCGCGTGCCATCGGATAGATGGTCGTCGAGCAGCGCGCGGATCAGCAGACCAGGGACAGTCCCGGAAAAGATGTGTACGCGCGCCTCCGGGCGTCGCTGCACCAGTTCAACCATGCGCGTCACTTTGTCCTCCATGCCGCCGGTGACATCCACACCCGCCGAGCCGCTCAACGCCTCCCGCAAGGCGGGGAGGTCGGCTGGCGTAATACGTGGAACCACATCGCCGTTGGAGTCTAGCACGCCTTCCACTTCACCCAGCAGCAGGATGCGGGCCGGGCGCAGTTCGTCGGCCAGATAGGAGAAGATGTCTTCAGTAGAGATGATGGTGCCGCCGTGTACGTCGTCCAGTGCGACGTCGCCGTAGACCAGTGGCGCCAGGTTTTGCGCCATCGCCGCGTGAATGGGGTGCGTATCCAGGTATTCCAGGAAACGATCGTGGCAGCGGGCGGAGGCGGAGGGTTGCACGCTCAACACCGGGACGCCGGCTTCTAGGAAGGCGTCGCTGACGATGCGGTTGAGGCGGGCGGCGGCGGCGGCGACCTCGGCGTAACCGCGCCATTGTTCAGGCGTGCTCACGCCCTGCCGCGTGTCGTAGGGTTTGGCGGCCCAATGGCCAAAGGAGCCCGATCCGTGCCCAATGAGAAGTCTCAGGCCGGGGGCGGCGTCGAGCGCGTGGCGCACCTCCTCGGCCAGGCGGGCAACAACCTCGCGCCGGGCGGTGTAGGCGCGGGCCTTGTCGGTGATGAGGGAGCCGCCCAACTTGATAAAGATTATGGATTGGATCATTGACGATTCCCGCTGCTTATCACGTTTCCCGCCTCACATCTCCCGTTTCACATCTCATCTCACGTTCGTTCTGATCACCTCCACCGCCCCTGTTTCCCTCAACTCCTCCGCCACCTCCTCCGCCAGGTAATCCTCCACCAGCGCGATCGTATTCCCACCCTGCCCGGCTCCAGAAAGCTTGGCCCCCATCGCTCCAGCGAAGCGGGCCGCCTCCACCAGATCGTCCAGCCGTGGTGAAGAGACCCCCAGCTCGATCAACAACTCGTGATTATCGTCCATCAGCGGCCCGAGCGCGTCAACGTCCCCACTCTCGATCGCCCGGCGGGCTTCGTCGGCGATGTCGCCGATTTGGTCGAACAGCGCGTCGTAGCGGGCCGGTTCACGCTGCCGAGCCCAGCGCACCTGGGCGACGATTTTGCCCGTGGGGCTGGGCGTGCCAGTGTCGGCAATGAGCAGAGTGAACGGCTGGCCGACGGCCAGCTGCTCCACCGGTCGCCCGCGCACAAAATAGACTGGCTGCTCGTAGGCGACGACGGTGTTATCAATCCCGCTGGGCGTGCCGTGATGGATTTTCTCAACCTCGAACACGATCTCGCTGACCTCTGCCGGTCTCAGCGCGTGGCCCAGGAAGCCAGCCAGCCCGCGCACGAGCGCCGTGGAGACAGCGGCCCCGCTGCCCATCCCACTGGCGATGGGGATGGTCGAGTTGATAGTGAGCACACCGTCCGGTTCCGGGGCTGAAAGATGGGCAAGCGCAAGCCGCGCGGCGACGGCCAGTGGATCGCCCTCCGGCGCTACTGCCAAGCGGACGCTCCTGTCCAGATCTGAGGCGACGAGCGTCAGGCCGCTGCCGGCCGGAGCTGGTTCGACCGTGGCAGTAGCTCGTACCTGCGTGACCGGCACCGCGATGGCTGCTCGCTCGTAGACCACGGCGTGCTCGCCGAAGAGAATGATCTTGCCTGGGGCGGATGATTTAATTAGTCTAGTCGCCATTTTTGACCTCCTCTCCTACTCGTTAGTGTACTCCAAATTGGATAGCCTGCCAAGTGGATGTCAGAGGGAGGCGGTATGACCAACTTCCCATTGACGTCGCTCCCCGGGGTGGTTATACTTGTGTTGTCCCTGCACGTGATGTTGCTTTAACCAAACGGCAACCGCATAGCAACCCCTATCAGGCTCTGGTGTGGTATTCTTTGGGTGGCTGAAACCTGACGAGTTGACACGATTATAGGGAGATGGTGATAAATATGAAATTGAGTACGAGACAGGTCATACCTTTCTTGGGTTTGGCCTTTATGGCAGGATTGACTCTTTTGCTTTCGACCTCACCCGCCGTCGCAGAGATGGCTTTCATCTCACCGCTGCCGTCGGTGGGGGAGACGGACGGGCGAGCGGGGGCGTGTTATTCTTTCTACCCTGATCCAGAGACGGGAGAAGGCCATCCATTCATCCAACCGGCCCTCAATGCCGGTTCCCGTTGGGATCGTTTCGATTTCTCCTGGCCGAACATTGAGACAACTAACAACAATTGGAACTTTGGGGCCTATGATACCCTGGTGGACGATCTGCACGCCGCCGGGATGGAGAACCTGGTCGGCATTTTGCTCTGGACCCCCGACTGGGCCTCATCGGTGGGCGCGCCCGGCGGCCTTGGGGCGTTCTCCTCCGACCAGCGTCCCTTTGGCTGGTACGCGCCGACTCCTCGCGTGGCCTCGACGCTCCGAGCAACCAGCGTCGCCTCTGCTCCGCCTCAGGGCCTGTATCTCTCGTGGGATGATCCTGGCAACCATTGGGGCAACTATGTTTACACCGTTGTCTCCCGCTACAAAGACCGGGTGGAGTACTGGGAGATGTGGAACGAGCCAGAGTGGGATTACTTTTGGACTGGCACCTCCACCGATTACGCCCAACTGCTCAAGATAGGCTACCAGGCGACCAAGGCAGCCTGCCCAGATTGCACCGTCCTCTTCGGCGGGTTGCATTACTGGGCCAACACCAGTTACTATCGCTGGGTGCTGAGTACCCTCAACGACGACCCAACTGCATCGCAGAACAACTACTTTTTCGACGTGATGTCGGTCCACCTTTACAGTCGTTCTTCTAGCATCTACGACGAGGTGGCAAACATCCGCAGTGGGATGACGACCTACAACGTGGGCGACCATCCCATCTGGCTCACCGAGACCGGCGTGCCCGTGTGGGACGACGGCTTGGTGGACCCTGACCCCAGCAAGTATGACTATGCCGCCACTCAGGATGAGGCTGCCGCATACCTGATTCAATCCTACGCCAACGCTTGGGCCTCTGACGTGGAACGATACTTTTTTTTCCGCACCCACGACTCTGACATGAGCGAATACTTTGGCCTGATCCGCAACGATCACTCCCTGCGGCCCGCCTACGTCGCCTACCAGGTCGCCAACACCTACCTCATCTCTCCCACCTTGGTCGCCCGTGAAACGGCCGGCTCCCACCGGCGGGTCACGCTGTGGGGCACGCCGCGCGGCAAGGCCAGTGTGTTGTGGAACAACAGCCCCACCGCCAGCGATTACACGCTTCCTGCCGTGATCGAAACCGCTACTCTCGTGGACCGCTTGGGAATCACGCAGACGATCAGCGCATCTGGCGGATTCTATACCCTTACCCTGCCGGGTGCCACGGCCAATCTGGTATCCAACTCCGCTGACTATATCATAGGCGGCGATCCGCTCATCTTGATCGAATCTGAGACACCCAACGAACCGCCCACTTCTACCGTCCACCCGCTGCCGATGATTACCTATTCCCCTACCTTCACCGTCACCTGGGAGGGGCAGGATAACGAATCGGGCGTCTGGCTCTACGACGTGCAGATGCGCGACGGGACCGGCGGTGAGTGGGTAGACTTGGCGCACTCGACTACGGCGACCTCCACCCAGTTCACCAGTGGGCGGCACGGGCATACTTACTACTTTCGTTCGCGGGCCATGGATCACGTCGGCAACCGCTCGGACTGGCCTGCGGATTCTCAAGCTCACACTGAGCTTGATCTCGCCAGCACGCTCCACCTCGGCATCGGGGCCTTCTTTGCTGATGAGAACCGCGACGACGTGTGGAACAAACCCATCACCGAGACCGACGAGATCACCATGACTCAGGTGACATTGCGCTTGCTGGATGAGGTTGGCGCTGACGTGGTCACACCCACCGTGGGCAGCGCGGTCAAGTTTACCACGACTATCTACGCCGGGCAGACTTACCGTCTGCTGGCTACCAGCATTGAGCGCAGCGCTGAGCGCGAGATTTACCACGAGCGCACGTTATCTTTCACCTGGCCACAGGGCCAACAAACGTACACAGAAACGTACGGGGTGCTGGGCCTGTGGCGGATGGAGCGAGCCTATCTGCCGCTCGTCATGCGCAACGGGTGACGCGCCCGGCGACGTGGGCTTGACACAGACTGCGGAGACGGGTAAAATTAGTCTGGAGAATAATGAAATGAGCAAGCGCAAGGTCAAATACCAGTGGGATGCTAAATCTATCCGTGCCCTGCGAGATAGCATGGAGATGACTCAGCAGCAGATGTCCGAAGAATTGGGCACGCGCCAGCAGACCATCAGCGAGTGGGAGACCGGGATGTACTGCCCTCGCGGTGGAATGAACCGCTTGCTCACGCTCGTTGCCGAAAAGGCGGGGTTCGACTACCAGGCTGTGACGGGGACGCCTGCGCCCAAAGAGGAGGAAGAGGAAAGCGCCGAACCTTGATTCTTTTGCTTCTTGACAAACAACACGTTTGCGTGTATAATGGAAAGTATCCGGGGAGCGTTGGCTCCCCGAGTTTTTCGACATTTATACACGTCGACGTGTGCAAGGAGCAGAGATATGGGTACCTATGGTTTAGACGCTGTGATCCGGGCCTGGGAGCAGGAACAATTGACGACCGAGCAAGTTATTGGTCAAATTCTATTGTTGCTGCGAGAGTTTGAGGAACGGCTCTGCATTGTGGAGCGCCGTTTGGAACTGCGCCGGGAGCGCCGCCTGGAGCGACACAAATGAAAAAAGCCCCATCCTCGGATGGGGCTTTGCTCGTCGTGCTAGTTTCAGTAGATTCAAAATGTTACGACAACAAGACCTCGGAGGTCTCTCGAGAGCGCCTTTGCCGGTAAAAACGGGCGCAATCTAAGCAATTTTGCTGCCAATGTCACCTTCCGAGACCTCCGAGGTCTGAAATTTGGATCACTGAGCCTGGCAAAATGATAGCTAACGAGTTGGTTGACTGACGACTAATACCAGATACCAAGTGCAGAAATTAACCGCCGATGAACACAGATTTTCCCTAGTTCTCGGGCCATATCTAGTATTCATCGGCGTGAATCTGCGGTTGAATCAGTAATGATTTGCCCAGGACAGCGAGCACAAGCCGCTTTAATGCTCTCAGGGCAAAATCTCCACCACATCTGCCAGCAGGTCGGCGTTGGGAAGCTCCACGAATGTCACATAGCGCGCCACTCGAGAGACGTACACTGCGTTTGACTCGGTCTCCCACCACTGCGCCTGCGGGTCATCCGGTGGTTCGAGAGGCCGGGCGAGCGCGTAGCGGTGGGGGATCGTTGCGACGAGGGCGCGCTCAAACTCCTCTGCCTCGGCTGTGCTATCCCAGATCGTGCGCCAGACGCATGCCTGACCATCTTGTTCGTGCTCCCAGGTAACAAAAGTGTCGCCGCTCCAGCCGTCTGCCGCTTGCCGGGCCGATTCCTCCGACAGTAGCGTGTTGAGGTACAGGCCAATGACAAACTCGCCCAGCGTGTCTCGCAGGCGCAGTTCCCACCCCGCGCCGAGCGCCCCGCCGAGATCGGGTACGGTGACGCGGGGGGGGCTGTCTGGCTTTTCCAGATAGCGCTCTGGGTGGAGTACTTGCTCTGTGGAGCGAGGTGGAGCGGTGTAGGCGCGGTTGAGGGCCTGCCATCCTCCGGCCTGGAAAAGCGCAGCGGCGAACCATCGCCCCTCCCGATAAGGAAATTGCTCTAGTTGTTCCCAAGCCACGTTGCCGTCCAACTCTCCCCCATAGTCGGGCTGTTCCGCCTGCAAGATCAGTTCCGTCAGATGGTCCCAATCTGCCGCCGCCGGGTCTCCATAGCGATAGAACGCTGTTAGGAGCAGGGCGTCCCCTTCGATCAAAGCCTCGACTGCCAGCGCACTGTCCGTGGTCGTGGCGCGTGCGTCCATCGCTCCCAAATCAAAGTGCTGATCCTGCAAAGCGTGAGCGTGGGCATGGGCCAGCACCGCCTGGTCGTCGCTATCGGCCGACTGCCCGGTGGCAACGTAGAGTTGTTCCTGCTCGGGCACATAGGCGCCCGCCGCCTGGTGAGCGCGGGCGAGGATACGACCATCTGGCAACAGCCCCAGAGCAACATAGGGCAGCAGTTGAGCCTCCAGCGCACGCTCGGTATAGACCAGGCGCAGCAATGTGGTCATTTCACGCTCGTCGAGAAAGCTGAGCGGTATCTCGGCGCGAGGAGATAGACCGCGTGCTGTCTCTACCTGATGGGCAATCTGGTCAAAGATGCGGGCGGCCTGCACTTGTGACCAAATGCCCTCTTCTGATATAGGATAAGGAGTAGGCGGTGGAGGTGGAAGCGGCACGGGCGAGGAGAGCGCGAGGGGCAAAGGTGTAGCGGGCGGCGCGTTTTCTATACCCTGAAGAGAGGTGGCCACAAAGCCCGCGAGCATGGCGAATACGATAATGACGGCTACGATCATCAAAAGGACGGTGAGGCGCTGCTTGGGGGTAAGGCCGGCAGCGTTCACGTCAACACCTCGTGTTGCTGCTGGATGAGGCCGGCGATAGATTGCGCCGCTGCGTCCAGCATACGATTCAATGTCTCTCGTGAGAAGGGCGCGCCTTCGGCTGTGCCTTGCACTTCTATCAAGCGGCCATCCTCTGTCATCACCACGTTGAGGTCCACATCGGCGTCGCGGTCCTCGGCGTAGCACAGGTCAGCGCGCACCTCACCATTCACCAGGCCGACACTGATGGCCGCGACCGGCGGCTTTAACGTTTCTGGCGGGACCATTCCCCGCTCGGCCAAGCGGCGCAGCGCCAGCGCCACGGCGACGTAGCCGCCCGTGATGGCGGCGGTGCGGGTGCCGCCGTCGGCCTGAAGCACGTCGCAATCCACAATCAGCACGCGCTCGCCCAGCAGGTCGAGGTCCACTCCGGCGCGCAACGAGCGTCCGATCAGGCGGCGGATCTCTTGCGTGCGCCCGCGCAACCCGTCGGTCTCGCGGCGGCTGCGAGTGTGGGTGGAGCGGGGGAGCATGGCGTATTCCGCCGTCAACCAGCCGGTTCCGCGCCCGGTCATCCAAGTCGGCGTTTGCTCCTCAATGCTGACGTTGCACAGCACGCGGGTGTGGCCGGCCTCGATCAGCACCGAGCCTTCGGCGTACTCGACGTAATCTAGGGTGAAGGTGACCGGGCGGAGTTCGTCGCACCGGCGGCCATCGGGGCGTTGAGGATGGTTGATCATAATACGTGAGATTATACCACGCGAAGGCAAGGAAACAAGGAAGGGATGGGGAAAACGGGGGGCAGAGACATAGCAAGGTTGAGCCGGTCTCTGCCCCCGGCGACGGATCACCTGCAACGGCGGCCGTGGCTCGCCAGCACAATGCCGATTGCTCCCAACGGTAGCGCCATTGCGCCGGGGCAGATTCCGCTTCCTGATTCTTCCTCAGGTTCCTCGACCAGCTCTTCCCCCGGTTCCTCAGTGGATTCTTCCACCGGCTCTGCTGTGGGGGCAGGCTGAGGCCGCTCCGCTCCAGTGACGAGTGCGACATCGTCCAACCAAAAGATGCCATCGGTCTGCTCTCCATCCGCGCCGATACTGAACCCATAGCCCAGTACCCGCGCCGGGTCAAGTTCAGCCAATCCCTCGTCGCCCACCCATTCCGCTTTCTCAAAATCCGTCCAGAGAAAGGCAACCTGCGCCCAGCCTCCCGCGCTCTCCGTCGTGGTTTCGAAATCCACCTCAAAGGGGGTTGGGTTGTCGGGGTCGCCGGCGAACAGCATCAGCGTGACCCACTCTCTCGCCTCCTCGGAGCGTAGCCACAGAGAGATCCCCGCGCCGTCGCTCCAGTCCTGGGGAGATTCGAAGGACTGTCCGCAATCCGTCCATCCTTCGGGCGCGATGTCATAGTGGACGCGCAGGGATGCTGCTCCGCCGTGAGCGAACCCTGCGTCCGCCCCACATTCGATCATTGATCCCTCTCCCTCGCTGCTCGTGTCCCAGGGTTCGGTGGTGGATTCGAAATCGTCAATCAGACCCGCCGCTGGCAGAGGCGCGATGACGGGGGGCGGTTCGGAGGGCACTGCTTCGGATGTCGGCTGCTCAGCGGGCGCGGTGGGCGTGGGGCGCGGCGCGCCAGAGTCATAGCTCTTGATGGCCTGGTCGAGAAACTCTACAAAGAGCGGGCCGATGGCGCGGTTGGCCTGCTCGTTGGGATGGGCGTCGTAGTCGTCCATGCGGTACTCGGGCCGTAGGAAATTGTCGGCGCCCGCCAGGTGGCCGAAAAAGTCAAAGGTAAAGAGGTTGGGATGGCCGGCCAGGTACTCGTCCGATTGTAGCCAATCGGCAAAAGCGCGCGCCCGCACCGCCTCGCCGGGATCGCTGCTGCCGGGCACCTGGGGCGGCTGGGTGACGATGACGAATATCTTGTCTGGGTATTGGTCTATCCGGTCGCGGATGGCGAGGTAGTAGGACTTGTACTCGTCCAACTGCTCGTCGCCCCAAATGTTGCTGACCGGGAAGCAGGATTTGAAGGCGATGACGTCGTACTCCATCAAGTAGCTGAAGGTGTTATCGGGCGGGTCGTGGAGCGGCTGGGCAAAGATATCGGCAAAGCCATCGGGGTCGGTGTTGTCGCCCGGGACGTCGAAATTGTCGCCGCTGTAGGAGCCGTCGGCCAGCCGCAGGCCGTCGCCGTTGTAGCCGTGATCGTAGAACTCGTACCCCAGCGCGGTGAACCCTTCCCGCACGCCGCCCTGGTCAATTAGATTATGCCCGCAAGAGTGGTGCAGAAAGATGATGCGGGTGGGGCCGAGGCTGGCAAAGTTCGCCGCCAGCAGGAACGGGAGCAGGCCCAGCAGGACGCAGGGTGCAAGACGCAGGATGCGAGAGGCAAGGGGCTTGTCTGTATTGCGGTATGGATATTGCGAGTGTTTCATAGCACACCTCCTATGTGTATGACAGTCAACTCGGAACCGGACGGCGCTGGAAGCAGCGACCTATCCCTATTTTACACGGCTTGACCAGATACGGCAAGCAAAGCCTCCCGCGTTCTGAACCCGCGGGAGGCTCGATAGTCTGCCGATCTGGCTACGGGTAGTTGCGCATGACGAGCGGCAGGTAGACCTTGTAGCCGCCGGTGAAGCGTTGGGCCCAGATCTCGAATTCGCCGTCGGTGCTATTGTCGCCGGACCACGTCACCAGGTACTGGTTGTTGCTCGCGCCGCTGTAGGCCACCGCCGGGGTCTGCGCTATGTGGTCCGCGTCCCCGTCCGGCCCCATGTCACTCAAGCGAGTGTCAATGCCGACCGCCGCGCCGGTGGCCGCGTTCACCTGCTGGCCCCAGATCTCGAACTCGGCGACGCCCAACTCGTCGTCCTGCCACACCACCAGGTATTCATTGTTGTACTGATCGTAGGCTACGGCTGGGTTGAGCGCGTCATAGTCTCCGTTGGGCCCGCTGCCGACGTGACTCAGGTGAAAGTCGTTCGCGCCCATCTCATTACAGTTGTAGCCATTCAGCCGTTGGCCAAAGATGTCGAACTCGTTGGCAGTGTAGTCATCGCCCTCCCACACCACCAGGTACTGGTAGTCAGTGGAGTTGTAGGCCACCGCAGGGTTGAGTGCGTCCAAATCTGCGTCCCCGGATTCCCCCATGTCGCTGATGCGAAAGTCGTTCGTGCCTGTCTCGTCGCCGTCGGCTTCCAGTTGCTGGCCCCAGATCTCGAACTCGTTGTTTGCCAATAGGCCGGTGTTGCTGTCGCCTTCCCACACCACCAGGTATTCGTAGCCGCTCACGCCGCTGTAGGCCACGTCCGGGTCGCGCGCGTCATAGTCCGCGTCCCCGTCTGGCCCCATGTCGCTGATGCGAAACTGGGCTGCGAGCATCTCGGCGCTGGCGTTCAGCCTCCGGCCCCAGATCTCGAACTCGCCGTCCACCAATGCGCCGGTATCGTCGTCGCCATCCCACACCACCAGGTACGTGTTGTCGATGCTGTTGTAGGCCACGGCGGGGTCGGTGGCGTCATAGTTCGGGTCCACGCCAGGTCCCATAACGCTCACGCGGGCCATCGAGCCGAGCAGATCTCCGTCCGCATCCACCCGCCGGGCGAATATCTCGAACTCGCCGTCGGCATAGTGGTCGGCGGACCACACCACCAGGTACTCGTTGCTCTGGCTGTTGTAGGCCACGTCCGGTTCCTCCGCGTCGTAGTCTGGATCATCAGCGGGCCCCATGAAACTGATCTGGAAATCGGCGCCGATCTGGGCCCCGGTGGCTGCGTTCACCCGCTGGCCCCAGATCTCGTACTCGCCGACGATGTCGTCGGAGCCGGACCAGACCACCAGGTACTGGTTGTCCTGGCTGTTGTAGGCCACGGCTGGGTTGAGCGCGTCATAGTCTGCGTTTCCGTATGGTCCCATACTGCTCAGGACAAAGTCATAGCCGATTTCTGAGCCATTCGTCACGGCCAGCGTGGCCGTGGCTTTGTCCACTGCGATGCGGGTTTCGGTCGTCGTCACCGCCGTCATCGCGAACAGGGCCGCGCCCCGGTCAGCGTGCACAGGTCCTCCGTCCAGGCGGCTGCCGCCCGCTGCTTCCACTTTTTGCGCTGCGAGGCCCAGTATCAGGGCCAGTATCGCTCCACACGCTACTGTTGAAAAGAGCATCCATCGGTTTTTCATATTGCACCTCCAAACTGAACGTTCGCTCATTTTAGATCGAGTTTTCAAAAAGTGGGGCGTTATTCCCATTTTACTTCCTTTTTTGGGTGCCAAGTGGGGAAAAATTCAGCCAAATGCAATGAATTATTCTCAATTAGCGCACCAATATGTGCGCAGGCCATATATTGCGATTTTGCTCAGAACAACCCCAAGATATAGGGGTAGTAAATTTCAATTTGCAAATTAAATATCAGCGAACGACGAGTCCAAAGTTTTGTTTTATGTGATTTGAACTGTGAACAAAATGGCCTATGAGTATACGAGTGAGAGGTGTGACGCAGCGCAATCCGCGGCCGCGTGGAAGTGCGTCGCACCTTTTTGATGTCAGTGATTGCGCAGCACGAGCGGCAGGTAGACGGTTGCGATGAACTCGTCGGCGCCGACGTCGGGCGGCCCTACGCGGGGGTCGCCGTCAATATCGGTGCTCACGCCCGCGTCCACGCCGGCGTTGATGGCCGGCGATCCGGCTTGCAGGTGGTAACCCGCATCCAGCAGCGGGTCCTGCCCCGTGATCGGATCGGTGTTGACGATGATGCCCGGTCCGCCGGTGTCGCCGCTGCTGTTGGCGTAGAAGAGGGTGTTGTAGAGCGTGGCGGTGCTGCCCGTCGTGGCGTAGACGCCATAGGTGTGACTGTAGATCAGGTTGTTGGTCAGCACCAGGGTGACGTAGGGATCGTTGAGGTGAATGGCGATCCGGCCATTTCCGCTGCCCCGGTCGTTGGCGGCGAAGGTATTATGCGCCAGCGTGCCGGTGACCGGCTCGCTGGCGCCGCCGGTCTCGAATGCCATTCCGCCACCCTGATAATTAGCGCTGTTGGCGGCTACGATATTGTTGGTCATCGTGAACGTGGTGTTGCGCGATAAGTAGAGACCGCCGCCCCAGCCTGTATAGAAGCCAGCGGTGTTGCTCAACACCCGGTTACCGTTGATGACCAGATCGCGGGCTGCATAAGCTCCTAGCCCGCCGCCCCGGCCCCCACCCGTCGTCGTACCTGCGGAGCCGACGTTGCCCTGCAGTGTATTGCCGACGACGGTCAGTCTTTGGCACCGGTCAATTCCTATCCCCCCGCCTCGACCATTGGCGGGCACACTGGCGGTGTTGTATCGCACGATGTTGTCGCCGAGCGTCGCGTCATCGCTGCTATGACAATAGATACCGCCCCCTCCGCTGCCGAACGAAGCGGCCGGGCCTCCCTGGGCGACGTTGCCCTCTACCCGGTTGCCGGTCACAGTGACGCCGTTGCCGCCAGAGAGGGCGATGCCGCCGCCATAGCCCCGGCCACCGGTGATGCTGGCCGTGTTGCTCAACACGACGTTGTTCACCGCCTGGGCCGAGGACGCGCCCCCTAGATAGATGCCGCCGCCGTAGGCATGGTAAGAGGTGCTGGCGACGTTGGAGAGCACTTGGTTGCCCGTGATAACGGCCACGCCCGGCGGGCTCGAAACGTAGATGCCGCCGCCATAGCCCCAGCTACTGGTGCTGGTGTAGGCGATATTGCCGGTGATCACGTTGTTCACGATGATCGGGATGGCGCCGTTACTATAGATGCCGCCGCCCCGGCCATTGCTGACGAGCGCGTTGGACGCATTCCCGCCCGTGATCCACAGCCCCTCGATGGTGGGGGAGATGCTGCTTGCGACGTAGATCACCCGCCCCTGTCCCTCGGCGTCCAGCACCGTGGGGTTGTTATCTGGGTCAGGCGGGTCGGCAAAACCGGGGGCGATGTAGCCGCCGCGGATGGTCACAGTCTTGCTGATGTACACCAGTTGGACGCCGCCGCCTAGAGTCTGCACGCCGGTGTAAGTGCCCGTGGCCACGCGGATCTCGTCGCCGGGGCTGGCGGCGTTCACCGCATCCTGGATGGTGGTGTGGCATGGAGATGATACGCCCGTGCAGTCGGACGCCACGTAGTGGGGGCTGTCCGCGCGGGCCGGCGCCGGTCCGCGCAGCAGGAGTAACAGGGCCGCCGCTCCGACCAGCGCCGCGAGCGACGCTGCGATAACGCTCGAAACATTTTGCTTGATCATTTGTATCCTCCCTTTACTCTCCCGCAGGTTATGACCTGCGGGAAGGCGCTGGCTAGTTCCTCAGCAC